>JAKAUQ010000024.1 GCA_021827705.1 Actinomycetes bacterium
GCCGTGCGGGACCGCTGCGCCACCGCGATGGCCCAGCTCCCCGACGCGGTGCGCCGACCTCGGGCCACCAACGCGCTCCGGGTGCGCCCGAGTCCCCGGCTGGGGGCCCTCACCCGCACCCTGGTACGCGCGGCCCAGCCCGCCTAGGAGCCTGTTGAACAACGCCGATTTGGGGCGTATGTTGAGGGGCGCAAGTCCGGGACATGTCTGAACCGAAGCGCCGACGTGAAGAGGGTTGAAGTCGGCCACCCTGGTGGGCGATGCCCGTGGTGTGGTCTCTCTTTTGACAGCCTGGACTTGCGCCGTCTGTGTTAAGTGGTCGCGAGGCTCCAGTTGCCGTCATAGGCGAGGCCGAGGTTGATCAGACGGCGCAGGTTGATGGCGGCGACCCGGGTGCTGAGACCCATCTGGTTCTTTTCGACGCCGCGGAATCTGACACGCCGTGAGGGGCCCCTCACGAGCCACGCAATCGATCGTTCGACCATCGGACGATATTTTCGATAGTCCGAAATGAAGTCTCCGTCGCGCCAGGCGCGACGTGACTCGACGAGCTGCGCGTCGTGGGCGGTGAGTGTGAGTTTCTTTCCGTGGCGCGAGCCCGTGCAACGAGGTCGCAGCGGGCAGTTCGCGCAGCGAGCCCCGAACGTCGCGTAGCGCCGCGGAGTGATCGCCACGACCTGACCAGCCGGGCAGGTCACGGTTCCGGCGTCCTCGTCGATGATGAAGTCATCGCGGTGAAACCCCCCGGGGATCGCGGTGTTGGAGGGGAAGGGCTTGATCAGGCGTTCATGTCCCGCCTCGCCGAGTGCGGCGAGGGTCTCGCCCGAGCCGTAGGCACCGTCGGCGAGGACCTGGAGTCCCGGCGCCTCGCCCTCGAGCAGGGCCACTCCCGGGGGCCCGTCGGGCGCGTTCGCCGGAGTGAGAGCGGTGCCGGTGATCAGCCCGGTCTCGGGCTCGACCGCCACGTGGGCCTTGTAGCCGTCGCGATAGCTCGAGCGGGACTTGTGCATGTGGCGGCTCTCGGGGTCGACGACTGAGATCACGCGATCTTTGGCGACCCCACGCACGATTGCCCAGTTCCCCTCGACCAACTCGACGTCCTGGCCGGCGACGAGGGCGAGCAGTCCGAGCGCCGAGGCGGCCTCGGCGTCGTCGGGTTCGCCACACGCCTCGACAAGGGTCAACGCGTCGGTGACCAGCGCGTCCACGAGCTCGGCGCGTGCCGCCTCGTCGTCCCAGGAAATCGACGGCTTGGCCGGAGAGTCGTAGTCGTGGGCGAGAAGGGCAACGTCGCTCGCGTGTTCCACGACGCGGCGCACGCGCCGGATCGCGCCGACCAGTTGGGTGACGGTGTCCTGGGTGGCGACGGCGTCATCGAGCAGCGTCGAATCGAGGGCCCGACGGGTCTTTCCCTTTAAGACACCGGTGGCGTCAACGACCGAGCGCACGGCCTCGAAGATTCGCTCGGGATGGGCCGAAGCGCGCAGGCGCGAACGCCAGTAGGTGAGGACGGTGAAGTCAAAGCCGGCGTCATCGAGGGCGAGACCGCAGGCCACCTTCCAGCTGATCCGATCGGTCAGCGCCCGGGCCGCGTCACGGTCCGAGAGCCCCTCGAGCGCCTGGAGGACCATGACCGAGGCCACGGTGTCAGCCGGGATCGAGGGCCGCCCGCGCTTGGAGACAAAGAGGTCCTCGAACATCTCGTCGGGGAAGAGATCGTGGCGATGATCGGCTAAGAACGCCTCGACGCTCCCTTGGGGCACGAGTTGTCGGCAGTGTGCCGCTGCGTCGAGCAGTTCACGGTTAGATTCGCTGAGTCCTTGCACCCTTCAAGTCTCGGCGCCCAAGGCCACCAACTTCGGCTTTGTGAGCCGAATTATTCAACAGTCTCCTAGAAGCTCACGACGGTGTAGCCCTCGCGCGCGTAGGACTCGATCTCGGCCCCCGCGGCCAGGAGCTCGATCGGCCGAGCGCCGATCTCCTGGTCCAGCCCGTACTGCACGACGTTGGCTTGGCAGGCCGTGGGGATGACCCCCACCCGGCGCAGCGTGGCCAGATGCTCGTCGGCCGCACCGCTCGCCGCCAGGCGCACGCCCGGCCCAAAGAAGATCAGGCGCACGTCGACACCGCGATTCTCCTTCATGCGCCCAGCGAGCACCAGGCCCGGAATCGCTCGAGCCGGGTCATCGCTCAAGATGACGAAGGCCACCTTGGCTGCCTGATCCTCCATGTCTCCACCTTTCTGCGCCGGGGGAGTCCCCCGGCGCTCGGTGGCGCCGGCACCCCGATCGGCTACTCGGGCGTCACCCTACCGGCCCGCGCGCGCTCAGCGCCGGGGACGCGCCCGATCACGTGATGTCCCCCGCGCATCGCCCCGTGTCGCTCAGGCCGCCTCGCCGCCGCGCCAGCGCCGCATCTCGGCACTGAAGGGATCCAGACCGAGGGGTCCGAGCGCCAGGGAGTACGCGTGGAACGCCGGCAGCGAGAACTGCGCCCCAAGGCGCGCGCGGGCCTCGGCGCGCGCCGCCAGCCAGACCCGCTCACCCACCTTGTAGCTGATCGCCTGGCCCGGGATTGCCAGGTAGCGGTCGATCTCGGACGCGGCGAAGGCCCGACTCTCCATGGCGCGCTCGACCAGCGTCGCCACCGCCCAGTCGGGCTGCCACACTTGGCCTGCGATGTCGCCGAACTCGCCGAGCGTGCCGAAGTCGCGCGGCACCGGCAGCCCCAGGTGCAGCCCGATGTCGACGACGACGCGGGCGGCCCGCAGCGCCTGGCCCTGGAGGTAGCCCAGCTCGTAGCCCGGTGAGTCGAAGGCGCCCAGCTCGTCCATGAGCCGCTCGGCGTACAGGGCCCAGCCCTCGGCCCACCCGCTCGAGGTCGCCAGCAGCCGCTGGAACCGGCTCAGCCGGTCACGGTTGGCCACGACGGTCCCCAGCTGGAGGTGGTGGCCCGGCACGCTCTCGTGGTACCAGGTCGACACCTGGCGCCACCAGGCGAACGATGTCTCGCCCAGTGTCGGGAACCAGGTCGTGCCCGGTCGCGTCAGGTCCTCGCTCGGGCTGATGTAGTAGGGCGCGGCCGCCGAGCCCTCGGGGGCCAGGCGCACGTCGCAGAAGCGGATCCGGGGATCGATGGCGAAGTGCTCGCCGTCCACGCGCTCGACCGCAGCATCGGTGAACGCGCGCAGTCGGCGCAGCAGCTCGTCGGTCCCCTCGATGCGGTACTGCGGATCGCGGTCCAGGACGTCGGCCACCTGGTCCAGACGCTCCGCACCCGGCGCCACCGCGCGAGCCACCTGCCACATGCGCTCGTTGAGCCGCTGGAGCTCCTCGAATCCCCACGCGTACGTCTCGTCGAGATCGAGATCGGCCCCGGTGTAGTAGCGCACCCAGCGCTCGTAGCGCTCGCGGCCCACCCGCACCGACTCGGCGGCACGGGGGGCGTAGACGTCGCGCAGCCACGTCGCGGTCTCCTCGTAGGCGGCCTGGGCCGTGCGGACCGCCTCGTCGAGGGCGCTCGCGTCTCCACTGACCGCCCGGACGCTGGCGGCGAAGTCGGCCCAGCCCTGGTGCGCCATCGCCGTGGCCTGCTCGACGACCCCATCGACGTGGCGCCGGGCCACGACATCCCCGCGGGCCTGGGCCTCAGCCAGCGTCGCGCGCCAGCTGGCCAGGGAGCCCGCCACGGCGCGGAGGCGGCGAGTGATCACCGCCACGTCGTCGGCAGTGCTCGCGGGCATGAGCTCGAACACCTGGCGGATGTTCATCACCGGGGAGTCGATGACGCCGAAGGTGCGCGCCGGCTCGCGCGCCTCGACGATCGCGCCCTCGGCCTCGAGGCGCTCGCCCAGGGCCGCGCCGGCGATGCGATCGATCTCGTCGCCCGAAGGGACCGCGTCCAGGGCGTGCCGCGTCCGGGCGATCAGCTGACCCAGCCGCTCGTGTGCGGCCGGCGAGTAGTCGTCGAGCTCGTCCTCGTGTCCCGCGGCGCCCACGAAGGTGGTCATGACCGGGCTCAGGTCCAGGTACTCGTGCACGAAGCCGTCGGCCAGCGCAAACATCTCGGAACGTGGTGCGGCGTCTTCCACGGTGATCCCCTCTCCGGGTGGCCGACGGGCTCGGTGTCGGCGCATCTCGACCCAGTCTGGCACCAGTTCCCGTTCGCCCCGTCCCGCACCACCGCGCCGAGGGATCAGGCGGCCAGCCAGACGTCCTCGGACGCGTAGTCGAGCAGCGGCGCGAAGAACGGGTCGCCCGGACCGGGCAGCCACTGCGACCCGTCGGGCTGGCGCGCCGTGGTGACCAGCCAGTCCAGCTCCTCGCGGACCGTGGTGGCGTAGTCGCCCACGGGCTGGTAGCCCAGGGCGGAGGCGGCCCGGGTGTCGAGCCGCACCGGCGGGTCGTGGTCCCAGGGCGTGCGCCCCACTCCGGACATGTCGGGGACCGGGACGTCGATCTCTCGCCAGGTGTGCCCCAGGGCCGCGGCGACCGTCTGGGCGATCTGGCGCACGGTGGGACAGTCCGGGTCCGCCGCGTTGAGGATGCGCGTCTCGGGGACCCGGGCCACCGTCTCGATCAGGGCGGCCACGTTGGCCGCAGCGGACGGATGATCGGCTCCTCGGCCCCCGCCCCGCAGGAGCAACTCGTCGCGCCCGTCGAGCACGCGACGCACGAAGATCCACTCGCGGGGTCGGCGCGACCACGCGCCGTGCACTTTGGAGGGCCGCAGCACCGAGACCGGCGCGCCGCACGCCAGCAGGACCTCCTCGGCGGCGACCTTCGCGCTGGCGTAGGCGGCTCCGGCGTCGAGGGCGCGGGCGTCGGGACGCACGGTGGCCTGGGTCTCGAGGATCGGCCCCCCAAAGCGCGGGGGCTCGGCGGAGTTCGCGTGCCGCCCCGCGCCGTCGACGTAGACGGCCTTCGACGAGATCATCACGATGCTGGCCACGTCGCTCAGCAGCGGCGTCACGGCGCGGGCGTGGTCGGCGTCGTAGCAGGCCGCATCCACCAGCAGGTCGGCTCCCGCACCCAGGGCGACCGCCAGGTGACGGGCATCGCCGCGATCGCCCGCGACGTGACGCACACCGGCCACCGCCAGCGGTGGGGGCACGCGCGCCGCGTCGCGGCTGGTCACCGTGACGTCCCACCCGCCAGCGCGCAGCCGCAGCGCGGTGGCCACGCCGATGGCACCGGTGCCACCCAGGATCAGGGCTCGAGGCATCGGCTCAGGGTAGCCACACCGTAGCTGGGCCCATCACTCGGCCGACGATGTTGCCACCGTCTTGGTCGGGCGGTGATCGAGCGTGGAGCCCGCCTCCTCGTGGACGAAGCGCTGGCCGCGCAGGGCCGAGGCCAGCGCGGCCACCAGGCTCATGACGGCCGCGAAGGTCAAGATCAGGACCAGGCCGTGCTTGAAGGGCCCGCCGATGATCTGGGGGAAGAAGGCCCGGCTCGTAATCGTAGCCACGTCGTGCGCGGGCAACTGGGCCAGCACGTGGGGGCCGAGCAGCGACTTCAGCGGGTTGTAGCCGAGGAACGATGCGAACAGGTAGCCGAGGGGTGGCACGTGCGCCAGCGCCGAGGCGCTGGCGGCGGGCACGCCGTGGGCCACCAGGGCACGGGACATCGTCTGGGGCACCTCGGCGTTCAGCCCCACCACCATCAGCGTGAAGAACAGGCCCATCGACAGCGGCATGCCGGCGTTGGCGAACGTCACGCGCATGCCCGAGGCCGCTCCCCGCTCACGCGCCGGTACGGCGTTCATGATCGAGGCGGTGTTGGGCGCGGCGAACAGTCCCATGGCCGCGCCGCTGATGGCCATCACCACGGCGAAGGGTGCGTAGGCGAAGTTCGGTGGGAAGGCCATCATGAGCAGGTAGCTGGCCGCCGACAGCACCATGCCGGCCGTGGCGAAGGGACGGGGGCCGTAGCGGTCCGACAGGCGCCCCGAGAGGGGACCGGCCGCCACGAAGCCCAGCGTCCAGGGCAGCATGTAGAGCCCGGACCACAGCGGCGTGCGCGTGAAGTCGTAGCCGTGCTGGGGCAGCCAGATGCCCTGGAACCAGATGATCAGCATGAACTGCATCCCGCCGCGGCCGACCGCACCCAGGAACTGGGCGATGTTGCCGGCGGTGAAGGCCCGCACGGAGAACAGCGACATGCGGAACATCGGCTCGGCCACGTGCCGCTCGATGGCCACGAAGACCACCAGCAGCACCAGGCCGCTGCCGATCATCCACAGCACGAACGGGCTCGACCAGCCCGTCAGCGAGGTCCCGTAGGGCTTGATGCCGTAGGTCACGCCGACCAGGACCATGGCCAGCCCGGCCGCGAAGCTCAGGTTGCCCAGCCAGTCGATGCGGGCTCGCACGTGCACCCCGATCTCCTTGAGCTTGAGATAGGCCCACACCGTGCCCAGGACGCCGAAGGGGACGTTGGCCAGGAACACCCAGCGCCAGCCCACTTGCGAGAGCAGGCCACCGGCCACGATGCCGAAGAACCCCCCAAAGATCGCGGCCACCATGTTGATCCCGAGGGCCAGCCCGAGCTCGTCGGAGGGGAAGGCATCGGTGATGATGGCCGCCGAGTTGGCCAGCAGGAACGTGCCCCCCACCGCCTGAAGCATCCGCAGGATCACCAGGGAGAGGGCGCCCGCGGTCCCGTGGCCCCACACCAGCGAGAGGGCGATGGACCCCGCGGTGAACCAGGCGAAGCCCAAGTTGTAGGTCCGCACCCGGCCGAAGATGTCGCCGATGCGCCCCACCGTCACCACGAGCGCCGCGGTGACCAGCATGTAGCCCATCATGATCCACAGCAGATACGGGAAGTTCGCCGGATCCAGCGGGTTCAGGTGGATCCCGCGGAAGATCACTGGCAGCGCGATGATGAGGCTCGTCGTGTTCATCGAGGCCAGCAGCACGCCGATCGTCGTGTTGGACAGGACCACCCACTTGTAGCGGTGCCCGACCACGCCCTCGGGAGCCCGGGAGCGCCTGCTCATCTCGAGACCTCGTCGTCGTCCCCGTCGGCGTCCGGACCCAGGAGCGCCGCGGACAGCACCGCCAACCCACCGGCCACCAGGTCACGCTCCGCGGGCGACAGCGCGGCCAGCCGCGACGCCAGCCACGCGTTGCCTCGCGCCCGCTGGGACGTCACCACCACGCGCCCGCGCTCGGTCGCGCGCACGATCACGCTGCGGGCGTCGCGGGGGTTGCGCTCGCGGACCACCAGTCCAGCCCCCTCCAGGCAGGCGGCGATCCGCGAGGCCGCCGGCGAGGGCTGGTGCTCGCTGGCGGCGAGCCCGCCGATGGACAGCGCGTGGTGGTCGACGACCGAGGCCAGGGCCGCGTACTGGGTGATGCTCAGTCCCGACCGGTCCCGCTGGCGAAGCTGGCGCGTGAGGCGCACGATCGTCACCCGCAACTGGTCGGCCAGCGCGCCGACGCTGTCCCCCCGAGCCACCGCGGTGGGTGTGTGGTCTTCCGACGCGGACCTGGTCGCTGTGGGACTCATGCGTGTCGCCCCCTGTCGTTGATGTGTATCAATGTTATCTATCTCCCACGCGGATGTGGGGAGGTGATCACCGGGTCCCAGCACACCGTGGCCCGGCGGGTGCGTGCGGCGAGCCAGGATGGCTTGGTGAGCCCTGACCGCCAGATGCTCGGCGCACCACTGCCGAGCGCGAGCCGTCGCACCGTCCCGGTCGTCTTGATGGCCCGAGGCGCGCGGGGACTGGCATCGGGCTACTTCGCCGTGGTCCTCGGGATTGATCTGCACCGGCGGGGTCTCTCGGGTCTCGACGTGGGCGGCGTCTTGGGAGCGGTGGTCGGCGGAGCGGCCTGGACACTGCTGGCCGTGCGGCGCTACGCGGACCGCGTGGGCCGGCGCCGGCTCTACGTGGCCGGGCACCTGGCGCAGGCCGCGGCGGGGCTGGCCCTGACGCTAGAGCCCACGTGGTGGCTGATCGTCGTGGCCGGGCTCCTCGGCACCCTGTCGAGCGAGTCCAACGACTCGGGGCCATTGGGCGCCCTCGAGCAGGTGATGCTCGCCTCGTCGCTGGATCACCCCAAACGCTTGCGCGCCTTTGGCCGCTACGGTGCCGTCGGCGCGGCCGCCGGGGCCCTGGGCGCCCTGGGCGCGGGCTGGCTCGAGTTCCTGGGCTCGGGCGCGGTCAGCGGGCTGGTCTTCCTCCCCCTGGTGCCACTCGGGCTCATCGGCGCGGTGATGGCCACCCGCCTGGGCCACGAGGTCGAGCACGGGGTCCCGACGACTCCGGCGTCGCCAGCACCGGTACCCGCGGCTCCCGATGCGCGCACCGGCGCGGTGATCAAGCGCCTGTCGGCACTGTTCGCCGTTGACGCCTTCGGGTCGGGCTTCACCGTGCAGGCCTTCGTCGCCTACTGGGTGGCCCGCCGCTTCGACGCCACCGCGCTCCAGATCGGCGTGATCTTCCTGGTGGTCGGGCTGCTCCAGACCGGGTCGATGGTGATGGCGAGCCGCCTCGGCGCGCGTTTCGGGCTGCTCAAGACGATGGTCTTCACGCACCTGCCCTCGAACGCTCTGCTCGCGTCGCTGGCCTTCGCCCCGAACCTGGCCGTCGCGGCGGGGATCCTCTGGGTGCGCTCGTCGCTCTCGCAGATGGACGTGCCCACGCGCAACGCCTACGTGATGGCCCTCGTCCCAGCCTCCGAGCGCACCCGGGCGGCGGCGACCACCGGACTGGCCCGACTGCTGGGCCGACCACTGGGCGCGCTGCTCACCGGGGTGTCTCAGCTGGTGAGCGTCGGCGCACCCTTCGTGATCGCCGGCACTCTGAAGGCTGGCTACGATCTCAGCCTGTGGGCCTGGTTCCGTCACGTGCCGTTCCCCCACGCGCGAGATGGCGATCGCGGGCCCACACCAACCGAGGAGGCCAGTGATGCAGTGGATGACCCGCGAGCGTCCCAAGACTGACCGGATCGCCTGCCCCTGGCTCATCCGCCGCTTCATCGATCCCGACGCCGAGATCCTCTTCGCCCCCGCTCCCGAGGTGCTGGAGCGGGCCGCGGCACTCGGGGCGCGCACCTTCGACGCGCCCGGGGCCGAGTTCACCCATCGCGACGGCCGCTGCAGCTTCGAGGTCCTCATCGAACACTTCGGGCTCGCCCAGGACGATCCCGCTCTGGCCCGCCTGGCCCAGATCGTCCACGCCGCCGACATCGTCGAGGACCGGGCCAGCGACCCGCTGGGCGCGGGCCTCGAGGCCATTGGCTCGGGTGGGCTGGACGTGGAGGACGACGACCAGCGTCTGGTGGAGCGTGGCTCGTTCGTCTACGACGCGCTCTACGCCTGGTGCCGCCGCCACGGCGAGGACGGCTGAGCGGCGGATCCACCGCCCCGCTTCACCCCGATCAGGTGGAAGACCCGGCTCATCTGCCGGTAGGGGTCGCGGTGACTGGCCTCGTACTCGACGGCGGCGAGCGCGGCGAGCGCGTCGGGGTCCCCGGGGTCCACGGGTACCCCGCTGAACTCGAGCCAGTCGGCGAACAGCCACACCCCGTACCACGCGACGGGGTCGACGCCGCCCCGGTCCAGCAGGTCGCTCAGCTCCTCGACGGTGTCGGCCCGTTGGGGCACGCCCAGCACGCCAACCTCGCGGCGGGAGTCAAACGCCGCGAGCGCGTCGGCGAAACGCCTCTCGAGCGCCGGTCGCACCGCCATGGCCCGCGCGTTGGCGGTCATGATCGAGACGAGGCCCCCCGGCGCGGCACACTGGCACAGCTGGGAGACGACGGCGTCGGGACTGTCCAGGTAGCCGAGCACGCCGTGGCACACGACGGCGTCGAAGAGCTGGCCCGCGACTGCCTGCTGGGCGGACTCGGCCTCCCCCGCCAGGAGCCGCACGCGCCCGCGCGGCCCCGGCGCCAGCGCGGCCTGGTGCTGGGCGGCCTGAGCGAGCATGGCCGGTGAGGAGTCGAGCAGCGTCACGTCGTAGCCCCGTTCCGCCAAGGGGAACGACTGGTGTCCGGCCCCGCCTCCGACGTCGAGGATTGCACCGGGCGGGGGGCGCAGATGGTCGCGCAGCTGACGATCCAGGACGACGGTGCGCACGTAGCCCTTGGCCGACGCGTAGGCGCCACCCAGGAACGACCCGGCCAGCGCCGCCCAGGGATCGTCGGTCATCGCCCCACGTTAGCGACGGCCACCCCGGCACCCCGAGCCCCGCACGACGCGGGACGCGACGTCAGCCCGCCGTGTCGGCGGCCGGAGTGGGAAGCGGCGCTCCCCCACCGGGGGTCGCCAACCAGCTCGCCAGCAGCGTCAGGGCGTCAGCGGAGGGCGAGCCCGGCTCGGCCGTGTAGACCAAGATGCGCTGGCCGTCGCTGGGCAAGTCGAGAGCCTCGTAGGCCAGCTGCAGGTCGCCCACGACGGGGTGGTGCAGCGACTTGGTCCCCGTGCGGTGGAACTGGACGTTGTGGGCGGCCCAGAGCACCCGGAACTCCTCGCTGCGCGTGGACAGCTCCCCGATCAGGTCCGACAGCCGTCGGTCGTAGGGATCCTGACCTGCCGCGGCCCGCAAGATGGCCACGGCGTCACTGGCGACGGCGCTCCAGGCGGGGAAGAACGCGGGCGCGGCGGGATCCAGGAAGATGAAGCGCGCCATGTTGGGCGCACCCGTCACTGACGTGAGTGCCGGGGCGTAGAGCGCGGCACCCAGCGCGTTGGCCGCCAGGATGTCCAGCCGGCTGGTGCGCACGTAGGCGGGCACGCCGGTCATCGCGTCGAGGATCCTCTGGATCGTCGGCCGCACGCGCTCGGCGGCGGGACGGCGCCCCGCGCGGCGGGCGAAGGTGGCCGCACGGACTAGGTCGAAGAGGTGGGCTCGTTCGGCCTCGTCAAGCTGGAGAGCCCGCGCCACGCCTTCGAGGACTCCCTCCGAGGCGCCGCTGGCGTTGCCTCGCTCGAGGCGCGTGTAGTACTCCACGCTGATGCCGGCCAGCCGAGCGACCTCCTCGCGACGCAGGCCCGCCACCCGCCGCGTCGTGCCGTAGACCAGGAGACCGGCTTGGCGAGGAGTGATCCGGGCGCGCCGCGAGACCAGGAAGTCGCGGATGTCCTGACGTGCATCCATGCTCGCGAGCCTACGGTCCGTCCCAACGATCAGAGGGGCCCTGGTAGTACTCCTCTCAACTGGGCCTCCCCGCGTCGCGCAGAAGGTGCTTAGGTGGGTGCACCACGGACGAAGGAGACGACATGAAGCAGGCACGGCTCGGGCAGTTGAGCGTGTCGCGCCTCGGACTGGGCGCCATGGGCATGTCCATGGGCTACACCGGTGCTGGACGGGACGACACCGCATCGATACACACCATCCAGCGCGCCCTGGACCTCGGGGTCACCCTCATCGACACCGCCGAGGTCTACGGCCCCTACTCCAACGAGGAGCTCGTCGGCCGCGCCCTGCGCGGGCGGCGCGACGCGGCGATCGTGGCCACCAAGTTCGGCCTGATCTCGCACACCGGACGCGAGGGCCGGGACTCGAGTGCGCGAAACGTCCGCCAAGCCGTGGACGGGTCCCTGCAGCGACTGGGGACCGATCACATTGACCTGCTCTACCAGCACCGCGTCGACCCGTCCACGCCCATCGAGGAGACGGTCGGGGCCATGGCCGAGCTCGTCACCGAGGGCAAGGTCCGCCACCTGGGACTGTCCGAGGCGGGGCCGACCACGATTCGCCGAGCCCACGCGGTCCATCCCCTCACCGCGGTGCAGTCCGAGTACTCGCTGTGGACCCGCGACCCCGAGCCCTCCGTGCTCCCCGTCCTGCGTGAGCTGGGCATCGGCTTCGTCCCCTACTCCCCTCTCGGACGCGGGTTCCTCACCGGCGCCCTGCGGTCGCTCGACCAGCTGGACAGCTCGGACTGGCGCCGCAGCAGTCCCCGGTTCATGGGCGAGAACTTCCACGTCAACCTCCGGCTGGTGGCCGAGGTCGAGGCCATCGCCACCGCCATCGGCGCCACGCCCGCCCAGGTCGCCCTGGCGTGGCTGCTGGCCCAGGGCGAGGACATCGCCCCGATCCCGGGCACCAAGCGCGTCACCCGCCTCGAGGAGAACCTCGGTGCTCTCAACGTCGCGCTCACGGCCGAGCAGATCGAAGCGCTCACCCACCTCACGCCGCCGGCCGGAGACCACCACAACGCAGCACAGATGGAGATGATCGACCGCTCGTGAAGTGCCCGACGCGATCCGGTGAGCGCATCACCGGCGTCGAGATCCAGCAGTCGAAACAACCAGGAGGGACCAGAGATATGCGAGCAGCACTGTTTCGCGGACCGGGAGACATTGGGGTGGGCGAGCGCCCGGATCCCGTGATCGAGGCCCCCACGGACGCCGTGGTGCGGGTGGTCCTGGGCTGCGTGTGCGGCTCCGACCTCTGGTACTACCGGGGCGTCAGCGACCGCGCGCCCGGATCGATCGGCCACGAGTTCATCGGCGTCGTCGAAGACGTCGGCACCGAGGCGACCGGGCTGTCCAAGGGTGATCTGGTGATCGCACCGTTCATCTACTCCGACATGTCCTGCCCGCACTGCCAGCACGGCTCGACGATCAACTGCGTGAGCGGCGGCGTCTTCGGCGACGGGACCACCGAGGGCGGCCAGGGTGAAGCGGTACGCGTGCCCCTCGCCTCGAGCACCCTGGTCACCGTCCCGGGCTCGGGGCACTCCGACGAGGTCCTGCGATCGTTGCTCACCTTGTCGGACGTGATGGCGACCGGGCACCACGCCGCCATCTCGGCGGGGGTCCGGCGCGGCGACACGGTGGCCGTCGTCGGCGATGGCGCCGTCGGGCTCTGCGCCGTGCTCGCCGCCCACCGCCTCGGCGCGCAGCGGATCATCGCGCTGAGCCGCCATCGGGCCCGCCAGCAACTCGCCCGGCAGTTCGGGGCAACCGACATCGTGGCGTCTCGGGGTGAGGAGGCCCGCCAAGCCGTGCTCGACCTCACGGACGGCATCGGCGTCGACGCCGCGCTGGAGTGCGTCGGGTCCCCCCAGGCCATCACCACGGCCGCCGAGATCGCCCGACCGGGCTCGACGATCGGGATCGTCGGCGTGCCCCACGGCACGCCCCCCTTCGCCGGGACGTTCTATCGCAACATCGGATGGCGCGGCGGCCCCGCGCCGGCACGGATCTACATCCCCGAGCTGCTCGGCAACGTGCTGGACGGGACGATCAGCCCCGGCACCGTGCTCGACTACGAGACCGACCTCGAGCACGTGGCCGACGCGTACCGGGCCATGGACGAGCGCCGGGCCATCAAGTCCCTCGTGCGGGTGGGGTCGATCTGAGTTGCGGGCTGACGGCACCGTAACGCCCGCCCGCACCCGGGTCGCCACCCCCGCTGGTGCACCCCGCACCAGCCCCGGGCTAACTTGCGCCCTCCCGGGGAGCGTCGGGGCGCCGATACCGATCCTCGGGTGCGGCGTCTGCTCGGCAACCCCGGGCAGATGGGGTGGGCGCATCGTGGCGCGGGGGATCGGATCGGGGCCGCCTCGGAGCCCGCGCCCAGGCGGACCCCCCGACGCAGCCCCGGACGTGCTGCGCGAGAGCCGACGGCGCGGCTCGTCGCCGTGGCCTCCCTCGAAATCGCTTGACGGCCCGGCCGCATCGCGGGGACGGGCTCCCAGCACACTTCGACAGCGCCGTGCCGCTTTCCTCGCCCCGGCGCGCCCGTGGAGATGCCGATGCACCCCGGGGCCGCCGGGCCCAGATCAGGTGGGACGGCCGAGGCGCGCCATCAGGGACCGGCCGAGCTGGAAGGCGATCTGGCGACGGCAGGGACCGTTGTAGATGATGAAGTCGGAGAAGCGGTGGACTCCCGGCCGAGCGGCAACGTCGTGTGCGGCCTGGCGAACCTGGTGGAGCTGGTCGACGGTCATCTGGAGCGGCGGCTCCGAGGGCTGATAGGTGGCGCCGAGTGGGTAGTCGCGGCCGGGCTGGCTCGTCATCTCGATGTGACATCCCATGACGTGGGTGACCGGGCGGCTTTGCGAGAGCCGGTCGAGACGGTCGATCGTGTCGAGAAAAGCCGCGAAGTCCGGCGCGTAGAGCCGGCCGGGGTACACCGTGTCACCCGTGAGGAGGAACCCGGTCCAAGGGTCATAGATGGCCAGGGCGGCGGGGTGGTGGCCCGGTGCGCCGGTGATCTCGAGTGCCCGAGCGCCCAGCTCGAAGGTGACGGTCTGGCTGGGCCAGTGGGAGAAGCCGAAGAACGAGACGACGGCTTCGATCTCCCGCGCCACGACCGTGGTCGCTGGTCGCTGGGCGAACTGGCCGTCTCCGGCCACGTGGTCGGAGTGGCCGTGAGTGTGCGCCACGACGAGCTCGTAGCCCGGCGTCGTGCGGGGGTGGGCGTCCAGCCACGTCGCCACGAGCTCGTCGACGGTGGCACGAAGGGGGAACCGGGTGGCGTCGGCGGTCGCGCCGGTGTCCAAGAGGATGGCGCGATCGTTGCCGAAGAGCAGGTAGACGAAGGGCGCTTCGTAGCTGACCGCCTTGCTCTGGCGGATGATCACGGTGTGCGCGTCGTACCAGTGAACCTGGACGGGCGGGTCGGGGCAGTTACGAGCGCGAGGAGCGCCGTGGATCCAGCGAACGGCGAGATCGCCCTCGAGGGGCGCGAGACGCCGGACCAACGGAGGGGTCATGTTCGCCTCGTGGTGCCGGAGACTTCGCTGGGTCCGTCGCTCGGAGGCGGGCCGACGGGGTGCAGGATTGTGGCGGCCTCGACGGCGGCCGCGCCCGCCGGTCGTCGGGCCGGGTCGGCCACACGCTGGACGTACGGGACCAGCAGGTCGTGGAGCCGATCTTTCAGCTCGGTGAGTTCGTCGAGGGTGACGTAGAGCAGGTGGTCGGCCTCGTCGGCACTCTTCTGCCAGGCGTCGGGCCACGCCGACTTCTCCTCGTCCCATTGCCCGAGGCGCGCGAGCACGCGCTGGCGCAGGACACCGGCCAGTGCGGTGGCCGCCAGGCCGGCATCGTGATCGCCGGGCAGCACCCGCAGCCCTGCCTGGCTCACTCGCCACGGGCGGGAGCGGCCGTGTTGGTCGTCGACATCCTCGATCAGGCCGTAGCGAGCGAGTTGGCGCAGGTGGAACGAGCAGGTGGTCGGGCTCTGACCCACGATCGCGGCCGCCTCGGTGGCCGTCAGAGGACCGCTGGTGGCCAGCAGCTCGTAGAGGGCGTAGCGCAGGGGGTTGGCGAGCGCCCGCATCGTTGGGGCATCCCGGATCAGCCTCTCCCCCGAGGAGGAGGACAGCTGGAGCGTCATGAGACAATACTAGCGAGAGTTATCTCTCACGTCTCTCCAGGTGCGGCGGTGCCGGCAACGGGCGGGCCGAGGGACCCTCTGGGCGCTCCGCGTCCAAACGGCGGGCGATCCCTCGCAGCTCGGTGCCAAGCCTCCCCTCGTGCTACGGCACCGTCGAGGCCGCGGCCGGGCACGCCCACGGCCCTGGGGCCGGCACGCAGGCACGAGCGCCCGGCGCTCCGTCAACCGACCACGGGGTGTGGGATCCCCCCTCCGCCTCCACCTGGACCCGTCAACTGTTCAGTTTCACGGCCTCGCGCACGAGTGCTCGCCACGCCGCCACCCTGACCTTCTCGCCTTCACGGATGTCAATCGCCCGCACGCTGCGGCTATCCAGGCGCGCGTTGCACAGCTGCTTCGGGTCCTCCAGCTGGGCGCCCTTGGGGAACGTCACGCGAACAGCGCTCTTCAGCATCTCGCCGATGCACACGATGCCGCCGTGCGACCACACCGGCACGCCCTCGGGCCGGGAGGGCTTCTTCCACTTCACCTCTTCGACGAGGTCCGGGTGGGCACTCAGCACCACAGCGCGTACGCGTGACAGCGTCTCGCCTCGCCAGTCACGACACTGGCCGATGATGGCGTCGACTTCCCGGCTGCTGCGCTCGACCGGCACCTCCGGATCCTGCATCGTCCAGCCAGCCTAGATCTCGTGGTCGCCACGGCTCGGGCGGCCCCGTGTCACGCGCCGCCACAATGGCGGAGGGGCTCGCCGCGGCCCTGGCGCCGGAAATTGTTAGGCGCCTCAGTGAGCTCACTCATGAGAATTTCACAATTGCTCGCCATGATGCGTTCACGACTGATTGAGAGCCGAACTCAGACCGGAGGGAGCACATGAGCGACGAGACCCACAGCCCGATCGAGAACGATCCCGAGGCCGCCGCGGCCTGGACCTCCGAGGAGTCTGCCGCACCCCCAGCCCGGGAGATCCCGTCACCTTCCGAGGTCTCCTCCGTCGCCGACGGTCCCGCGCCGGCCACCGGCGAATCCGCGTACGCGCTCGGAGAGACCTCACCCCAGGCCGGGGGCCCGCCGACGGTGACCGTGCGGCGGCGATCGGTGGTCGCCGCGGTCGCGGCCGGACTGGTCCTGGCCAGCGTCGCTGCGGGAGCCATCGGCTTCGCGCTGGGACGCACGAACCAATCGGCCGTCGCCATCGGGCCCAACTCGGGCTCGTCTGGCTCCGGGTCGATCACCTTGCCCTTCGGCGGTATCCCCGGCTTCGGCAATCCCTTCGGCGGCTTCTCACCGGGCGGCAGCTCGACGGCCGCCAGCATCCCGAGCGCCGTCCGCGCCGTCTCCTCGGCCCTGGTCGACATCAACACCTCGTACAGCTACCAGCAGGCGGCCGGTGCGGGAACGGGCATCGTCCTGACCTCGGACGGACTGGTCCTCACCAACAACCACGTCATCAGCGGAGCCACGTCGATCTCGGCCGTCGACCTCGGCAACGGCCACACCTACAGCGCGAAGGTTCTCGGCTACGACCGCACCGCCGACGTCGCCCTGATCCAGCTGGAGGGCGCGCACGGCCTCACGACCGCGACGCTCTCCTCCAGCAACAGCGCACCGAGCGTGGGCAGCGCGGTCTACGCCCTGGGCAACGCCGGCGGGGCCGGGGGGACTCCCTCGATGACCGCGGGATCGGTCGTCGCGCTCAACCAGTCGATCTCGGCCAGTGAGGACAACGGCTCTTCGGAGCAGTTGTCGGGACTCATCGAGACCAACGCCAACCTCTACCCCGGTGACTCCGGTGGCGCCCTGACCGACGCGTCGGGCACGGTGGTCGGGATGGACACCGCCGCCTCGACCGCCGTCGCCTTCAACAGCAGCGGCCAGGGGTACGCCATCCCGATCGCGACGGCTCTCTCGATCGCCAACGCGATCGAGGCGCACCACGGTTCGGCCACCATCCACCTGGGCACCACGGCCTTCCTCGGTGTCGAGGTCTCGACGACGGCTCCGGGCAATGGCGCAACGATCGCCGGCATCATCCCGGGCTCGCCGGCCGCGTCGACCAGCCTGGCGACCGGCGACGTCATCACCGCGATCAGTGGCACACCCGTGACGTCACCCAACGCGCTGGCGAACATCATCGCCGGATTCCACGTCGGCCAGAAGATCACCCTCACCTGGAGTCAAGCGAACGGGACGCACTCGACGGCGTCGGTCGTCCTGGCTGCCGGCCCGCCCCAGTAGAGGTCAGTCCCCCCAGCCCGGCCCGTCCGGCCCATCCGTTACTCCCCGGATGGGCCGGACGACGGGCCCCGTCGGCGAGCGATCCGGGGGTCTGCCCCCAGTTCCCCTGACATCGGTTTGAACATCATGCTGCGTGAGTAGCGGCGAAGGCCAACTCGAACTCGACCGGCGTGAGCTTGCCGAGGCGACGTTGACGACGACGGTTGTTGTAGGTGTGCTCTATCCAGGTGATGATTGCGAGATGGAGTTGTTCGCGGCTCTCCCAGACGCGTCGTTGGTCGAGGACGTTCTTCTGCAGGAGCGAGTGGAACGACTCCATGGCGGAGTTGTCGGCCGCCGAAGCGACCCGCCCCATCGAGCCGGCGAGTCCGTTCATCGAGAGCAGTCGTTGGAAACTCCTCGAACGAAAGGGACCGCCGCGGTCGCTGTGGACCACGACCGTGCCCTCTGGGTTGCGACATGCCAGCACGTGGCGCAGAGCGGCACACGCCAAGTCCGCGGTCGGCCTCGGGCTGAGGGCGTAGCCGACGATGCGATTCGAGAAGACGTCCTTCAGCGAGGCGAGGTAAATCTTGCCAGTCAGCGTGGGATGCTAGGTGAAGTCGGTCAACCAGAGCCGATCGGGCGCCGGCGCGCTGAAGTCGCGCTGGACGAGGTCGTCGCTGACCGCCGGCCCAGGAGTCTTGCCGGCCACCTTCTTGCCCTTCTTCGTGGTCGTAGACCAGATCTGGTGCTCGCGGCAGATCCGGTGCACCCGGATCTCGCCGACCTCGTGTCCGCGCTCCTTCAGCTCGTCGCAGAGGAAGCGATATCCGAAGGGCGGGTCGTCGCGGTGCAGCTCGAACAGCTCGTTGGCCAGGTGCACATCATCCCAGTCGCGCTGGCTGATCGGGTCGGCGAGCCACTCGTAGTAACTCTGGCGAGCAAAGCCGAGCACCCCGCAGGTCAGCGCAACGGGGAAGCCCTCGTTCGCCAGCTCTCGGACCAGCGGGAACTTCATTTGGCAGCGTCCTTGGCAAAGTAGGCGGCGGCGCGGCGCAGGATCTCGTTCTCCATCGACAGGCGTCGGACGTCACGGCGGAGCTGGACGACCTCCTCTTGTTCCGTCGTCGTCAGGCCACCCTTCAGGCCATCATCGATGTCCGCCTGGTGCAACCAGCGCTTGAGCGACGAGGTCGAGATCTGGAAGTCGTGGACGACCTCTTCGTGGGTGAACTTGCCGCTGCGGGCCACCCGGACGACATCCTCTCCGAACTCCTTCGGGAATCTCTTTGGCATGGGGACATCCTTCCAGCACGGGGGCTCCGCGCAATAGGGATGTCAGGAAGAGTGGGGGCAGACCCCTCGAGATCCACGACGAGTGGCAGGTGGCCGAGCGGCGCTACCTTTCCGAGACCTCGATGGCTCAGCTCAAGCGCACGAGCGCCCTCGCGACGACCCCCGTGATCAAGAGGCGACGAGCGAGCTGAGGCCCTAGCCTCGTCTCGTGCACGAGGCCGCTCGCCAACTCCAGGCTCTCCTCGGCGAGGTCCGACCCACGCGCCCGGGTGTCCTCGGGGTTCTTGAAGGTGATGGTTGTCTCATCGTCACCGAGACGTTCGCGAGGCCCTTCGCGACGACGCACATCGAAGAGCTCGCCATGCTCGTTCGCCACGACGACGACACCTGGACCCTGCACGTACGCGCACCCGATGGCGAGTGGGAGATCTTCCTCGACGTCGCCGAGTATCAATCCCTCGAGGTCATCCTCAACGAGCTGCGAGAGGATCCCAGCGGATACTTCTGGGGTTAGGACCGCACGTTGCGCGAGTCGGCGCGACTGTCTACGATCTCCTTCAGCCGAAGGTTGCTCCTACACCACTTGGGGGACGTGATCTCGTCTTCCAAGGTATGGAGTTTCCGGGATGCCTGCACCGACTCTCCCTAAAGCGCTGCGGTAGGCTCTCTCTGGCAGTAGGCAAATAAGGATCGAAGATTCATTGACACCACTCGCAGCCACTCGTAACGTGACCGAAGGCCCAAAAGGCCACGCTAGCGCGTCGTAGGCGAGCAAGGCAGCGTGAGGATTGGTGGGGCCATTGCACTTTCGCATCATTGACTATGGGGGACATCTGAACTGGAGACGGCGCTTCACGTCTTGGGACAGTCTTACCTTGGTAATATCGTGATTCAGCACCCGCTATTTGCCACCGAACCCTGGTGCTTGCGCGAGACCAGTTTGGATCTCGATGTTCTGGCGCAAAGTGAGTCTGTTTTTGCACTTTCTAATGGACACATTGGCTGGCGCGGCAACCTCGATGAGGGAGAGCCTCACGGTCTTTCGGGCTCGTATTTGAACGGTATCCACGAACTCCGGCCGTTCCCCTACGCCGAGGCCGGCTACGGATATCCGGAACAGGATCAGGTGATGATAAACGTCACCGACGGCAAGGTGATTCGTCTGCTCGTCGACGACGAACCCTTCGATCTCCGCTACGGCGAACTGCACAGCCACGAGCGCTGCCTGGACCTGCGGGCGGGTTTGCTCGATCGGCGCGTCGAATGGTCTTCGCCGTCGGGAGGACGCGTTCGGGTGCACTCACAGCGCGTTGTGTCACTCGTCCAGCGATCGGTGGCGGCGATCTGCTACGACGTCGAAGCCGTCGAACATCAGGTGCGCGTCGTTGTCCAGTCGGAGTTGGTCGCCAACGAGCCTGCGCAGCTCCCCAGCAACGATCCGCGGGCAGCCTTTGCAATCAACGATCCCTTGCGGGGAGAGTTTCACGACAATCAGGGGCTTCGGTGCGAACTGCTCCACAGCACCGGCCTCAGCGAACAATTGATAGCGGCCGCTATGGATCACGAGATCGAAGGGCCGCCGTCGATGAAGGTCCATTCCGAGAGTTTCGACGATCTTGGCCGAGTGACCGTGACGGTAACGCTCAAACCAGGCGAACACCTGCGCCTCATCAAGTACGTCACCTACGGGTGGTCCGCGCAGCGTTCGACGGAGGCACTGCGTGACCAAGTCGACGGCGCTCTCGTTGCGGCTCGCGACACCGGATGGGACGGCCTGTGCTCGCAACAGCTCGAATATCTAAGTGACTTCTGGGACCGCGCGGACGTTGAGATCGAGGGTGACGACGAGATCCAACAGGCCGTTCGGTTCTCCCTCTTCCACGTGCTGGCAGCGGCGGCGCGAAGCGAGCGACGCGCTATTCCGGCGAAAGGGCTCACCGGCAACGGCTACGACGGGCACGCGTTCTGGGACAGCGAAACATTCGTGCTCATGGTCCTCAGCTACACCATGCCCGAGGCGGTCGCCAACGCGCTGCGCTGGCGCCACGACACGCTCCCTGCCGCCACCGCACGAGCGCAGAGCCTTGGTTTCAGAGGCGCGACGTTCCCGTGGCGGACCATCAGTGGCACGGAATGCTCGGCGTACTGGCCTGCGGGCACCGCCGCATTTCACGTGAATGCCGACGTTGCCGATGCCGTCGTCCGCTACCTACACGCCACGGGCGACCACGAGTTCGAGGCAACCGTGGGCTTGGAGCTGTTGACGGCCACGGCGAGGCTGTGGTACTCGCTCGGGCATTTCGATCTCGAGGGAGGATTCCGCATCGATGGGGTAACGGGTCCCGACGAGTACAGCGCAGTTGCCGATAACAACGTCTACACCAACCTGATGGCGCAGCGGAATCTTCTCGCAGCGTCTGATGTGGCCGAACGCAACGATGAAAGAGCGCGCGAGCTCGGGGTGGATCCAGCGGAGATCAGCGGGTGGCGTCGCGCGGCACAGGCGATGGTCGTGCCTTTTGACCACACACTGGGGGTCCACTCCCAGAGCGAAGGCTTCACCGATCACCAGATCTGGGATTTCGCGGCCACGACGCAGGAGGACTATCCGCTCCTCCTGCACTTTGCGTATTTCGACCTCTACCGCAAGCAGGTGGTCAAGCAAGCCGACCTGGTCCTGGCAATGTTCCTGCGGAGCGACGCGTTCACGTCCGAACAGAAGAGAGTCAACTTCGAGTACTACGAAGGACTCACCGTGCGCGATTCGTCGCTGTCAGCCTGCTGTCAATCAGTGATCGCGGCAGAGGTCGGGCACCTGGCACTGGCGTACGACTACCTCGCCGAAGCCGCCCTCATGGACCTTGAAGACCTGGAGCACAACACCCGTGACGGCTTGCACATGGCATCGCTCGCCGGAACGTGGATTGGATTGGTGGCCGGCCTCGGTGGCATGCGCGAGTGCGGGGCGACGCTCAAGTTCGCGCCCCGACTGCCTGAAGGGATCACCCGACTCTCGTTCAACGTCGAGTTTCGGGGCCGACGCCTACACGTCGAGGCCACGCCGTCCACGACGAGTTATGTCCTGAAGCAAGGTGACGACCTCGAGATCCTCCACTTCGCGACTACCGTGACGGTCTCGGCGGGCCAGGCATCGGTCTTCCCAGTGTCCAGTGACGACACGCTGAAAACGGGCCTCACACCACCACGCCAACCCTACGGACGCGAGCCGACTCGGCGCCTCGCCGATCCGGCAAGGCGCGAGGAGAATCTATGACGGGGACAACCTCTCACGAGGCGGGCGTGAGCGTGGACCTCGGCGCCTACGACGCCTGGCTCTTCGACATGGATGGGGTCTTGACCAAGACTGCTGCGGTGCACGCCGCGGCCTGGAAGCAGGCCTTCGACGAGTTCCTCCAACGCGAGGCCACGCGTAGCGCCACGCCGTTCGTGCCGTTCGACCCCGAGAGCGACTATGAGAAGTACGTCGACGGCGAGCCCCGCGAAGACGGCGTCCGGAATTTCCTCGCGTCACGCAACATCGAGCTCCCCGAGGGCACCGGCGGCGACACGCGTGACTCTCGCAGCGTCAAGGGACTGGCCAATCGCAAGAACGACCTCGTGCTGGAGGTGATGCAGCGTGACGGCGTGGACGCCTTCGAGGGAGCCGCAACGCTGGTGGGCGAACTGCGCCGGCGTGGCGTCAAGGTCGCGGTGATCTCAGCCAGTGAGAACACCCGGGCCGCCCTGGACGCGGCGGGCATCCTCGCGCTGTTCGACGCCATTGTCGACGGGAATGTCGTGAAGGAACGTCACCTCGCCGGCAAGCCTGCCCCTGACAGCTTCCTCGAGGGTGCGCGGGTGCTCGGCATCGAGCCGGGTCGGTGCGTGGTACTCGAAGACGCCCTGGCCGGAGTGGAGGCCGGTCGTTCCGGCCACTTCGCACTGGTCATCGGGGTCGACCATCACGACACGCCGGGCGTGCACGACTACGCCGACGAGCTGCGAGCCCACGGCGCCGATGTGGTGGTCCGCAGTCTCGTTGCGCTGGTCCCGGCGACGTAGCCACCCGTCCAGGGCCTCCGCCTGAGCACCGACGTCGCTGACACCGCGGTATCTCGGGCGCTGGCTCAGCGACCGAGCACGAATCGATCGACCGCGTGCGCGAAGCCCTCGTCGTCGTTCGACGTGGTCACTCGCGTCGCGGCCTCCTTCACCTCGGCATCAGCGTTGCCCATGGCGATGCTGACGCCCGATTGGGCGAACATCGACACGTCGTTGTGCATGTCACCTATGGTGACGATCTCTTCGGGCACCACGCCGTAGAACTCCGAGAGGAAGCGGACGACTCGGCCCTTGTTGGCCTCGGGGTGGGTCACGTCGAGGAAGTAGGTCTGTGAGCGCGTCGCCGAGACCCGCGACCCGAACATTGCGCCCATCGCCGTACAGGCCGCGGCGCCCGCGCTGGCGTCGTCGCTCACGCCGACCACCTTGGTGATGCCGTCCACGACGGCGTGAAAGTCGCTCAGCTTCGTCGGTTGGCATCCGCAACTGCGCGACTCGTGCTCGATGTGAGGACCGTTCTCGTCCAGTACGAACCAATCCGAACCCTGATAGACCCACACCGAGAGACCGTGGGACTGAAGCAGTTCGATGATCGGAGCAGCAAGGTCGTCGTCGATGGTCCTCTCCTCGAGCACGCGCATGTCGCGATCGACGATGAGAGCACCGTTGAAGGCTCCTAGAGGAGTGCTCAGATGAAGGGGTTCAACAAGCATCTCGAGACCCTGGGGTGGGCGCGCGCTGGTGATTGCGAATATAACGCCCGCTTCGCTCAACGCCTCGACGGCGCGAATGGAGTCCTGGGTGAGGTTCTTGTCCGACGTCAAGAGGGTGCCGTCGACGTCCGAGACGAGGAGACGTACTGAGGCGCTCACGTGGTTGCTGGCCGGGGTCTTCACTGGGGCAGGCACCAGTCGTGCGGCGCGATCACGCGTGTGATCGACTCCGGTCCCCACGAGCCCTTGGCGTAGGGTTCAACCGCCGGCGGACGCTCGAGCAGCGGGGTCGCCACTTCCCAGAGCCGCTCAATACCGTCCGAACGCGTGAACAGCGAGCGATTGCCGAGCATCGCCTCGTAGATGAGGTGCTCGTAGGCCTCCAGGTTGTTGGCAGCCTGGAACGAGTCCCTGTAGTGGAACGACATTTCGGCCGAATCGAGTTGCATTCTCGGTCCAGGTTCCTTGGCCAGGAAGTTCACGTGGATCGAGCCCGGATCGGCGAAGTCCACGACGAGCTTGTTGCCGCGCCACGCTGGCTCATGCTCGCTCAACGGGAACAGTCGCATCACCGGCTCGTCGAAGCCGATCGTGATCACCTGACGGCTCTGGGCAAGGCACTTTCCGGTACGGAGGTAGAAGGGCACGCCTTTCCAGCGAGTGTTCTCCACCTCGACGCGCAACGCCACGAACGTCTCGGTTTGGGAGTCGGCCGCGACTCCGTGCTCGTCACGGTAGCCGTCATACTGGCCGCGCACGACCTGGGCGGGGTCGATGGGGCGTAGGGTCTGAAAGACCTTGTGCACCTCGTCGCGCAACGGTCCAGCGCCCAGGCTGGTGGGCTGTTCCATGGCGAGAAAGCCCAGCACTTGGAAGAGGTGGGTCACGACCATGTCGCGAAAAGCCCCAGTCTCTTCGTAGAAGGCCCCTCGATTCTCAATCGAAAGGGTCTCGGGCACGTCAATCTGCACGAACTTGACGTGGTCACGGTTCCACAGCGGCTCGAACAGCCGGTTGGCGAAGCGCAGGGCCAGGATGTTGTCGATCGACTCCTTGCCCAGGAAGTGATCGATGCGGTAGATCTGGGTCTCGTCGAAGTTGGCCTTGAGCACGGTGTTGAGATTGCGCGCCGATGCGAGGTCCATGCCAAAGGGCTTCTCACAGATCACTCGGGAGTTCTCGCTGAGCCCGGACGCGCCCAGGGCCTCGACCATGAGCAGCACCGCGTCGGGGGGAATCGCGAGGTGGAACAGCCGTCGCACGCCCCCGCCGATCTCAGCCTCGGCCTGGCTGACCGCGAGGTGGAGCGCGCTGAAGTCGTCGGGTTCGGCGGCGACGAAGGAGAGCGACTCCTTGAACCGATCCCAGCTCTCGCCCTGGGGCAGATTCGAACCGAACTGCTGGACGGCGTCGCGGGCGTACACGCGAAACTCGTTGGTGGCCATGGCGTACGCCGAAGGAGCCGACCCAATGATCCGGTAGCGCTTGGGCAACAGGCCCGCCGCCGCCAGATGGAAAAGACCAGGGATGATCTTGCGCTTCGCGAGATCGCCGGTCGCGCCGAAGAGCACGATGACATGGTTCTCGGGGACCGCAGACGTCTCGGGAGGCGGTTCCAGGCTCATGGTGCAGCTCCAATGATCGTGTGGCGGACAGTGGCCCCAACGCCGACGAGGAGCTCGCTCACCAATTCAGGCTCGAACAACCCGTGAGCGATAACTCCCGGCGTAGCCGAGAGCAGTCGGGCCAGCTCGCCCGGTGCCGTGACGGGTCCGCGGTAGTCCGCGATGACGCCGCCGTCCGGACTGGCGGGCGCGTTGCGCACGTCGCATGCTCCGAGCCGGCGTATCGTCGCCGCCAGCCCGAATGGCGACAGTTCGAGGGGCACCGGGGCGTGGAGGGCGTCGACGAGCTTGGTGGCGTCAGCGATCACCACGAAGCGATCAGCCGCTGCGGCGACGACCTTCTCGCGGGTCAGCGCGCCGCCGCCACCCTTGATCAGCCACCCGCCGGGCGCGATCTGGTCCGCGCCGTCGATGGCGAGGTCGAGACGCTCGATAGCGTCGAAGGGGTGAACGCGCAGTCCAAGCGTTCGCGCGGCCTGTTCCGTGCGCGGCGAGGACGCGACGAAGACGGCCGTCGGCGCGCGCCGGGCAATGGCCACGAGCAAGAAGGCCACCGTCGTGCCCGTGCCCAGTCCGACGAGCATCCCGTCCTCCACGAGCTCGCCGGCGGCCTCAGCGGCGCGACGCTTCTCTCCCTCGACGCCCATGCTCACATCGCCGATCGGTCGGCCATGATGAGCGATGCTGCGGCCTGGACTCGGGTTGCCGGGATCGACTCGTCGCCTTCGAGGAGTTTGGCGAGTACCTCGCGCTTGTCCGCACCGCTCACCAGCCAGAGTAGTTGGTCCGCCCGGGCCAGGCCGAGGTAGGTGAGCGTCATGCGCTGGTGGCCCTCGTAGTGACCGGTGATGGAAACCAGGCGGTCGCGCACGTCGAGCACCGGATCTCCGGGAACGAGCGACGCGGTGTGGCCGTCGGGACCCAGACCCAGGTGCACGAGGTCCAGGCGCGGAGGTAGTGAGCCTGCGTAGCGCTCGGCCGCGGCGGCGAGGTCGTCGTCGTTGACGGGCATCGGTTCGATTCGGGGCGAGATTCCCACGAGGGTGTCGATGAGTTGCGTCAGGTTGCGCTCGGGGTCGCCCGGCGGGGCGACCCGCTCGTCCACCTGGTAGATGATCGTCTGTCCCCACGGCATGTTGCGTTCGAGCAGTTCGGCGAACATCCTCCAGGGAGTGCGCCCCCCGCTCACCGCAAAGTTGAACACACCCCGGGTCGCGACGCAGCGGCGCGCTTGCTCGGCGACGAAGTCCGCCGCCGCCGTGGCGAGGTCGTCAACGCCAGCTAACGTGCGGGTCTCGTGGTGCACCCTAGGAACTCTTCTCGACGTGTCCGCCGAACTCCGAGCGCATCGCCGAGAGCACCCTGGCACCGAAGTCGCCTTGCCCGCGCGACTCGAAGCGCTGGAACAGCGCCGCGCTGATCACCGGCGCGGGAACTGACTCGCTGATCGCGGCTTCCACGGTCCAACGACCCTCGCCCGAATCCGAGACGCGACCCTTGAACTCCGCCAGCTCGGGTGAACGCGCCAGCGCGTCGGCGGTCAGGTCGACCAGCCACGAGCTCACGACCGAGGCGTGACGCCACACCTCGGCAACCTCGGCGATGTCGATGTCGAAGGAGTAGAACTGGGGGTCGCGCAGTGGGGTGGTCTCGGCGTCGGATTCGACCTTCTGACGTCCGACGTTCGCGTGCTTGATGATGCTGAGACCTTCGGCGATTGCAGCCATCATGCCGTACTCCACGCCGTTGTGCACCATCTTGACGAAATGCCCTGCGCCGTTGGGGCCACAGTGCAGATACCCGTCGGGCGCCGTCCCGCCGCGGCGCACCCGCCCGGGTGTCGCCTCGCGTTGGTCCGGGCCCGGCGCAATCGAGCGGAAGATCGGCTCCAGCCGGGCGACGACGTCATCCTCCCCGCCGATCATGAGGCTGTAGCCACGCTCGAGACCCCATACGCCGCCGCTGGTCCCGCAGTCGACGTAGTGGATGGCGCTCTTGGCAAGTTGGCCGGCGCGAACTATGTCGTCCTGGTAATAGGAATTACCGCCGTCGATGATGACGTCGTCACCCGAGAGAAAGCCCGCCAACTCATCGAGCGCTCCCTGCGTGTTCGCCGCGGGGAGCATCAGCCAGATGGCCCGTGGGCCGTCGAGCTTCTGCACGAGGTCCTGGAGCGATGTCGCGGCAACAATGCCGTCCGACGCGATCTGTCGCACGGCCTCGGCGTTGACGTCGTAGACGACGCAGTTATGTCCGTCACGCACCAGGCGGTGCACGAGATTCGCCCCCATACGGCCCAGGCCGACCATTCCCAACTGCATCGGTCGTTCAGTAGTCATGCGTCCTCTTTCCCCTTGAGTCTCCGGTACTGCTCGATGAGCGCATTGGTCGAGGAGTCGTGGTGGAGCTCCGGCTCGTCGAGCGCCACGAGTTCGGGGATGATCTGAGCGGCGAGGACCTTTCCGAGCTCGACACCCCACTGATCGAAGGAGTCAACGCCCCAGATGGTCCCCTGGGTGAAGACGGAATGCTCGTAGAGAGCGATGATCGAACCGAGCATTCGCGGGGTCAGCATCTCACCCATCAGCACGTTGGTCGGCCGGTTGCCCTCCATGACGCGGTGTGGGACCTCGTGCTCGGGCGCACCGTCGCCGCGCACCTCCTCCTCGGTCTTGCCGAACGCGAGCGCCTGGGCTTGGGCGAAGACGTTCGAGGTCAGGATGTCATGGTGCTCGCCCAGGGGATTGAGGCTCTTCGCGAAGGCGATCAGGTCAAGCGGGACAATGGTGGTGCCCTGGTGGATGAGTTGGTAGAAGCTGTGCTGACCGTTGGTCCCGGGTTCACCCCAGTAGATGGGGCCGGTCTCACGGGCTACGACCGTGCCATCGAGCGAGACGTGCTTGCCGTTGGACTCCATGGTGAGCTGCTGGAGATAGGCGGGCAGGCGCTTGAGGTACTGGTCGTAGGGCATCACTCCGACGGTCTGACAGCCGAGGAGGTCACGGTTCCACACCGCGAGCATTCCCATCAATACCGGGAGATTCCTCTCGAACGGAGCGGTACGGAAGTGCTCGTCCATGGCGTGAAAGCCGGCGAGGAGCTCGGAGAACCTCTCGGGTCCGACGGCGATCATCGTCGAGAGACCAATGGCCGAGTCCAGGGAATAGCGGCCACCCACCCAGTCCCAGAACCCGAACATGTTCGCGGTGTCGATACCGAACGCCGACACCCTCTCTGCGCTGGTCGACACCGCCACGAAGTGTCGAGCGACTGCGGCGGGGTCACCCAATCGTTCGATCAGCCACGCCCGAGCCGACTGGGCGTTGGTGATTGTCTCGAGTGTTGCGAAGGTCTTGGAGGAGATGATGAACAGGGTCTCCTCGGCCTCGAGGTCTCGCACCGCTTCGACGAAGTCGGTCGCGTCGACGTTCGAGACGAAGCGGAAGGTGAGGTCTCGGCGTGAATAGTGGCGAAGGGCCTCGTAGGCCATGACCGGACCGAGGTCTGATCCGCCAATGCCGACGTTGACGACGTTCTTGATCGCCTTGCCGGTGTAGCCCTTCCACTGCCCGGAGCGGACCTGGTTGGCAAAGGCCGACATCTGGTCCAGGACCTTGTGCACCTCGCGTACGACATCGACACCGTCAACAACCAGCGAGGCCCCCTGGGGCATCCGCAACGCGACGTGTAGCACGGCTCGGTCCTCGGACACGTTGATGTGCTCACCTCGGAACATCCGGTCGCGCCGCTCAGCGAGGCCTGATTCGTGCGCGAGGATCATGAGCAGGCGTATGGTCTCGTCGGTGATGCGGTTCTTCGAGTAGTCGAGGTAGAGCCCCTCGGCCTCAGCTCTCAGGCGCCGTCCACGCCCGGGATCCTCGGCGAAGAGTTCGCGCAGGTGCCGTGGCGCGAGCTCGGCGAAATGGGCCTCCAACGCGTCCCAGGCAGCCTGCCTACGTGGAGAAGGCTCGTGCGTCATCGGGTCTCATGGGGTGCGGACAATTGGGCGTCGATTCTCGCGAGCAGTTTGCTCCACGAGTTGGTGAATGATTTTGCGCCGTCGTCTTGGAGCTTCTGCGCGAGTGCCTTCTTGTCGATGCCCGCCACGGCGAAGCGCTCAAGGAGCACATCGCAGTCGGCACCGTCGCGGGCGAGAGGCTCTCCAACCGTGCCGTGGTCGAAGAACGCATCGAGAGTGCTGTCGGGCATGGTGTTGATGGTGAAGGGCGCAGCCAGGCCGGCGACGTAGAGCGTGTCCGGCGCCGTGGGGTCCTTGGTCTTGGTGCTCGCCCACAGCAGGCGTTGCACGCGGGCCCCCGAGTTCGCGAGGCGCTGGAAGCGCTCGGACTCCATGACGTCGCGGTACGCGCGGTACGTCTCTCGACCCACCGCGAGGCCCAGCTGATTCTTCAGTTCCTCGGGCACCGACTCCGCCACTGCCACGTCCCAGCGCGATATGAACACCGACGCCACGCAGCCGACGACGGCGCCAAGGCCCGAGTCGACGCGCCGTTCGATGCCGCGCAGGTAGGCGTCCGCCGCTGCCCGGTACTGATCCGCGTCAAAGAGCAGCGTCACGTTGACGGGAACTCCCGACGCGATGCACTCCTCGATGGCCGGAAGGCCCTGCGGCGTTCCGGGGATCTTCACGAAGAGGTTAGCGCGCTGGGCCTTGGCGCTGAGCGACGTGGCCGCCGCCACAGTCTCGGCCGTGTCGTAGGCGAGCAGCGGAGACACTTCGAGCGAGACCCACCCGTCGACGCCCTCAGTGTCCTCGTGGACCGGCGCGAACAAGTCAGCCGCACGTTGTAAATCGGCGATGGCGAGATCGAAGAAGATCTCCTCGCTCGAAAGACCCCGCTGCGATGTGGCGCTGATGGCGTCGTCGTAGTCGCCAGATTCGATGGCGCTGTCGAAGATCGAGGGATTGGACGTCAGGCCGGTAACAGCGTGGGTGTCGATGTACCTCTCGATCTGGCCACCGTCCAGCATGCTTCGCGTGATGTTGTCGAGCCAGAGGCTCTGGCCCTGAGCGTGCAACTCTGCGGTTGGCTTCACGATGCTCCTCTGTTTGCAGCAAGGGTTTCGCGCGCCGCGTGAGCGACACTGGCCACGGTGAAGCCGAACTTCGTCTGCAACTCCTTGAGCGGCGCAGATGCGCCGAAGGTGTGCATGCCCACGACCACGCCACGGTCCCCCACGTAACGATCCCATCCGAAACTCGACGCCTGCTCCACCGCGACCCGGGCACGGACGCTCGGCGGCAACACCTCGTCGCGGTACTCGCGGGGCTGCTGCTCGAAGAGCTCCCAACAGGGCATACTCACCACGCGCGCGCCGATGCCCTCAGCGGCGAGCTCGTCACGGGCGTGGAGCGCGAGATGCACCTCGGAACCGGTGGCGAGCAGCAGGACATCGGGCCGTCCGTTCTCGACGTCGCGGAGAACGTACGCCCCGCGTTTGACGAGTGAGGCCGGCGCCATGTTCGAACGATCGAGGGTCGGCAGAGCTTGGCGCGACAGAACGATCACGGCCGGCTCTCTCTTCAGTGCCAGAACGGTCCGCCAGGTTTCGACGACCTCGTTGGCGTCGGCGGGGCGAAACACCAGTATCCCCGGCATCGCTCGCAGCGACGCCAGCTGCTCGACGGGCTGGTGAGTAGGTCCGTCCTGGCCCACGCCGATGGAGTCATGGGTGAAGACGTGCACGACGGGGATCTCCATCAAAGCCGAGAGACGAATCGCGGGGCGGGCATAGTCCGAGAAGATGAAGAAACCAGACCAGAACGATCGAAGCTTGACGAGCGACATACCGTTGGCGACGGCAGCCGACGCGTGCTCGCGGACCCCGAAGTGAATGTTGCGCCCACCCGGTGAGCTCTTCTGAAGATCGCCCGCTCCCTCGAAGAGCAGACGCGTCAAAGTCGAGGGCGAGAGATCGGCGGCACCGCCGAGCAGCCATGGCACCGACTGGGCGAGAACGTTGAGCGTCTGCCCTGAAGAGTCTCTGCTTGCGAGTCCCTTCGCGTCGGCGGGGAACTCCGGCAGCGCTGCGTCCCAGCCGTCGGGCAGTTCGCGCCGCTCGATGCGCTCAATCTCGTCGGCGAGGTCAGGGTACGCCTCGCGATACGACGCGAACATCGCCTCCCACGTCGTTCGCGCCTGGTGTCCGCGAGTCCCCACGCCCCGTTCGAAGCATTCGTAGACTTCGTCGGGGATGTGGAACCTCTCGTCCTCGGGCAAACCGAAGAACCGCTTCGTCAACTTGACACCTTCGACACCGAAGGGCTCGCCGTGGGCTTGGGGCGTATCCTCGACCGGCGAACCGTAGCCAATGTGACTATGCACGATGATCAGCGTCGGACGTTCGTTCTCGGCCTCAAAGCTATGGAGCGCGCGGCTGATGAGTTCGCTGTCGTTGGCGTCGGCCACGGTCACCACGTTCCAGCCATAGGCGAGGAAACGCGCTGCGACATCCTCAGTGAACGTGATGTCGATGTGTCCCTCGATGGTCACTCGATTGCAGTCGTATATCCAACAGAGGTTGGACAGCCCCTGGTGCGCGGCGAGTGACGCCGCTTCCGAGGCGACTCCCTCCATCATGCAGCCATCCCCGGCGAGCGCGTATACGTTGAAGTCGAACACTGCGAAATCGTCACGGTTGAAGCGCGCGGCCAACCACCGCTGCGCCATCGCCATGCCCACTGACATGGCCACGCCCTGACCCAGCGGTCCGGTGGTCGCCTCAACGCCGCTGGTCCAGCGGTACTCGGGGTGACCCGGACAGTGCGACCCGAGTTCGCGAAACGTCTTGAGGTCCTCGATCGAGACTGCGGGACTGCCCAGCACCTCGTAGTCGGGTTCCACGCTTGACGTCGCGCTCAAGTGCAGCAGCGACCACAAGAGCGTCGACGCGTGACCTTCGGAGAGCACGAAGCGGTCACGGTTGGGCCAAATCGGATCCGAAGGATCAAATCTCAAGAACCGTTGCCAGAGCGTGTAGGCCATCGGCGCGATGTCCATCGGGGTCCCCGGATGCCCGGATTTGGCCTGCTCGACCATGTCCATGCATAGCCCGCGGATGGTGTTGATACACAGCGAATCAAGGTCGTATGTCGCCACCACGTCCCACCTGCTTCACGTCACTGCGCGCCAGGTGGCGCCGGTGATCGACCATGAAATCCACCTTAGAGGTGAATTCGCGTCGCGATGCGAGGCTCACGAGACGGGGCCCGGGTTTGCCTCCAGTTCCCCTGACACGATCTCCAAGAATCTCGGGGCGGTTCACCCGCCCCTCTTCAGTCCCCTCGTCGCCACCGCCTCCCCACCGTCAGACCCCGCGGACATCCGAAGAGCCGTCATTCCATGCACTCCAACAGAAGAACGAGCTGAACCAACGGCGCACCTGGGTGACACTTCGAACTGCGCTGCGAGATCATCACTTGGATCGAGCGGGGCTACCACCGCCGACGACGTCAACGCGCGCTGGGCAAACTCACGCCGATTGAATTCGAACTTGCCTTTGCCGCCACCAAGGCGGCATGACTGTGATAACCGGTGTCACCGGGACTCTGAGCAGACCCAAATAAGCGACGTTCGGCTGAGATTGAATCGCTAAATCCCTGCAATTACAGCGTATATTAGGGATTGTTAAATAGAAGTCTGGATACACTCAGATTCTGTGCTCATGGGTCACTCGCGCCTTTCTGGGACGCTTCGGACAGGGCTACTCGTCCGGGTGTCTCCTTCAGGGCTTGCGAGTTGGCGTTCGAGCGACGTGAAGGCAGCGATGATCTCCGGGGCCTCGTAGGCACGGTTCCGTCTTCCGACGCTGACCTGGCGGAGGATGCCCGCCTCAACAAGGCGCTGGATTGCTTCATTGGTCGGTTTGAAGGTCCGGTTGAGGAGCTTGGCAGCGCTGTCGACCGTGAGCACCGGAGCGCCGGGCAGCACCCGGAGAATTCGGTCGGTCGCAGAGTTGGCCCGTATGGGAACGAGGCGCTGCCGCCATGATGCTTCCAGTTGCTCAACCGTAGCTTCGTAGTTCATCGCGTCCTGGACGGAACGGGTACATGCGCCAGCAAATCGTCCGACCCAGAGGTTGAGACCTTCCAGGGCTCGTGCAGACGAGGGTTGCCCGGTGTGGCGGTACCCGGTCAGCCCATCGATGTAGCTCCTTGCAAGCGTTGCAAGCACGAGGGAGACCGGAGGCAGTGCACGCTCGGCGAGACCCCGACGTCGAAGGACCATGTGGATGAGTGCACGCCCCGTCCTGCCGTTGCCATCCACGAAGGGGTGGATGGTCTCGAACTGCGCATGCGCCATAGCTGCCTGGGCGACGGCTGGAAGGCGGTCGTCGTTCGAGAACGCGCAGAGGTCCGCGATGAGGTCAGCAACGTACTCGTGCGGCGGTGGGACAAACGCTGCTGAGCACGGGTTGTAGTCGTTGCCTCCGATCCAGTTCTGCTCCTGCCGGAAGGTCCCGCCATACTCCTCAAGCCTCGTGCCCGCCAGGAGACGGCGATGCGTCTCCAGCAGAAGCTCGACCGTGATGGGATCACCACCGTGCACCTGGTCGACAGCGAAGAGCATGGCGTCGATGTTGTTCAGCACCTCGTGGGCAGTGACGTCCCGGGGCGCGTGAGGAAGGTTGCGGACGACCTCCGCATGCAGGAGTCGCCGTGCTCCGATGACGAGTCCTTCGATGCGCGACGAGGCGACTGCTTCCGCCCGCAAGAGGATGCGGGCAAGCGCCTCGGTGTCCACGAGCGCACGTGCCTCCATGTTGAGGCGGTTGATCGCCGTCTCCGCATCGGCAACGTCAGCAGCGACGTCTGCGTCGAGCGTGATCCGACGGTCAACGAGGGGGTCGGGCACGTAGGCTTCGTAGTCGCAGGGACGCGTTTCCCGGCGAGGGAGCCCGGAACCACTGACACTGCTATGCCAACGCCGTTTCAAAACCTTAGACATGGATTCTCCTTATTGGACTTTAGCGTATAAACTCCAATAAGGAACCTCCGTAGCGGAGGTTACACTCCAGTTGTCCGCTCCCCTCCAGCAACCGCTTCAGGGCAATCTTGGGGATGAGGATGCGCCTGCCGATGTGGATGCAGGGAATCTCGCCACCAGAGACGGCGTCGTAGGCGGTCGCCCGGGAGATGCCGCGCACGACTGCAGCCTCCTCGACGGTTATGGCGAGCCGCTGCGGTGAGCACACCTCGATGACCGGCCCGACAGTCCGGCGCTCGACGTGCAGCTCGTCCCACTCGATGACGGCGACGGCTTCGCTGAAGCCTTCGGAGTGTGCGTTCCACCAGTTCAACTGGGTAACCGTGACGCGCCGACCGTCTCGGCGCCAGCAAGCTCGGGAACGTCGAGGTCGGTCTCGTCGGACACGAGCCCCAGTCTTATGCGCCAGACGGCAGTGCGGCGGGTTCCTTCCTGGCGGCGAGGACCTGGCCCATGATGGTGGCAGCAGCCCGGTTCCGCTCCTCGATGGCATGCAAGTACACCCGGAGGGTGAGGAGGGGATCAGAGTGGCCGAGGAAGTTGGCGACGGTCCCCATGTCCATGCCAGCGTGGATGAGCTGGGTCGCCGTGAAGTGCCGGAGGTCATGGAGCCGCACGTCGGGGGCTCCGACAGCGTCGCGGGCCCGGATGAAGAACGACGTCACGTTGTCAGGTCGGAACGTCGTCGTCGTCTCGACGTAGAGCGAGAAGACGAAGGCGTCGTCGGCAATGGCTCCTCCGGTATCGGCGACCCATTCATCGACCTGCTTCCGGTGAGCCGTCAAGAAGGCGATGCCAACGGGGTCGAGAGCGACCTTCCGGGAGCGGTCGGTCTTGGTGCTCTTCTCGGCGATCCCACCGGGCGCCACGACGACAGAGCGGGCAACGTCGAGGACACCAAGGTCGAGGTTCACGTCGGACCACCGGAGGGCGTACAGCTGCCCCCGACGCATCCCCGTGAGCGCAACGAGCATGAGGAGCGGAGCAAGACGGGGATCCCGCCGTTCTGCCTCTTCGATGACCTGCTGGAAGACCTCCACGGCGGGAGCCGTGACCCGGCGGTTCGACACCCGGGGAGGCTTCGTCCGCTCCGCGATGTTCTCCCGGAGCCATCCCCAGCGCACGGCCTGGAGAAGAGCAGCGGAGAGGATGGCATACAACGTTGCGGATGGTCTTCGGCGACTTCCCGGCGTCCTTCAGAATGCCGTAGAGGTCGTCGAGGTGCTTCGGGGTGAGCTGATGGAGCTTGATCTTCCCGAGGCGGGGACGAATGGTCCCGTTGACCTGGGAGGTGTAGTTGCGGAGCGTCGTCGGCGAGAGGTTGAGGCATTCGCGCTCCTCAAACCAGCGGTCGAGGGACTGGCCGACCGTGACGCCCATGCCGTCGGTGCGGCCGGGGGCCCGATGGTCCACGACGTCCCGGAGGGCAGCGTCGGCTGCCTGGGCGCCACCGTGGAACGTCTTCGAGACCTAGTGGCGCTTGCCGGTCTCCGGGTCGTAGCCCAGCGAGACCCGTAGCTCCCAGACCCCTGGCACAGCTCGCGCTTCGATCCGCGCATGTCCGCATCGCAGCGGTGGGATATGACGGGATTGGTGAGAATCCGGTGGGACGCGATCCGGGGCAGCAGAAGGGCCGGTGCTCTCGCACCGGCCCTGACCTGCACTTTCTCTGGTGGCGGGGGCAGGATTTGAACCTGCGACCTTCGGGTTATGAGCCCGACGAGCTACCAGACTGCTCCACCCCGCGATGGGACCACCACTCTATCACTGAGGCGCGTCGCCTCGATCGCTCAGCCCTTTGACGATGGCACGCTCGACGTCTTAGTGGTGGCTGGCACGCTGACACCGGTGGCTGCGAGAGCCTGCTCGGCCGCAGTCACGGCGCGATGCATCGCATCGATCTCCTGCTGGTAGGTGCCGAGGTCGCCTGCCGACAGGGCGTTCAGCGCCGCCGTGTAGTCCTTCTGAGCCTGCGCGAGCAGGGCCACTGCCGAAGTCCCCGTCGGCGGGGTGGTCGACGAACTCACGGGACCGGCCCCGTGCACCGACGTGCCCAGGGCTTTGCTGAGGGCCCCAGCCAGGGTGGGGGCGATGGCCACGTTCTGGTTGAACACCGCGATCACGTAGCGCAACTCGGGGATCGAGTTCGTCGTCGAGGACACGTAGAGCGGCCGGATGAACAGGAGGCTCTGGTCGAGGGGCACCATCAGGTTGTTGCCGAGCAGGACGACCGACCCGTGCTGGTCAAGCAGCGTGATCGTCTTGCTCACCTGCGAGTTCTGCTGGATCTCGGAGTCCGCCTGCACCGGTCCAGTCACCACGGTGCCGCGCGGCGTCTCGTAGAGGTGGAGGTGCCCGTAGTCGTTGGGATTGGACGTCGCGATCAGGAACGCGGACAGCGACTGGACCGTCGAGGAGTTGCCAGCGGGGACGAACGCCAGGGATTCCAGCAGCTGCTGCTGGCTCGTCCCGGGCAGGGCACCGACCTGCAGCAGTGGCGTCATGGGCGAGAGGGACGAGGCGATCACGTTGCCCGCCGCATCAGTCACCTGGGTCTGAGCCAGTGACTGGCCCGGGGTGCCCGAGCCGGTGGTGGGCGACACCTGCCAGCCGTCCGACGCGGTGTAGAAGGCGCTGGCGTTGGAGATGTGGTAGCGACCGAGCACCGCGGCCTGCACCGCGAACAGGTCACCCGGATAGTGCAGGTGCGCGGCGATCTCGGGCGGCATCGACGACAGCGGCTGGAACATGCCGGGGAACGCCGCACGATACGCCTGGAGGATGGGGTCCTTCGGGTCCATCGCGTAGAAGGTCATCTTGCCCGTGTAGGCGTTGATGACCACCTTGACCGAGTTGCGCACGTAGTTGAAGCTCGCGGGCAGGCCGCCGGTGTTCACGTCGAACGTGTTCGCATTCTGGCTGTAGGGGTAGTGGCTCGTGGTGGTGTACCCGTCGAGGATGAACTGGACCGAGCCATCGGCGATCACCGGGTAGGGATGCGAGCCGAAGGTCAGGAACGGGGCGGCCTTCTGCGCCATGGCGACCACGTTGCGCACGAACAGCACCCGGCTGTGGCTGGTGATCTGGTTGGAGATCAGGAGGTTGAAGTCGTTGAGGCGCAGGGCGAAGGCCAGGCGCCGCAGCTCGTTGCCCACCGCGACGCCGCCGGAGGCCGCGTAGTGGGTCTCGACGGGCTGACCGGCATTCTTGCCCTGATTGACCTGGTAGTCCAGCTCGGCCTGGCGTGAGTTCGCCACGACCCAGCCGGGCATGTTCAGGCCGAAGTAGATGTCCGGGTGCGTGAGGACCGGCATCCCGCCCGTCGAAACCGGCGGCACGTTGGCCACGTCCAGCGTGGGGTTGCCCGTGGTGTAGTCCGCGGTGTTGGCCGCCACGACGACCGCGCCGATGCCGTGCGTGTACTGCAGGTGAACGTTGACCCAGCTGGGCGAGACCAGGTTGGCCGTGTTGATCTCGCGCGCGCCGATCAGCACCGGGGTCAGCTTGCCGTTGATGTAGTAGCGGTCCACGCCCAGGGACGCGAAGGTGTAGTACGAGCGGATCGACTGGCGCTTGCGCAGGTTGGCCAGCGCGATGTTGGTGGCCGGGTCCCACACCCGGATGTTGGCCAGGGTGGGCTGGTCGGCAGCCACCTGCGCCTTGGTGATGGTCGTGCGTCCAGCAAAGGTCGAGTACGTGACGTGCTGGAGCCCGTAGGCGGCCCGGGTCGCCTCGATGTTGCGCTGGATGTAGGGCGCCTCGAGCGTGGCCTGGGCCGGCGATACCTTGAGGGCCTGCAGGATCGTCGGGTACAGGACCCCGATCACCAGGGCCACGAACATCCACAGGCCCACCGCCACCGCCGGCAGTGACCAGCCGCGCGCGCGCACGTTGACCAGCAGGATCACCGCCGAGGCCAGCGACAGCACGATGAGGATGGTCAAAGCGGGCAGGCGGGCGTGGACGTCGGTGTAGCCGGCCCCCTGGACGAAGCCGTTGGAGGACGTCACCAGCGAATAGCGCGCGATCACGTAGCCCGCCGCCTTGGCCACCGCGATCCCGGCGCCGATCACCGAGAGGTGTGCCTTGACGCGCGGGGCCACCCGCGGGGCCACGCGCACCGCGCGGATCCCCCCGTTGAGGTAGTGGAAGATCGTCGTGACCACCAGCACCACGACCAGCGACACCAGGAACCAGGTCACGATGAAGGAGAGGAACGGCAGGGTGAAGACGTAGAAGCCGATGTCCAGGTGGAAGAGCGGGTCCTTGGCGTGGAACGACTGGCGATGGACGAACAGCAGGTAGTTCTTCCACTCCCCCGTCGCGTTGAGGCCGGCCACCAGGCCCATCACCGCGGCGATCAGCGCGTAGATGCGTCCGGCCCGGGGGCGCACCACGTTCTGGAACCGGCGCACCACCTCGTCTTCGGGCTCGAAGGTCAGCTCCCGAGCGCCAAAGCGATCGGTCAGCAAGAGGTTGCCCCAGGTCATCGCGAAGAAGATGGCGCCAAATACGAGAGCCAGGCCCACCTTGATGACGAACAGGGTCGAGAAGACCTGACCGAAGCCGGCCGCCGAGAACCACATCTGATCGGTCCACAGCACCGCCAGGTTGCGCAGTGACAGGAACAGGACGATCAGGACGATGACGACCAGTGCCACCCAGAACCGGCGGGAGAGCCGTCCGAAGCGCGGTGGTCGCCGCGGGGTGTCCGTCGGGCTGCGCACGCTGGCAGCCTAGGGGCCCGCGACGGGCACGACCGTGCAGGCGCACCCCGCGTGCAGCGGAGGGTAGGGGGCGCCGCTCGGGAAGCGCTGACCCGCGGGTCGCGGACCCGCAGCCGCGTCGCGCGCGCACACGTCGCAGGGCGGCTCGCCGGGGCTGGCCACGAAGCGCAGGGCGCCACCGCGTGCGGCGGCGGCCACGCCCAGGTGGAACGCCCGTCGGGCGGCGTCGGTGCACAGGCGCTCGACGCGGGGGCCGCGCCACTCGCGGTAGGCGGCGTTCACCGCCTCGGCCCGATCACCGCTGCCGTCGGCCACGATGCGCTTGCGCAGGGCCAGGGCGATGGTAACGGCGAAGTCGGCTGCCACCTCGTCGAGCTCGCGCGGGTCCACCGCCGCGCCGGTCACGCCGCGCTCGTCGAAGGCGAACTGGACCCCGGCCGCGGCGGCGTCGGCCAGGGCGTCGTAGGCAGCCTCGGCGTAGCGCGTCCGTTGGGCCCGCTCATCCTCGAGCTCGGCCGTCGCCCCGCCCGAAGTGCTGCGGAGGCGCTCTAGCATGACGTTCTGGTCATCCTGCAGGGCCCGCTTCACCTTGCGCGTCAAGACGGCCAGGGACTCGGCGAGAGCGGCGTCGCGCCGGTGAAAGAGCTCGTCGGTCAGCGCGCCTGGCGTCTTTTGCGCGGCGGCTCGCCGCGGGGCCGGAGCACCGCGCTCGGTGCGCGTGGCCTGGCGCAGGCGCGCGAAGATCTCGTTGACCACGTCGGTCCCCGAGCCGTCCTCGGGGGCGGGTGCCGGTGGGGGGACGGGGCGCGCCGACGGCTCGGCGGGCGGCTCGGGCTCGGTGCGCACGGCGGCACCTTCGGCGTCGGCCGACCCCTCGGGCACCTCGCGCAGCGGCGTGCCTGCCAGGAGCTCCTCTTCGGTGGGGTCGGGGCTCGCCGGACGCAGGCGCAGTGCCTCGATGGCCGCGGCGCGCGCCGACTCGTCGCTAGTGTGCAGGGAGTCAAGCAGGCGCTCGGTCTCCTCGCGCACGCTCGAAACGTGGCCGGCCAGGGCGTCGCGGGCAACGCGGAGCTGCTCGATCTGCAGGTTGAGCGCCTTGCGCTTGATCAGGAGGTCGTTGAGGACGGTGCGGCGCGCCTGGGTGGCCTGGTCGACGATCGCGCGCCCCTGCTCGCGGGCGCGGTCGATGATGACCGACGCATTCGTCTTGGCCGTGTCGACCAGGCGCTCGGCGGCCAGGCGCGCCTCGTGGTCGATCTGGACCGCGGTGGTCTCGGCCTCCGCCACGATGGCCGTAGACCGCTCCTGGGCCTCGATGAGGTGCGCCGCACCGCGCTGCTGGGACTCCGCCGAGAGCTGGGCGGCGCGCTCCTGGGCCTCGGCGGTGACCCGCCCCGCCTCCTCGTGCGCCGAGCGCAAGATGGCGGCACTCTGCGTGCCCAGAGCCGAGGCCAGCGTCGCCTCGTCGAACACCGGATTCGCGGCCCGGTGCAGGGCGTCGGCCAGCTGGTCCTGCAGCTCGCGGATCTTGTGCTCCAGGTGCGACATCTCGCGCCCGACCGCCTCAAGGTGCGTGCGCACCTCGTGGGGGTCCAGCCCTCCGCGACGCACCGTGGAGAAGTTCACCCTGGTCACCTCGACCGAAGACTGGCGGGTCGTGGACAGGATCCGACGCTCGTCCATCCCCCCACACTACGACGTGAGGGGCTCGACTCTTGGCTCTCAGGACCCCGAGGGTGCCTGGAGCGGCTGGGGTACGGCGCCGCCCAGGCGCGCCAGGGCCGCCAGGGCCTGGGCCAGGGTCCGCACACCGATCACCCGCAGACCCGGACTGGCCGCCGCGCGCGCCGTGGCCACCTCCACGGTGGGTACCAGGAACACGGTGGCGCCCGCGCGCTGGACGGCGACGGTCTTCTCGGCCACGCCACCCACGTCGCCCACCTGCCCCGAGGGCGCGATGGTGCCGGTGGCGGCCACGATGGCGTGCCCGGTGATCGGGTGACGACTGAGCTGGTCGATGATGGCCAGGGTCATCGCCAGGCCGGCCGAGGGGCCGCCGATGCTGCGGGTGTCGACCTGGACGTCTCCGGGCAGGTGGTACGCGACGCCGTCCTCGACCGCGAGGCCGAGCCAGGAACGGGCCGCGCCGGTGACGCCCGCACAGCTGCCCACCACGGCCGGAGCGCCCGGCCGGGCGCTGGTCGCCGTGATGGCCCGCACCGGGCGCCACGTGAGGCGCCCGATCGCGCTGATGTGCACCGGCGCGACCCGCAGGCGCACCCGCGTGCCCACCGGGAGGTTGTGGATGACCCGCACCAGGTCGCAGCTCGACGCCACGCGGTGGCCGTCGACGCCGACGATCTCGTCGCCGACGGCCAGTCCGGCCCGCTGCGCCGGTGACGAGCCAACGACCGCCGTGATCACCGCCCCGGTGCCGCGTGCGGGCACCGACCAGCCCAGCGCCCGCAGGCCGGCCACTGCCGCGGCCTGCTTCGAGTCGTACATCTCGAGATAGCCCTGCGCGCCGAGCTCGCTGGGCGGAACGCCGGGATCGAGCAGCTCGGCCGAGCTGACGAACTGCACGTGGGACTGGAAGTGCATCACGAGCCACTGCCACGCGGTCAGGGACTCGAGGTACACGTCGGTGAGCAAGATGTCGTGGCGCGGGGGCGCTGCGGCCAGCCCGTGGATCGAGACCAGGGGACCGACGGCCCGCGCGTCGCCGGGGGTGAGCGCGTACTCGGGAAGGGTCCACGCCTGCAGGGCCAGGATCGCGACCAGGAGGATCGCCGGCGTCGCCAGCCAGCCGATCCAGCGTCGCCGGCGCCGTGGTGAAATGGGGTCGTGCACGATGGATCCACGCTACCCACTGAGGTCGCCATCCTTCGGGCAGCCACGAGCCAGGATGCGGCCTCCGCGGACCTGGTGCGCACCGCGCTGGGCGACCCCGCGCCACGGCGGCGCGTCCTGGGGCTGCGGGTGAGCTCCGCACGGGCCCAGCTGACGGGAGCCGACCTCGCAGCCGCGCTCGGCGACCCCGACGCCGATGTGCGGCGCGAGGCGCTCGTCCTGTTGGCCCGCCGGGACGACGCCGGCGATCCCCTCGACGCGGTGGTGGCCCTCCTGGCCGATGGGGACCCCCTGGTCGCCGAGGCGGCCGCGTTCGCGCTGGGCGAGCGGCGCGCCCCCGGGGCGGTCGGGGCCCTGGCCACCCTCGCCCGGGATCACGGCGACGCGCGGTGCCGCGAGGCGGCGGTGGCCGCACTGGGGAGCCTCGGCGACCCGGCCGGTCGCGACGTGGTGATCGCGGCGCTCCAGGATCGCCCCAGCGTCCGGCGCCGCGCCGTCATCGCGCTGGCCGCCTTCGAAGGGCCCGAGGTCGAGGCCGCCCTGGCCCGCGCGCACCAGGATCGCGACTGGCAGGTCCGCGCGGCGGCCGCGGAGCTCGACGACGAACCGCCGGCGCGCTAGCGATCCATCTCGCGCAGCAAGGTGTGCAGCCGCGACATCTCGTCGAGGCACAGCTGCAGGCCCCGCACGACGACCAGCTCGGGCTCGTCGGCGACGCGCACGTCCACCCCCGTCTCGGCGGCGAGCAGTTCGGCGAAGTCCGTCAGCTGCGCGTGCCCGCCCACCAGGGTGATGCCCCGCGAGCTCACGTCTTGGGAGAGGTCCGGCGGCGCCTCGGCCAGAGCCTCTTGGACCATGGCCGCGGTGGCGTGGACAACGTCGGTGAGGGCCGCGTTGACCAGTTCGGCCCCCACGTCGACCTCAACCAGCTCGCCCGCCTCCACCGTCCGGGCCACGACGCGCTCGCTGGGCTGGCCCAGGCGCCCGCGCGCCGAGCCGAGGTGGATCTTGAGCAGTTCGGCGGTGGCCGGCGCGACGACCACGCCCGCCCGGTGGCGCAGCCGCGTGGCGATCGCCGCGTCCACGTCGGAGCCTCCCTGGCGACGGGCCGAGCGGGTGACGATCCCCCCCAAGGAGAGGACCGTGGACTCCGAGGCACCCGCCCCCAGAACGGTCACCGCCGAGCCCACTGGCTCCTGGACCGGCAGGCCCAGGCCGATGCCGGCGGCGAGCGGCGCCTCGAGCAGGCTGACCTCACGAGCGCCCGCCTGGATCGCGGCCTGGCGCAGGGCGCGCCGCTCGATCGCGGTAGCCAACGACGGCACGCTCATGACGACGCGGGCCCGACTGAGTGCCGAGATGCCGACGCGCTCGAAGAGTCCCGACACCAGGCGGGCCGTCACGTCGAAGTCGATGGTCGCGCCCTGGGCCAGGGGCCGGAAGGCCACGACGTGGCGGCGGGTGCGCGCGACGAGATCGCTGGCTCCCCAGCCCACCTCGACGACCTCGCCGGTGCGCGTGTCGATGGCCACGACCGTCGGCTCGTCGAACACGATGCCCGAGGATGTGGCCACCCGGCTGTTCGCGGTGCCGATGTCCATCGCGACGTCTGTGGCCACGCGAAGATGTTAGGCCGACCGGTTTCGCGTCCCGGGCGCTCAGTAGCCTGGATCGTCGTGGCGGAGGCGGGTTCGCGAGGGAGGCGCTGGAAGCGGCGGCGGGCGGCTCCACCCGACCCCGAGAGCCGAACCTGGCTGCATCCCAGCGAGTTGCCCGACTTCAGCGCCCTGCCCAGTGACCCCCGACCTCCACCGCCGCGCGGCGTGCGGTGGGCCGGCGCGATCCTGATCGTCGCGGTGACGGGCCTGGCGGCGGCCCTGGCCACGGCGCGCACCTCGGTGCCTCCCGACCAGCCCATGACCGCCAACACCTCCACGCAGCTGTCCGCGCTGCCGGGACCCGTGCGCCTGGTCGCGGCGCGCACCGTCGACCTGTCCTTCACGCTGCCCGACCACGTCACCACGACATCGGCCCTGGTCCTGCCAGACGGGCTGGCCGTCACGCCCACGCCGATCCCGGCCACCGCCCTGGTCACCGCGTGGACGGTGCGGCTGGGCACCTTCGCGGCCACCTGGGTCGGTCACGACGCCGTCATGGGCTTCACCATCGTGCGCCTGGCCCATCACGTGCCCGCACCGCGGCTCGGGCCCCTGCCCGCCGACACCGCCGTGACCGCGCTCTCCCCGGTCATCACCGGGCCGACCGCGCGCGCCCGCTTCACCTGGTCCGCAACGACCCTGGGCGACCCGGTCGTCCACGCCGCCGGAGTCGTCAGCTACCTGGCCACCCGATCGGTCGCCAACCTCGACGGTGTCCCCGGCGCCCTGGCGGTCGATGCCCAAGGAGACGTCGTCGCGGTCCTCGGATCCCAGGGCCAGTGGTTCGCGGCGCGCTTCGTGGCCCGCGTGGCCGACATCGTGGCCACGGGACATGGCTGCCACGCCAGCTTGAACGTGGCCACCACCAGCGCGCAGGGTGGGGGCGCCCAGGTCACCAACGTCCCGCGGGCCAGCCAGGCCCGCGGCCACGTCAACGTCGGCGACGTGATCACGGCCATCGACGGCCACACCATCGACTCGGCGAGCGCGCTGGACACCTACCTCTACCTCACGGCCGCAGGGGGCCGCGCCCACCTAACCGTCGTGCGCGGCACCGCCACCCGCCACGTGATCGTGCGGCTGGCCTGCGGCCTCTAGGTTGGACGCGTGACCAGTCCCTTCGGTCCCCTCTTCGACGACCTGGTCAAACTCCTGGCGGGCCAAGGTCCCGACGCGTGGTTCGAGTCCGCCACCCAGCTGGCGCTCTCGATCGCCCGGGGCAGCGACGGCGACCCCAACCCCGAGCCCGCCGAGCGCCAGCGCCTGGAGTCGCTGGCGCCGCTGGTGGCCCGGCGCATCGATGCGCTGCTCAAAGTCGCCGAGCCGCCAACGACCGAAGTCGTCAACCGGTCGGGACTCACCGTGGCCGCCCTGGCCCAGTGGCGCCCGCTGCTGGCGCCGGCCCTGGCCGCGGGTCAGTTGGCGCTGCCCGAGGACACCTCAGCCGATCCCCTGGCGCACATGATGGCGGCCCTCAGCCCCCTGCTGCTCGGACTGCAGCTGGGCTCGGTCGCCGGGCACTTCTCGGAGCGCGCGTGGTCGCTGGCGGTGCTGCCCCTCCCGCGCATCGACGACCGGCGCCTCATCGCGGTCAACAACGTCGCGGCCTTCGCGAACGCGTGGTCGCTGGGTCGTGACGAGGTGGCCGCCTTCGCCCTAGCCCACGAGCAGATCGCCGCGCTGGTGCTGACGCGCCCCGGCACCGGCGACGCGCTGCGCGCCCTGCTGCTGGACTCGGTGCGCGAGGCGTCCGCGCACCAGGGCGACATCATCGAGCGGCTCCAGGGCCTGCTCGGCGAGGGCACCAGCGACATCGGCGAGGTCCTGGCCCATCCCGAGTCCCTGCTCGAGGGTCTCGAGGGACTCGCCGACGGGCCGGCCGCCGACGCGATCAACGCGGCCACCGCGGCGCTGCTGGCCCTGTTCGACGCGGTGGCCCTGGAGGTCACCACCGCCCTCATGGGCCCCCAGCCCGCGCTGGCCGAGGCCTACCGGCGCCACCGCCTGCTCGACGCACGCGGTGAGGACGCCGCCGCCGCCCTCTTCGGCGTGGTCACGCACGGTCCGCACCACGAGCACGCTCAGGCCTTCGTGGCGGCGGTGTCGGCCGACCACGGGCTGGAGGCCTTCGACGCCTTCTTGCGCGTCGACGGCCTGCCCAGCCTGGCCGAGCTGGACGACCCCGCCGCCTGGTACGCGCGGGTCTCGACGTCGCCCCTGGCCTGAGCCGAGTACGGCCTCTAGGCCGGGGTCTCCTCGTCGTAGCCGAGCAGCCACTCCACGATCAGCCCCTCGCGCTCGCCGTCGCGGTTGACGCGCTCGCGATTGCGGCGGAACTGGGGGTCGTGGGGCGGCAGGAAGCGCAAACGGGCGTCAATGCGGTCGACGAAGGCCTGGATCTGCTCCTCGTCGCCATAGACCATCCGGCACTCCCAGTGCGGGGCCACGGGGCCCAGGTAGATCACCTGGACGTGCCCGACCGGCTCGAGGACCTCAGTGCCTTCGGTGGTGGGGACGTGACTCACGGTGCTCCTTTTGCGCCCAGTCTACCGGGGGCCCGGCGAGGAGACGGGGCCCGACTCACGAAGTTCCCGGCGAACTTTACCGAATCCTTAGAGCGCGGTGGCTACGCTGGCCTCGTCGGGGAAGGGAGGGCTGGTGCCTACCGAGTGGATGGCTGACGGAAAGTGTCGCGAACACCCCGCCGAGGTCTTCTTCCCGCGCGACGGCTTGGGCGTGATCCGCGCCCAGCGGATCTGCTCGACCTGCCCGGTCGCGACCCAGTGCCTGGAGTACGCGCTCGATAACCACATCGACCACGGCGTCTGGGGTGGCAAGAGCGAGCGCGAGCGCCGTCGGCTCCAGCGGGCCCGCCGGCGCCTGGCGGCCGACCGGCCCTGAGCCGTGTTCGAGTGCGTCGTCAACATCTCCGAGGGTCGCGACGGCGGGGTGCTCGACGCGCTCGCGGAGGCCAGTGGCGCCTCGCTGCGTGACCGCCACGCCGACCCGGACCACCACCGCAGCGTCTTCACGCTGATCCACGAGCGCGCCCCGCTCCTCGAGGACGTCCACCGCCTGATCCAGGAGGCCTTCGCGCGCCTCGACCTGTCGGCTCACGCGGGCGTGCATCCCCGCCTGGGCGTCGTCGACGTCGTCCCCTTCGTGGCCCTGGGCGACGAGTCGCCCGCCGACGCCTGCGCTCTGCGCGACGAGACGGCCCACTGGATCGCCGCGGTGACCGGGACGCCGGTCTTTCGCTACGGACCCCGCGCCGACGGGACCACCCTCAGCCTGCCGGCGATCCGCCGGCGCGCCTTCACCAGCCTGGCGCCCGACGAGGGCCCCGCCCCCGATCCCCGGCGCGGGGCCGTCGTCGTGGGGTGCCGGCCCGTCCTGGTCGCCTGGAACCTCTGGCTGCGCGGGATCACGCTCGACGAGGGCCGCGAGCTGGCCGACCTGGCCCGCAGCAGCGCCGTGCGCGCGCTGGCCTTCCCGGTGAGCGGTGCGGTCCAGGTCAGCTGCAACCTGCTCGAGCCGCTGCGCGAGCCGCCCTCGGCCATCTACGACCTGGTGGCCGCGGCCACCACGGGGCGCATCGAGCGCGCCGAGCTGGTGGGGCTGGCCCCCGCCGCCCTGCTCGCGCGCGAGGACCCCGAGCGGCTGGCCCAACTGGACCTCGACGCCGCCCGCACCATCGAGGCGCGCTGCGGCGTCGGCGCCTATCCGGCCTGACGGCGCCGCTCGAGCGCCCGCGCCCGGCGCAGGCGCCGCCGCTCGCGCTCGCTGAGGCCACCCCAGATGCCGAACTTCTCGCCGTTCTCCAGCGCGTACTCCAGGCACTCGTCCCGGACTACGCAACCGCGGCAGACCTCCTTGGCCTCGCGCGTCGAGGCCCCGCGCTCGGGGAAGAACAGGTCGGGGTCCACCCCCATGCAGTTCGAGCGAGCCTGCCACCCCCGGTCTTCCAGGCCACTCAGCAATGCAATGATCTCCACACGCCCCTCCGGACCGCACACCGGTGTAATTACACCGTTGTCATTGTGGCCACGCGCGGGGGCAAAAAGCAAATGGAACTTCAGGATTCTCGCCGCACGACGTGCTGGCGCACGTAGTCGTCCAGCACGAAACGGCCCAGGTCGGGGCCATCGACGAAGAACGTGCGCCCCCGATTGACGCGAGCGATCTGATCCACGAAGGGGAACTGGCTGCGCTCGACGTCCAGGGCGAACGTGTTGATCACGATGCCGGCCCGGGTGCAGCGGATCACCTCGGCCATGGTGCGCTCGAGGGTCTCGCGCACCGGCGGCCAGGCGAAGAACGGCGTGCCCTCGTCGTCGAGGTGCGCGGTGGGCTCACCGTCGGTCACCACGACGATCTGGCGCTCCCCGCCCTGACGCGCCAGGAGGCGGCGCGCCAGGGCCAAGGCGTGCTGGAGATTGGTGCCGTAGGCACCGTCGATGCTCAAGGCGGGCACGTCGTCGATACGCAGTTCAGCCGCCCGCTGCCCGAAGCCCACCAGGGCCAGGTAGTCGCGGGGGTAGCGGGTGCGGATCAGCGTGGTCAGGGCCAGGACCATCTTCTTGGCCGGTGCCAGGTTCCCGCGCATGCCCATCGACAAGGACAGGTCGATGGCCACCACCGTCGCGCAGGTGCGCGCACCCTCCTCGACCTCCACGGCGAAGTCCTCGACCGCGAGGCGCACCGGCACGCCAGGACCCGCGCGGGCCAGCGCGTTGCGCAGCGTGGCCGACAGGTGCAGGTCCAGGGGCCGGCCCGGCTCCCAGGGCTCGGCCAGCCCGTCGTGCTCGCCGCCGCGCCGGCCGGGCCGCACGTGCTGACCCAGGTCCACCGAGGCCCGCACGCGGTCGAACAGCTGTCGCAGGGCGCGCTCGCCGATGCGCCGCGTCCCGCGCGCGGTGAGGCGAAGCCGGCCACCCGAGCGCTCCAACAGTCCCTGGTCGCGCAGCGCGCGCTCGGCGCGCGCCAGCCGCTCGACCTGGGCGGCGAGGTCGGGGCCGAGGTGCCGCGCCACCGCCTCGACGTCCACCTCGCCCAGTGCCTCACTGGCGCGGGGACCGCCGAGCAGGGCCTCGAGGTCGGCGAGCTCGCCGATGCGCGCCCCGGCCTCCACCGCGTCGCTCCACGACGCGGCCGGTCCGCGCAGCCGGATCGCCCGCGACCAGTCCAGATCCGGCGTGGCGCGCCGGAGATTGGCCGTGAGCCGCTGCAGGGACCAGGCCAGGTCGACGTCGGCCAGAGCCCCCTCGACCAGGCTCGCCATCTCGGCGCGCTGCTCGGCCGACAAGGAGCGCATCACGGCCTCGGCCGCCGCCACGCGCTCGGCCAGCTGGCGCACCACGTCGTCGAGCGACGTGGCCCCCGGGAACAGGTCCCCGTAGCGCTCGAGGAAGGCCGACTCCTCGGCGGTCGTCTCCTCGCCGCGCGCCCGCCGCTCGAGCAGCGAGGACAGGTCGTCCATCATCGTGCGCAGGTGGGCCAGGGCAACCGGATCCGGCGTGGCCAGCGCGGCGCGGGCCGCCGCCACGTACGCGCTCGCGGTGTCGGCCTGGATGTCGCGCACCAGCTGCTCGAACGCCTCGGCCGCCGCCGCCGAGGCGAAGTCGTAGTCGCGCATCGCGGCCACCCGCTCGGGCACGCTCGGGCCCGCGAGCGAGCGCGCCAGGCGCTGATCGCGCACGTAGCCCTCGGTGACCTCGGCGCGGCGGGCGTCGCCGCTGTGGGCAGCGGCCCGGACCAGTTCGTCGAGCTCGGCCTCCTCCCACTGGTCAATCTCGTCGAGGCGCGCGCGGTAGCGCTCCAGAGACCCCGAGGGGTCTGCCTGGCGCTCGAGCTGGCGCCGGTGGGCGCGCACCTGGTCGAGGAGCTCGCGCAGTCCGGTGACGCGCTCGCCCTGCGAGGTGGTGAATCCCTCGCGCACCGCGCGGTCCAGGGCACGCTCGACGTCGCCGGACTCGAGCAGGTCGTCGGCCAGCTGGTCCAGCAGGTCGCGCGGGTCCAGGTCGTCGATCTCGCCCGCGGCGCGTCGCCGGTACAGGTAGCGGGCGCTCACCGGCCCGACCGGGCCCGGTAGAGCGCTCGGGGGCCCCGGGCCTCCTTGGCCAGCCGCTTGGTCAGGTGGAGCCCCTCGAGGACGAACTCGGCGGCGGCGGCCCGCTGGCCCGGTCCGGCCCCCGGCCCGGCGACCTGGTCGGCGGCCGCCGCCAGCGCCGGCAGCGCGGCCAGCACCTCGGCGTAGTGCGCGTCGGGCAGATCGTCACCCGCGTGGACCACCACCTCGCCCTCGAAGCTCCCCACGAGAGCCCCCGCGTCGGGGAGCACCACCCGCTCGGTGAAGCACTGGCGCACCGCCAGGGCGACCAGCGTGGCGATGACCCGCTCGGGGTCCTGATCGTCGAGCCCCTCGAGCTCCAGCTTGCCGGTGGCGGCCTGCACCACCGCCGCCAGGTCGCTGATGCGGGGCACCGCGAGCGCGTCCCCGGCGTGCAGGCTGCGACGCACCGCGTTGGCCGCCACGGCCTCGAAGTCGGCGATGGACACGCGCACCGAGACACCCGAGTGCTGGGATACCGCGGTGCTCTGGCGCGCGAGCTGGCTCACCCGGCCCACGATCTCCTCGATGAACCAGGGGACCTCGACGGGCGGGGAGGCGGGCAGGCGGGACTCGGCGCGCACGATCGCCATCTCGGTGGCCACGTCACGTGGGTAGTGGGTGCGGATCTGGGAGCCGAAGCGGTCCTTCAGCGGGGTGATCAGGCGGCCGCGGTTGGTGTAGTCCTCCGGGTTGGCCGTGGCCACCACCAGCAGGTCCAGCTCCAGACGCACCAGGTGCGCGCGGATCTGGACGTCGCGCTCCTCGAGCACGTTGAGCAGGCCGACCTGGATGCGCTCGGCCAGGTCCGGCAGCTCGTTGATGGCGAAGATCCCCCGGTTGGCGCGAGCGACCAGACCGTAGGCGATGGCGCGAGGGTCGTCGAGGAACAGCCCGCTGGCCACGCGGATGGGATCGATGTCACCGATGAGGTCGGCCATCGACGTGTCGGGCGTGGCCAGCTTCTCGGCGTAGCGGTCACGACGGTGCACCCAGGCGATCGGCGTGTCGTCGCCCCGCTCGGCCACCAGCTCGCGGGCCGGCGCCGACACCGGGGCGAAGGGGTCGTCGCGCAGAGGGGAGCCCTCCACCACCGGCAGCCACTCGTCGAGCAGGCCCACCAGGCCGCGCGCCAGGCGGGTCTTGGCCTGGCCGCGCTCCCCGAGCAAGATCACGTCGTGTTCGGCCAGCAGGGCGTTCTCCAGCTGGGGCAGCACCGTCTCGTCGTAGCCCAGGACCCCGTCGATGGCGCGCTCGCCCGCCCGCAGGCGTGCCTCCAGGTTCTCGCGGACCTCGGCGCGCACCGTGCGGGACCGGTAGCCTGCGCTGCGCAACTCCCCCCGCGTGCGCGGCCGATCCGATGACGAGGGTACCCCGGGCCTCATGCAGGCACCCTAGAGGCCCCCGGGGCCTCGCGCGCCGTCATCACCTCCTCGATCACGTCGCCGAAGCGGTAGGCCAGGTGCGCCGCGCGCGGCGCGTCCAGGATGACCAGGTCGGCCCGGGCCCCCACGCCCAAGACGCCGACGTCGCTGCGGCACAGTGCGCGCGCGCCGCCCGCCGTGGCCGCCCACAGCGCCTCGTCGGGGGTCATATGCATCTCGCGCACCGCCAGCCAGATGGCGGTCGTCATGCTCGTCAGATACGACGTGCCGGGATTGCAGTCGGTGGCCAGCGCCACCGTCGCGCCGGCGTCGAGGAGCCGCCGGCCCGAGGGGGGCGGTCCGCCCGAGAAGAACTCGGCGCCCGGCAGCAGCGTGGCCACCGTCGTCGACCCGGCGAGCGCGGCGACGTCGTCGTCGCTCAGGTGCGTGCAGTGGTCCACGCTGGCCGCCTGGAGCTCGACGGCCAACGCGACCCCGGAGCCCGGCCCCAGCTGGTTGCCGTGGAGGCGTAGCCCGAGCCCGTGCTGGCGCGCCGCGGTCAGGATGGTGCGCGCCTCCTCGACGCTGAAGGCCCCCGTGTCGCAGAACACGTCGGCCCAGCGCGCCCGGGGCGCGCAGGCCGCGAGCATCTCGCCGGCCACCAGGGCCACGTAGGCCTCGCGATCCCCCGCGTACTCGGGGGGCACCGTGTGCGCGCCCAGGAACGTGACCTCGTCGGTGAGCCTGGCCGCCACCTCCAGGGATCGCCTCTCCCCCTCGAGGGTCAGCTCGTAGCCCGACTTCACCTCGAGCGTGGTCACCCCGCCGCGCGCCAGGAGGCGCCGGCGCGCGCCGGCGGCGGCCACCAGCTGCTCGCTCGAGGCCGCGCGCGTCGCCGCGACCGTGCGGGCGATCCCCCCGCCGTCGTAGGGGCGGCCCTGGAGGCGCGCCTCGAACTCGTCGCTGCGCTCCCCCGCGAAGACCAGGTGCGTGTGGCTGTCGACGAACCCCGGGATCACCGCGCGCCCCCCGAGGTCGCGGGCGGTGTCGGCGGCGGGCGCGCCGCGCGCGGGACCGACCCACACCACGGCGTCCTCGTCGAGGATCAGCGCCGCGTCGGTGATCCGGCCCATGACCGTCTCGTCGCCCACCGTGGGGTCGTTGGTGGTCAGCTCGCTGATCCCGTGCAGCAGCCGCGTGGTCATGTCCCCTCGCGCATCGGGATGCGCACGCCCTGGCGCTCCGCGGCCACCTCGGCCAGCTCGTAGCCGGCGTCGACGTGGCGGATCACGCCCATCACGGGGTCGTTGGTCAGCACCCGAGCCAGCTTCTCGGCCGCCAGGGCCGTCCCGTCGGCCACCGTCACCTGGCCCGCGTGGATCGAGCGCCCGATGCCCACACCTCCTCCGTGGTGGATGGAGACCCACGACGCGCCCGAGGCCGTGTTGACCAGCGCGTTGAGCAGCGGCCAGTCGGCGATCGCGTCGGACCCGTCGAGCATGGCCTCGGTCTCGCGGTAGGGCGAGGCAACGGATCCCGCGTCGAGGTGATCGCGCCCGATCACGATCGGCGCGCTCACCTCGCCCGTGGCGACCAGGTCGTTGAAGGCCAGTCCGGCCCGGTCCCGCTCGCCCAGGCCCAGCCAGCAGATCCGCGCGGGCAACCCCTGGAACGCGACGCGCTCCTGGGCCTGGGTAATCCAGCGGTGCAGGGGCTCGTTGTCGGGGAAGAGGTCCAAGATCGCCTGATCGGTGCGCCAGATGTCGCGCGGGTCGCCCGACAGGGCTGCCCAGCGGAACGGGCCCTTGCCCTCGCAGAACAGCGGGCGGATGTAGGCGGGCACGAAGCCCGGGAAGGAGAAGGCGCGGCCGAAGCCGCCCAGGGCCGCCTCCCCGCGGATCGAGTTGCCGTAGTCGAAGACCTCGGCCCCCTGGTCCTGGAACCCGACCATGGCCTCCACGTGTCGCGCCATCGACTGGCGGGCCCGGTCCGTGAACTCGTCGGGCTTGGTCTCGGCGTAGTGGTGCCACTCCGACAGGTCGACGCCCTCGGGCAGGTAGCTGAGGGGGTCGTGGGCCGAGGTCTGGTCGGTCACGATGTCGACCTCGACGCCGCGGGCCAGCAGCTCGGGAACGATTGTGGCCGCGTTGCCGACCACCCCGACGCTCCGGGCCTGGCGCTGCGCCTTGGCGGCCAGCACGCGGGCCAGGGCCTCATCCAGGTCGGCGGTCCACTCGTCGAGGTAGCGCAGCTCGGTGCGCCGAGCCAGCCGGCTCGGGTCGACGTCGATGCACAGGCACGCCCCGCCGTTCATCGTGACCGCCAGGGGCTGGGCACCCCCCATGCCGCCCACCCCGGCCGTGAGGGTCAGGGTGCCCGCGAGCGTCCCGCCGAAGCGCTTGGCCGCCACGGCGGCGAAGGTCTCGTAGGTCCCCTGCAAGATGCCCTGGGTGCCGATGTAGATCCACGAGCCCGCGGTCATCTGTCCGTACATCGTGAGACCGAGCGCCTCCAGGCGGCGGAACTCGGGCCACGTCGCCCAGTCGCCCACCAGATTGGAGTTGGCGATCAGGACGCGAGGGGCCCACGGGTGCGTGCGCACCACGCCGACGGGTCGCCCCGACTGGACGAGCATCGTCTCGTCGTCGCCGAGGGTGGTCAGCGTGCGCACCAGGGCGTCGAAGCTGGGCCAGTCCCGCGCCGCGCGCCCGGTTCCCCCGTAGACGACCAGGTCGTCGGGCCGCTCGGCCACGTCGGGGTCCAGGTTGTTCTGCAGCATCCGCAGCGCCGCCTCCTGGGGCCAGCCGCGCGCGGTGCGGGTCGTCCCGCGCGGTGCGCGCACCGGTCGGGCTCCTTGCATGGGTCCTCACTCTCCGCATCGCGCGGGCCGCGCCACGCGGCCCGCGATGCCTCCTCTGACGTGGTGCGACGTGCCTGAGATCACCGTAGCCCGGAGGCCACGCCGAGTGACTCGAGCTCCTCGCGCACCCGGATCCGCTGGGGGCCCCGGGTTGCGACCACGTAGTAGGCGACGGCGGCGAAGACGAACCCGATGATCCAGGCCAGGTCGGCTCCCTGCATCTTCTTGGCGATGAAGCCGACGTAGATCGTCGAGTCCATGAAGGGCAGCTCCAGCGCCACGGTGAGCGCGAAGATGATCAGGGCCGGCCAGTTGGCGCGCCCCCAGCGCCCGTCGACCTTGAAGAACTCGCGCACGTCGTAGTGGCCGTGGTGCACCAGGTAGAAGTCGGTCAGGTTGATGGCCGTCCACGGGATGAGCAGGTAGAGCAGGAAGACGATGAAGTTGGTCAGGTTCGTCGAGAAGTTCGAGCTCATCAGAATCGCCACGACCGTGGCGAGGGCCGCGAGGACCGTCGTCGTGATGATGCGGCTGCGCGCGCCCTGCGAGCTCGTCCCCGACGGCGAGACCCCGGTGAAGAAGGTCAGGAACGCGCCGTAGAGGTTCTCCAGGTTGATCGAGATGACGCCGCCCGCGATGATCAGCAAGAAGAGCCAGCGCACCGAGGGGAACAGACCCGCCAAGTAGACCGGGGCGTCGCTGGTCATGGGACCGTAGGCGGTGACCGCAGCCAGCGCCCCGGCGATCATCACCAGGGACGCACCCAGCGCCGACCCGATGTACGTGTACCAGAACGTCACCGAGGAAGGCGTGTTGACGGGCAGGTAGCGCGAGTAGTCCGACACGTAGGGGGCCCAGGTCAGCTGCCAGGACACCACGATCGAGATCACCAGCAGGACGCTGCCGTAGTTGACGGAGGCCGCCGGCAGGTGCGCGGGCAGGTGGCTGGCCAGGTAGATCAGGGCCGTCCCGAAGACGATCAGGGAGAGCACCGACATGACGCGGTTGTAGGCGTGGATGAGGTCGTGGCCGAACCACGTCCCCACCACCACCAGGGCGCTGGAGATGATGATGCCCTCCGCCTCGGTCACGTGGAGCAGGCCGGCCAGGGCCTGCCCGCCCAGCACGGCGCTCAGCACGAAGAATCCCAGGTACATGATCACCACGATCACCAGAGGCAGGATCGCCCCGTACATGCCGAACTGCGCGCGGCTCTGGATCATCTGGGGCACGCCGAGGCGCGGTCCCTGGATCGAGTGGGTCGCCATGTAGAGGCCCCCGACAAGGTTGCCGATCACGATGGCGGCGATGGCCCACCCGATGTTCAGGCCCAGGACCACGGCCAGGGCGCCGGTGGCCAGTGTCGTGATCTGCACGTTGCCGGCGAACCACAGCGTGAGCAGCCGGAACGGCCGGCCGTGGCGATCCTCGGGTGGGATGTAGTCGATCCCGTGCTGCTCGACCGTGAAGGCGCCCCCCCGCGCCCCCCGGTCCGTTCCTGCTTCACTCATGCTCGCACCCTCCTCGATGCCCTGATGACGCACGAGGGGCGAACGCCCCCGTGCGCGCAGCCCAGACAGCTGCGATTCCTGCCGACCGGCCCGGGGGCCCGGACCTCGGCGGTGCTCGGGGGCCCAGGCCGCAGGGCGACGCGTCCGAGCGCGCCGCGGGTGGCGTGTCGTCGATCGTCCATCTCTCCCCCGGGTCCCGAGCACGGCTCGGCTCGCAACCTAGGGCGTCGGGTGGGGCAGAACAATGCCGTTCTCACCGCGTGAGAAACGACCCGCGCTAGGACGAGAGGCTCTCGGCGAGCTCGGCGGCGGCACGGCGCACGTGGGGCGCGACCGCACGCACCCAGTCGCCCCCACAGGTCACGCGGGGTCCGGCGACGCCCACCGAGCACACGGCCCGACCCGCGACCATCACCGGCGCTCCCACGGCCACGGCGTCGGTGATGTACTCACCCCGCGAGACCGCGAACCCTCGCTGGCGGATCTGGGCCAGTGACGTGACCAGCTGGTCCAAGGACAAGGTGGCCGCAGTGAGGCGCGGGGGGTGGCTGACCAGCACCTCGTCGATCACCTCGGCGGGCGCGAAGGCCAGCAGCACCCGGTGCTCGGCCCCGGCGTGCAGCGGCATCGGGTCGCCCACCGGCAGTCGCGTCGGCTCTGCGGTGGCCGCGGGCACCTCGTGGACGCACACGGCGTGACGGCCCGAGCGCACCAGGACGTCCGCGGTGGCGCCCGTCACGGCGGCTAGGGAGCGCAGGATCAGCCGGCTGCGCTGGGCGACGCGCGCGACGAGCTGCTCGTCGCCGGCGCGGTCCCAGAAGAGCCCCTCGATCGCGTAGTCGCCACGGCGCTCGACGACGAGCCCGAAGGAGCGCAGGGCGCGCAGGATCCGGTAGACCGAGCTGCGCGGAATGCCCAGCTCGCCCGAGATCTGGGCCACATTCAGGGGCCCGTGGCGGGCGATCGCGGTCAGCACCTGGAGTCCGCGGCTGAGCGCGCCGCTGGCCCCCGTATCGGGCTCGAGTCCCTCAGTCGGGCTCATGACCCGACGATACCCGACACCGGGCGCGGGCTCACGCGGCCGGTGACCCCTCCAGGCCCGCGAGCGCGAGGAGCTCGCCGTCGCGCACCGCGGCGCTGACGGCGGCAATGGCGGGCGTGAGCCAGCGATCCGGCCCCGGGCCACCGCTGAGCTCGTTCACGCGGTCGCGCACCGCGGCGGTGGGCGCCGAGGGCTCGACGCCGCGCAGCGCCAGGGCGCGCGCGGCCGCCATGATCTCAATGGCCAGGACGTCGCCCAGCGCGGCCACCGAGCGGCGCAGCTTGCGCGCCGCGTGCCAGCCCATGGAGACGTGGTCCTCCTGCATGCCCGACGACGGGATCGAGTCGACGCTCGCGGGCACCGCCAGCCGCTTCATCTCGCTCACCAGCGCAGCCTGCGAGTACTGAGCGATCATCAGGCCCGAGTCGACGCCCACCTGGTGGGCCAGGAACGGCGGCAGCCCGAAGCTGCGGTCCGGGTCGAGCAGGCGGTCGGTGCGGCGCTCGGCGATCGAGGCCACGTCGGCCAGGGCGATGGCCACGAAGTCCAGCACGTAGGCGATCGGCGCGCCGTGGAAGTTCCCGTTGGAGACCAGCGAGCCGTCGGCCAGCACCGACGGGTTGTCGATCTGGGAGGCCAGCTCCACGTCGGCCACGCGCGTCGCGTGGGCGACGGTGTCGCGAGCGGCTCCGTGCACCTGGGGCGTGCAGCGTAGTGAGTAGGCGTCTTGCACCTGGCTCTGGTCGTCGCGATGCGAGGCGACCATCGGCGAGTCGGCCAGCAGGCCGAGCAGCACGGCCGCGCTGGCCTGCTGGCCCGGGTGCGGTCGCAGCGCGTGGATCTCGGCCAGGAAGACCCGGTCGGTGCCGCGCAGGGCCTGGATCGACAGGGCGGCGGCCAGGTCGGCGTGGGCCAGGAGGCTCTCGCTGTCGGCCAGGGCCAGCACCAGCTGGCCGAGCATGCCATCGGTCCCGTTGATCAGGGCCAGGCCCTCCTTCTCGGCCAGCGCCACCGGGGCCAGGCCCGCGGCCGCCAGGGCCTCGGCGGCCGGGCGCAACGTGCCGGTGGGGTCGCGGACCTCGCCCTCGCCGGCCAGGGCCAGCGCCACGGCAGCCAGCGGTGCCAGGTCGCCCGAGCAGCCCAGCGACCCGTACTCGCGCACCACCGGCGTGATGTGGGCGTTGAGCATCGCCGCGTAGGCCTCGGCGGTCTCGGGGCGCACGCCCGAGACCCCGCTGCACAGGTTGGTCAGGCGCGAGGCCATCATCGCGCGCACGACCTCGGTCTCGACCTCCTCGCCCACGCCGGCCGCGTGCGAGCGGATCAGCGAGCGCTGCAGATCCCGGCGGCGCTCCGGAGAGATGAAGGTCGTGGCCAGCGCCCCGAAGCCCGTCGACAGGCCGTAGACCGGGCGCCCCGACTCGACCAGCGCATCGATGGCGCGCCGCTGGTGCGCCAGGCGCTCCAGGACCGGCTGGTCGATCCGGACCGCCGCGCCGGCGCGCGCCACGGCCACCAGCTCGTCGCGCCGCATCGGCTCGAGACCCACGACGACGCTCACGACCGACCTCCCACGCCCGCCAGAGCCTCCAGGACCAGCAGCGCCACCAGGCGCACGGTCCGCTCGTCGGCGCTGTCGCGCCCGACGTCCACCTCGGTGAAGTCGATGGCTCGCACCCGAGAGTCGCGCGCGCCCGCCCGCACCATCTGGCGCAGTTCGTCAGCCGAGAGTCCCCCCGGGGCGGCGGCCGGGCAGCCGGGAACCACGGCGCGGTCGGCCACGTCCAGGTCGACGTCGATGTACACCGCGCGCCCGTCGGCCCCCGCCAGGGCCAGCGCGGCCTCCATGGCGGCCACCACTCCCCGGGCGCGCACCTCGTCGCGCGACCAGGTGGTGATGCCGGCCTGCGCGGCTCGGGCCGCGTAGGCCGGGGAGTTCGAGAAGTCGGCCAGGCCCATCTGGACCACGTGGCGCCCCTCGAGGCCGGCCTCCAGGAGCTGGCGGACCGGTGACCCGTTAGAGACGCCGTCGCGCAGGTCGAGGTGGGCGTCCAGGGTCACCAGGCCCCACTGGTCGAGGCCCCCACCCGCCAGAGCGGTCAGGGCGTGCCAGGTCGCCGCGTTGTCGCCGCCGAGCACTAGGTGGCACTCGACGTCCGGGGCGCGCCCGAGCAGGGCGGCGGCGCGCTCGGTCCCGCCCGCGGCGTCGGGGTCGAAGACGTCACCGCGGTCGTCCACGGCGACCAGGTCGGCGATGTCGATCTGGTCGGTGTAGGACCAGGTGGAGAAGCGCTCGAGGGCCTCGCGCACCGCGGTCGGCGTGGCGTGCCACGAGCGCGGCGTGACCGAAGTGTGGTACGTCGAGATCCCGGTCAGCCCGACCAGGCGGCGTCCGCTGGCTGGCGCACCGAGCAGCGAGCGCGCCGCGGGCCATCGGGGGTCGGACGGCGCTGTCACGTCGCCATGTTACGCAGCACCACCCGTGCGGGTGCCTAGCGCTCGACGGCGCGGGTGCCCCGGGAGGGGGGTGCGGGCGGCTCGGCTTCGATGAAGTCGGGCACCGGCGTGGGGGCCAGCGGCTCCTCGGCGTCGTCTCCGAAGGCCGGTGCCGGCTCGGCGCGGTACTCGCCCTCGTCGGTGCGCGTCACGACGTTGGGGGTCTTGCGCCGACCCGCTCCGTGCAGTTGGTGCATCTCCTTGGCGATCCGGTAGGCGATGGGGTAGGCGACGAAGGGCGAGACGAGCACCAGCACCCGCATGGCCCACAGCACGGTGTTGAGCGACACGTGGAAGAAGTTCGCGATGACGTCGGTTGACGACGCGACGAAGAGCATGGCCAGCAGGGCCAGCACGGCCGCACCGGCCGCGGTGCGCCGGGGTCGGTCGCTCGGCCGATCGAGGAGGTGGTGGATCGCGTCGTCCTTGGTCACGCGGCGCTCCAGGGCGGGCCAGGCGTAGGCCAGGCCGAACAGCAGCCCCGGCAGGACCACCGCCGGGATGGTGACCTCGAGGGGGATGGTGTGGCCGAAGCTGTGGAACGACCACGACGGGAAGATGCGCAGGGCGCCGTCGAGGAAGGCCATGTACCAGTCGGGCTGGACCGCGTACGAGATGCGTGAGGCCTCGTAGGGCCCGAACTGCCAGATCGGGTTGATCTGGGCGAAGCCGCCGAGCAGCGCGATCACGCCCGTGACGATGAGCAAGAAGCCCGTCGTCTTGGCCATGAAGACGGGGAACATCGGCGAGCCCACGACGTTGTCCTCGCGACGGCCCTCCCCGGGGAACTGGGTGTGCTTCTGGCGCACCAGCAGGGCGAGGTGGGCGCCGACCAGCCCGAGCATCACCAGGGGCACGATCAGCACGTGCAAGATGAAGAAGCGCTCCAGGATCACCGTGCCCGGGAAGTTGCCCCCGAAGATCCAGAAGGCCAGGTAGGTGCCGATCACGGGGATCGACAGGAGGATGGAGTAGGCGATGCGGATGCCGGTCCCCGAGACCAGGTCGTCGGGCAGCGAGTAGCCCAGGAAGCCGTTGACGATGGCCAGCGTCAGGAGCGTCACGCCGATGGTCCAGTTGAGCTCGCGCGGCTTGCGGAACGCCCCGGTGAAGAAGACCCGGGCCATGTGCACCACCATCGAGCCGATGAAGATGTCCGCGGCCCAGTGGTGCATCTGGCGCATCAGCAGGCCGGCGCGCACGGCGAAGGACAGGTTCACCGTCGACGCGTAGGCCTGCGACATGGGCATGCCGTCGAGGGGCAGGTAGCTGCCGTGGTAGGTCACCACCGTCGAGCTGGGCACGTAGTACAGCGAGAGGAACACGCCCGTGACCAGCAGGACCACGAAGGAGTACAGGACGATCTCCCCGAGCATGAAGGACCAGTGGTCCGGGAAGATCTTGTCCAGGAACGTCCGACCACCGCGCGCGACGCCCAGGCGCTCGTCGATCTCGGTGACGACCTGCGAGACCCGCCCGTAGCGGCCGCGGGCCTGGCGTCGCGACCTCGGCGTGGTCACCGCGCCGCTCACGACCGCTCCCAGAATCCGGGACCCACGGGCTGGTGGTAGTCGCTCTGGGCGCGCACGTAGCCCTGGGCATCGATATAGAGCGGGAGCTGGGGCAGCGGGCGGGGGGCCGGGCCGAACTCGGGGATCGCGCCGTTGGTCGCGTTGAACATGGACTGGTGGCAGGGGCACACCAGGAGCTCGAGCTGCTGCTCGTAGAGGCCGACCGGGCACCCCAGGTGGGTGCACAGCTTGGAGTAGGCGATGTAGCCCTGGGGCCCCCACGTGGCGCGTCCGGGCTCGGTGACGAAGTCCTCGTTGGAGATGCGGATGAGGATCGTCTGATCCACCGCCTGGCCCCGGTCGGTGTTCTGGGTCCCCTCGGGGAAGACCGTCACCACCGAGCCCACCGCCAGGTCGTCGACGTGGATGCGCCGACCGGTCTGGTCGACCGCGAAGGAGCCCGCGCGCCAGTCGGTGTGGAACAAGGTGCCCTTGGGCAACGGGCCCAGGCTGCGCAGCAGCGGGAACAGCGCGACGATGCCGAAGGCGCCCAGCCCCCCGCCGACCAGGCCCCCGAGCACCCGGCGCCGCTTGACCAGCGTGCCGCCTCGCTCGACCAGGGCTGCGGCCAGGGCATCGCGCTCCTCGGGCGTCGAGGCCAGCGGGTGGCGCTCCTCGACGAAGGGCCCCCGGGCCATCAGGTACTTGCCCCAGCCCACGAGGCCCACCCCGAGGAAGAACAGCCCTCCGCCCATGGTCGCGCCGAGCGTCCAGGGCGCGGCGTTGGTCCAGTAGCACGCGCCGAAGGCCACGACCAGCGCCAGGCCCACCAGCAGGCTCAGCGCGAGCACGCGCTCGACCAGCTGGGGCCGGCGCGCGGCCCCCTGCAGGTGCGGATCATCGGCTGGCAGGCCGCGCAGGGACACGGGGGTACGGTGCTCGCTCACTGCCTCTCCCCCACCCAGAAGGCGATCAGGGCCAAGAAGGCCACGCCGAGCAGCAGGGCCACGAATCCCTCGCCCACCGGGCCCAGGCCCCCCAGCCCGAAGCCGCCCGGATTGCGCGGGTGCTGGATCTCGGTCGTCACGAACTTGACGATGTCGCGCACCTGGTAGTCACTGAGGTTGCCGGTGAAGCGGGGCATGTTTCCCGGGCCGGTGCGGATCGCCTCGGCCACCTGGGTCGCCGGGATGTTGCGCAGCGAGGGCGCGAAGGTGCTGCGCGCCAGCGCGTCGCCGTCCCCCTCGATCGTGTGACAGGCGGCGCAGTTGAGAGCGAACAGCGCCATGCCGGTGGCCACGTTGCCCCCGCGCAGGTGCACGGTGGGGATGTAGGGATAGCTCGGGTCGAGCGAGTTGATCCAGGCCGCGATGGCCAGGGCCTGGTGGTGGGTCAGGCGGGGCGGGCGGCGCGGCGCCTGCACGCTGCGCGGGTCGGCCGAGGGCATGCGACCGGACTCGATCCAGAAGTCGATGGTCGCCGGGCCCAGGCCGACCAGATTGGGGTAGGCGCCCGGGGTCCCGGGCACCGGCACGCCATTGGCCTGGGTGCCGTGGCAGGTCGCGCAGTTCTCCAGGTACAGCGCGTAGCCCAGGGCCTTGAGGGTCGACGGCGGCGCGCTGTAGGTGATGGCCGAGTCACCATAGGAGGTGATGTGTCCGTGGCTCCTCGTGACGAAGTCGGAGTTCGGCGTGCCCGCGTCGTGGCGGCCGGTCTGGTAGATCGGGTGCGTCGCGGCGCCGGCGGCCGACAGCGCGCGCAGCGGGGACAGCGCCGCGAGGCCTACGGCTCCCACCAGCATCCAGGTTGCGCGCACCGGTCTGCCCGCCCTACTTCAGGAGGAACAGGGAGGAGAACAGCCCGATCCAGACCACGTCGACGAAGTGCCAGTAGTAGCTCACTCCCTGGAAGGCGGCCAGCTCACCGGCATCGCCCTCGCGCCCGCGCATGCGAAACAGCAGCAGGGCCATGGCCACCAGACCGAGCAGCACGTGGAGCCCGTGCAGGCCGGTGGTGATGTAGAAGACCGATCCGTACGAGTTGGTGTACCAGCGCGTGGCCAGGTGGACCCACTCGTAGGCCTGGTTGCCCACGAACAGTGCCCCCATGATGATCGTGACGATCACCCACCGGCGTGCCTCCTCGCGGCGGCGGTGCTCGACCAGCCAGACGGCCCGCTGCATGGTGAACGACGAGGCGACCAGGACGATTGTGAAGACGCCGGCCTGGACGGTGTCCAGGTGCGTGCCTCGCGGCGGCCACGCCGCCAGGTGGGCGCGGATCGTGAACAAGGCGGCGAAGAGCCCCGAGAAGAACATGAGCTCGCTGCCCAGCCAGATCATGACCCCAATGGCGAGCATGGGGGGCCGCTCGTGCACGATCCTCTCTGGCTGTGCCAGGTTCGGGAGGGGAACCGCCTGACTCACGCGACTGTTCTACCCGACGTGGCCCCTACGACCAGGTCGAGCGACTGAGATGGCTCACAGCAACGTGGGGGGCAGCGGCCGGCTGGCCACCACGGCCAGGCGCCGGGTGGGCCGGGTGAGGGCCACGTAGAGGGTGCGCAGCCCGCGCAGGGCGGCGGGGCTCTCCCCCGACTCGGCGGCCACGATCGTCGCGGGCTCGACTACCACCACGGCGTCGAACTCCAGACCGTTGGCGGCGCTGGTGGGCACGACGACGAGCTCGGCGTCCAGCCCCGGGCCCTCGGGGTCGCTCGGATCGGCCGCATCCAGCCCCGCGGCCGCCAGCGCCGCGCGAATCCAGGCCAGGTCGCTTTCGGCCGCGATCACCGCGGTGCGCCCGGGGCGCACCGCCTCGCGCTCGCGGCGCGCCGCGGCCGCCACCGTCACCCCCCGTTGCGCGAGCGCGACGACCTCGACGGTGGGGGGCAGGCCGACCCGGCGCACCGGGCGCGGGGGAACCAGCGTCGGCGCTGCGGCCGCCAGCGTCGGTGCAGCGAAGTCCAGCACCTCTTCGGGGGTCCGGTAGCTCACGGTCAGCTCGATGCGCGTGGGCGGCCGGCGCGGGGACAGCGCCGCGATCACCGTGTCCCACGACGCCGCGGCGCCCGCCGAGGTGGCCTGGCCCATGTCGCCCACCAGCGTCAGCGAGCCCGACAGGTCGCGACGCGCCAGGACCCGCAGCTCCATGGCCGAGAGGTCCTGGACCTCGTCGACCACGATGTGCCCGTAGGTGACGAACTCGGCCTCGTCGAGCTCGTGGGAGGCCGCGGCGGCCAGGCGGGCCGCCTCGCGAACGGCGGCGGCCCGGACATCACCGCTGTAGGCATCGAGGTCGACGCCGTCGAGGGTCGCCTCGGCGCGATGGGCCGGTCGCGGCCGGCGCCGCGGTCCCAGGTGCACCCGCGCCTCGTCGATCAAAGCGGCGTCGGCGGCCGTCCAGCGCACCTCGTCGAGCGAGGCCGCACGCGGACGCACCAGCAGGTCGCACTCCGCGTCGGTGAGGATCGACGCGCCCGCGGCCCGCACCAGCGCGGCCGCCCCGAAGAGGTCGTGGAGCAGCTCCTGGCCGCTCAGGCGCGGCCAGATGCGTTGCAGGGCCGCCTTGAACTCCGGCGTCGCGCGGATCTGGTCGGCCAGCTCGGTCTGGGTCGTGGCCCCCTCGTCGGCGCCGGGGGCGAAGCGCGCCACCGCGCGCGCCGCCACCCGCGCGGCCAGCTCGCGGCCCACGGCCGAGCGCCGCTGGTTGTGGTTGCCGGGCCGGCGGCGGGCGCGCTCGACGACCTCGCGGGTGTCTCGGGCGCTCAGCGTCAGCTGGGCCCGCCCCAGGGGGATCGTCACGTCCTGACGCAGGGGTCGCTGCCGGGTCCGCACGGCACGCTCGATGACCCGGGCCATGCGAGCGTCGCCCTTGAGCCGGGCGACCTCGTCGGGCTCTGCGGCCCGGACCTCGACGTTGGCCACCAGCCCCGCGACGGTCGCCATCGTGACCCCGGACTCGCCGAGGGACGGCAGGACGTTGGCGATGTAGGTGAGGAACAGCGGGTTGGGCCCGACCACCAGGACGCCCTGGCGCTCGAGGGTCGCGCGGTGGGTGTACAGGAGGTAGGCGGCCCGGTGCAGCGCGACGGCCGTCTTGCCGGTCCCCGGTCCCCCCTGGACGATCATGATGCCGGGCAGCGGAGCCCGGATGATTCGGTCCTGCTCGGCCTGGATGGTGGCGATGATGTCGCCCATGCGCCCGGTCCGGGCCCGGCCCAGGGCCGCCAGCAGGGCGCCCGGCCCCCCGAGGGCCAGGCCGCCCTCGACCAAGCCGTCGGGCGTCAGCGCGGCGTCGGCCACCTCGGCCGGGCCGAAGCGGCCGTCGTCGACGAAGTGCTCGTCCTCCACGCCCACCACGTCGTGGCCGCGCAGGGCCACGTGGCGTCGGCGCGCCAGCCCGAGCGGCTCGACGGCGGTGGCCCGGTAGAAGGCTTCGGCCACCGGGGCGCGCCAGTCCACGACCAGCGCGTTGAGGTCCTCGTCGCTGATGGCCAGGCGGCCCACCCGGTAGACCTCGCCCAGGCGGCCGTCGTGGTCGTAGTCGAGGCGGCCAAAGAAGAGGGGCTGGTCACCGATGGCCAGCTGGTCCAGCCGATGCAGCGCCGTGCCCATCACGACGTCGCGCTCCACGAGGTCGCCGGCGCCGCGCATACGGGCCACCGCCGCGCCGTCGCGCATGGAGCGCGCGTCGGCCCGCATGCGGTCCAGCGCATCGAGGGCGACGTCGAGGAAGGCCTGCTCCTCGGCAATCTCGCGCTCGTGGGCCATGGACACCTCAACTCACAATCGGGTCTGTCGATTCTAGTGGCTGACGGACCCGGGGACCCACGCTCGCGAACGCGGCGATTCACGGGTGTCTAGGCTGAACCCATTCCGACGACGCGAGACGATCCAGTCCTGGTGCGCGCCTGCCGCGGCGAGCCGGTCGACCACGTCCCGGTGTGGTTCATGCGCCAGGCCGGGCGCTCGCTGCCCGAGTACCGGGCCCTGCGGGGCAGTGGCTCGATCCTGCAGGCCATCGAGGACCCCGTCGTGGCCAGCGAGATCACGCTGCAGCCGGTGCGGCGCTACGGCGTGGACGGCGCCGTGCTCTTCTCGGACATCGTGGTCCCCTACCACCTGGCGGGCTTCGGCATCGACGTGGTGCCCGGTCGCGGCCCGGTCGTCGCCCATCCGGTGCGCACCCGGGCCGACGTCGAGCGCCTCCGGCCGCCCACGGTGGAGGAGCTGGCGCCAGTCAGCCAAGCCGCCACGCTCGCCCTGCGGGAGCTCTCGGCCACCAAGACGCCCCTCATCGGGTTCGCCGGCGCGCCCTTCACCGTGGCCAGCTACCTGATCGAGGGCGGCCCCAGCCGGGAGTTCGGGCAGGTCAAGTCCCTCATGCACCGCGACCCGGACCTCTGGGACCAGCTGTGCGAACGCATCGTCGCGGCCACCATCGCGTTCCTCGACGCCCAGATCGACGCCGGCGCCGCCGTGGTGCAGCTGTTCGACTCGTGGGCCGGCGCCCTCTCGCGCAGCGAGTACGCCCGCTTCGCGCGCGGGCCGAGCGCGCGCATCCTGGCCCACGTGCGCGCCCGCCAGGTACCCACGATCCTGTTTGGCGTGGGGACCGGCGAGCTGCTCGACCTCATGGCCGGCGCCGGCAGCGACGTGATGGGCATCGACTGGCGCGTCGACCTGGACGACGCGCGACGCCGCGTCGGGGGCCGCCCGGTGCAGGGCAACCTCGACCCGGCACGCTGCCTGGCCGGTGCCGACCTGGCCACCGAGGCCGCGCGCGAGGTGCTCGCCCGCGCCGGCGAGGAGGCCGGCCATATCTTCAACCTGGGCCACGGGGTGCTGCCCTCGACGGATCCCGAGGTGCTGGCGGCCGTCGTGCGGGTGGTCCACGAGGAGGGGCGGGCCGGCCGATGAGGACGACCGGCGTGCTGGTGATGGCCTACGGGACCCCGGCCACGCGCGGAGACGTCGCGGCCTACTACCTGCGGATCCGTCACGGGCGCGCTCCGCGGCCCGACCAGCTGGCCGACCTGGTGCGGCGCTACGACGCCATCGGCGGGACCTCCCCGCTGGCCGCCCGCACCGCCGACCAGGTGTCCGCGCTCGCGGAGGCCCTCGAGCGCTCCGCCCCGGGAGACTACGACGTGCGCTTGGGCGCCAAGTACGCCGCACCGCTGATCGAGGAGAGCGCCGCCGCCCTGGTGGCCGCCGGGGTCACGCGCGTGGTTGGCCTGCCCCTGGCCCCGCACAGCTCGTCGATGTCGACCGACGAGTACCACGAGCGGGCCGCCGCCGCCCTGGGCCCGGGCGTGGACTACCGCGCGATCGGCGCCTGGTGGGACGCTCCCGGCTTCGCCGAGCTGATGGCCCAGCGCGTCACCACCGCGCTCGAGGTCGTGCCCCCCGATCGGCGTGCCACGAGCGAGGTGGTCTTCTCGGCGCACTCCTTGCCCCAGCGCATCGTCGAGCGGGGCGACACCTATCCCGACCAGCTGCGCACCAGCGCCGAGCAGGCCGCCCGGCTGGCGGGGCTGCGCCACTTCGACGTGGCCTGGCAGTCCGCGGGACGCACCGAGGAGGCGTGGCTGGGCCCCGACATCCTCCAGGTGCTGCGCGACAAGCGGGCCGCCGGCTTCACCGACGTGGTGATCTGCCCGATCGGCTTCGTCGCCGACCACCTCGAGGTGCTCTACGACATCGACGTCGAGGCCCAGGCCGTGGCCCACTCCGTGGGTCTGAACCTGGTGCGCACCGCCTCGCTCAACGATGACCCGGCGCTGATTGCGATCCTGGTCGGGCTGGTGACGGGCGCGTGAGCGCGCGGCCGTCGGTGGTCGTGGTCGGCGCCGGCCTAAGCGGGCTGGCCGCTGCCTGGGAGCTGAGCGGTGGCGCCCCCGGGGACCCGGACGCTCCCCGCATCGAGGTCCTCGAGGCCGCCGCCCGCGTCGGGGGACCCCTGGTGCTGGGCGATCTTGACGGCCAGAGGATCGACCTGGGACCCGACGGCTTCCTGGCCCGCCGCCCCGAGGCCCGCACGCTGATCGAGGAGCTGGGCCTGGCCGAGGACCTGATCGACATCGGCGCCAGCGGGGCCTCGCTGTGGCTGCGCGGCCAGCTGCGTCCCCTCCCGCGCAGCCTGGCTCTCGGCGTGCCGACCTCGAGGGCGGCGCTGCGCGAGCTGGGCGGCCTGTCCTGGCACGCGCGGGCCGCGGCCTGGCGAGACGGGCTCGCGCCGCGGGCGCTGCGCGTGGGTGACGATGCGTCGATCGGCCAGATCGTGCGCACCAAGCTCGGCGACGAGATCGCCCGCACCGTCGTCGAGCCGCTGGTGGGCGGGATCCAAGCCGGGCGCATCGACGACCTGTCGGCCGCCCTGCTGCTCCCGGGGCTGCTGGCCGCCGCCCAGCGTGGCGGCTCCCTCCTGCGCGCCCTGGCCGCGTCGGCGCCCGCACCCGCGGCGGCGGCGGGTCCGGCCTTCCACTCGCTGCGCGGGGGCCTGGGCTCCCTGCCCCAGGCGCTCGTCGAGCACTTAGCCGCCCGGGGCGTCGTCGTGCGCACCGGCGCGGCCGTCCAGGCCCTGCGACGCGTGACCGGCGAGCACCCCCTGGTCGTCGAGACGGCCACCACCGCGACGCCCGCCGATGCGGTGGTGATGGCCACGCCCGCGCCGGTGACCGCGGCCCTGCTGGGTTCCTGGGACCCGGACCTGGCCGCCCTGGGCGCCGTCCGGTACGCCGCGGCGGCCATGATCACTGCCTCGTACCCCGAGGCGAGCGCACCGCTCCCGGCCGGCACGGGGGTCCTGGTGCCCCTCGGCACCCCCTGGGCGGGCGGGGGAACCCTGATCGTCACGGCGCTGACGTTTCTCGACCGCAAGTGGGAGCCCCTGCGCCAGCCGGGCCGCGTGCTGGTGCGCGCCCACGTGGGTCGCAGTGACGACCAGCGCTACGCGGCCTTCGACGACGAGCACCTGAGCGCCCGCGTGGCTGACGAGATCTCCGTGCTGCTGGGCTGGTCCACTCGGCCCATCGCGGCGCACGTGCAGCGGTTCCTGCCCGGCCTGCCCCAGTACGTCGTCGGGTACCGGGACCTGATCGCGCCGGCGCGCGCCGCCGCGCAGCGCGCCGGGGTCGACCTGGCCGGCAGCACCTACGACGGTGTCGGGATCCCGGCCGCCATCGGGTCGGGGCGCCGCGCCGCGCGAGCGGCCCTGACGCGCCTGGCCGCGCGGCCCTGAGCCGCGCGAGGGGCGCGCCGCGACTCTGGAAGACTGGACCGGTGGTAACCCCCGACCGCAGCACGATCCCCGTCCCGGTGGGTCGGCGGGTCTACGTCGTCAGCGACCTCTCGCTAGCGGCCACGACCAATCCGGCGCGCCGCCCGCTGCGCGAACTGATCGCGCTCCTGGGTGACCTCGACGAGCCGGCCCTCGTCGTGGTGGCCGGAAACCTCTTCGCGGCCACCGACGACGACCCGGCCACCGCGGTGCGCGCGACGCTGCGCGCCCTGCCCACGCTGGTGAGTGCTCTGCGCTCCTACCTGGCCCAGCCCGACCATCGCCTCATCGTGCTGCCGGGCCACGACGACGCGTGGCTGGCCAACGACGCCGTGGCCGCCGCGCTCACCGAGCTCGGCGTCGAGATCGCCCCCGAGCTGATGCTCCAGGTCGCGACGCGCGACCGCGTGCGCGACGTGGCCGTCGTGGCCGGGTGCCCCCCGCCGCTGAACAATGACCTGGCCGAACGCGAGCGAGACGCCGCGCGGCACCTCGAGGACCCCGATGCGGTGGCTCGCCTGGCCGCCAGCCGCATGCTCTACCGGCGCCTGGGCGGGTGGGTGTGGCTCCCGGTCATCGCTGTGGTGCTCGCCGACCTGTCGAGCCTGGCCGTGGCCCTGGCCAACCGGCTCACCCGGCACCACCTGCGCCTCGACCTCGAGGTCCACCTCCACCACCACAGCGCCGGCCTGCTGGCGGCACTCGTGACGACCGTGGTGGTGGTGGGCCTCGTCGAGGCCGGCATCGCCGCCCTGGCCGGTCTGGTCGTGCGCCGGCGCTTCGAGCGAGGGGCCGCCGGGGCCCCACCCCGGCCCCTCGACCCGCTGGCTGCGGTGACCGTGGACGGCGTGGACGCCTTGGAATTCGCCCGCCGCATGGTGGGGCGCGGCGGGGCCGGAGCCATCGTGGGTGGCGCCTCCGCGCCGGCCCTGGCCTTCTTGGATCGCGGCTTCTGCGCCGCGCCCGGGCCGGCCCGGGCCACCGTGGTCGAGCGGCACGGCCGCTTCGGCCTGCCCCCGGTGTTCGTGCCCACCGACCGCTGGAGCGTCGTCCAGCTCGAGGCCGGCGGCGCGGTTCAGGTGCGCATGGTCGTGGGTCAGTCCCGGGCGCGCTACGGCACCTGGCTCGAGCGCCTCGTCGCGGCCGACCCCGCCCAGGTCGACGCCCCGAGCGCCACCACCGAGGTCGGGGCCTGGCCCGTGGGCGACCCCTACCCCATCGCCCCCGACGGGCTGGCCGCCCAGCGCCGCCAACGCACGGTGCGGCGCGTGATCAGCGGGCTGGTCCTCCTCGACGGCCTGATCGACGTGACCGTGACCACCCTGCCCCCGCTGCGCAGCCGCCTGCACGCGGTGGAGGCCTTCCTGTCGCTCGGGGCCGCCCAGTCGGCGGCGGCCCTCACCGCCGTGGCCGGCGTGGTCCTGATCATGGTGGCCCGCGGCCTGCGGCGCGGTCAGCGGCGCTCCTGGACGGTCGCGGTGGTGCTGACGGGCGCGACGACCCTCGCGCACCTGGCTCGCGCGGGCAGCCTGGTGAGCCCGGTGCTGGCCGTCAGCCTCCTGAGCGCGCTGCTGATCGAGCGCCGCCACTTCCGCGCGACGACCGATCGCGAGAGCCTGCGCCTCGCGCTGCCCCGCCTGGGGCTGGTCGCGGTCCTGACCGTCGTGGGGGCGACCCTGGGCATCGAGTTGTCCGCGCATCGCAGCGTGCCCGGGCTGCCCACGGTCCTGGTCGCGGTCCTCGAGAGGCTCATCGGCATCACCTCGGTCGCGCTGCCCGACCGCGTCGGCGACTTCGCCACGCCCACCCTGGGCGCGGTCGGCCTGGGGCTGATCGTCGTGGCGCTCTACCTGGTGACCCGCCCGGTCGTCGACCGCCGCCTCTCGCGGGCCTCGGGTCGCGAGCGGCGGCTGGCCGAGCTGCGGGCCCGCGAGATAGTGCGGCGCCACGGGCGGGGCACCCTCGACTACTTCGCCCTGCGCGACGACAAGCAGTTCTTCTTCTTTCGCGACTCGCTGGTCGCCTACGCCGTCTACGGTGGCGTCGCCCTGGTCTCCCCGGACCCCATCGGGCCCACCGCCGAGCGCACCGAGGTGTTCCGCGCCTTTCGCGCCTACGCCGACGCCCGCGCCTGGACCGTCGCGGTCATGGGGGCCGGATCGGACTGGCTGCCCGTCTACCACGCCGCCGGTCTCCACTCGATCTATCTGGGCGATGAGGCCATCGTCAACTGCCAGACCTTCAGCCTGGAGGGCCACAAGATGAAGGGGCTGCGCCAGGCCTGCGCCCGGCTGGCCCGCCACGGCTACACGGTCGAGTTCCTGGACCCGGCCACGATCGATCCCCTGCGGGTGCCCGCCCTGGTCGATCTCATCGCCCTGCTGCGCCGGGGCGAGGGCGAGCGCGGCTTCTCGATGATGCTGGGCCGGCTGTTCGATCCGCGCGACCAGGGGCTCTTGCTCACGGTGGTCTCGGACCCGGCGGGCCGTCCAGCCGCGGTCTGCCAGTTCGTGCCCTCCCCGGCCATCGCGGGCTACTCGCTCGACCTGATGCGCCGGGACCCCGGCGAGCACCCCAACGGGCTCATCGACTTCGCCCTGTGCTCGACCATCGCCCACCTGCGCGAGCACCGCGGGCGCGGGCTCTCCCTCAACTTCGCGGCCTTCCGCTCGGTCCTCGACGGGGAGCGCGGCGAGGGGACCTTCACGCGCATCGAGCGCTGGGGGCTGCGGCGCCTGTCGGGCATTCTGCCCCTCGAGTCCCTGTGGTCCTTCAACGCCAAGTACCAGCCCACGTGGCTGCCGCGCTACCTCGTCTACCCGGCGGCCGAGAGCTTCGTCCCGGTGGTGTCGGCCATCTTGCGCGCCGAGTCCATCACCGAGCTGCCTCTCATCGGGCGCTTCTTGTCCCATGATCCCGTGAACCGGCCCGGGACCGTCGTGCCCGAGTCCGTGCTGGCGGCCGCGCGCGAGCGCTCCGGCTAGCTCGCCGGGTCGACCTCGGCAAGCACCGCCACGACCTCGTGACGCCCGCCGCCCTCGACGGGGGTGGCCACGTAGCGCAGCGCCCGCGGCACCCCGTCGCCGGTGATCGTGCCGCGCCGCACCTCCCGGGCGCCGCCGACCTGCGCCAGCCACGACCGAACGGCGGGGTCCGCCCGCACCAGGTCGGCGACGCTGGCGTAGCCCAGCAGGGACGCCGCCCGCTCGTTGGCCTCCTCGACGCGGCCGTCGACGAAGACCACCATGGCGACTGCCTGCTGGTCCACCAGGGTGCGCCAGCGTGACTCCGCGAGCTGGCGCTGCTGCTCGACCAGCTCGTGGGCGCGCAACGCGGCGAAGCGGTCCAGGGCGAAGCTGACGTCGCTGGCCATCTCGGCCAGCAGCGAGCCGACCGACTCGTCAAAGAAGTCACTCTCCACCGCGTAGAGGGTCAGGGCCGCCACCACCGCGCCGCCGCGCACCAGCGGGAGGGAGACGGCCGAGCGCCAGCCCTGGCGCAGGCACGCCGCCGCCAGCGCGTCGAGCCCGGTGACCCCGATCTGGCGCACGGCCACGCGTCCGGTGGCCGCGGCCTCGGCTGGCAGATCCACACCAGCACTGCCGGCGTGGGCCAGCAGCTCGGCCCGCTCGCTGAGGAAGGCGCGCAGGCCCTCGCCGGCGTGCGCCACGACGCGCAGGCCGCCGGGCTCGACGCTGGCGACCCAAGCGGCTCGGGAGCCCACGCGCACCGCGGCCGAGCAGATCCGGGCGAACAACTCGTCCTCGTTGCCGCTGCGGATGACCGCCTGATTGCACTCGCTCAGCGTCGCGTAGAGGCGATTCACCTTGGAGAGGTGGCTCTCGAGACGATGCCGCTCGGTCACGTCGATCAGCGTCCCGCGCACCCGCTGGCCCCGACCGGTGGCGTCACGCTCGACCACGCGGCCTCGCACCCACAGCCAGCGGATCTGCTCGGCCGGGTCGACGACCCGGAAGTCGTAGTCGTACTCGTCGGGCCCGCCGGGGGCGACGGCCGCATCGATGGCGGCGGCGGCGGCGGCCCGGTCCTCGGGGTGCGTGGCCGCGAGGAAGGTCTCGATGCGCCACGGATCCTGCCAGTCGAGCCCGTACAGGCTGTCGTGGTTGGCCGAGCGATCCATGGTGTTGGTGCGGTAGTCGTACTCCCACACCGCCACGCCCGTGAACTGCGTGGCCAGGCTCAGCAGCTCCGGCGTCGCGAGCAGGTGCCCGGGCTCGGGAGGGTGCGAAGTCATAGAGGAACTTTAGGCGGGGGTGCGTTCGGCGATCGCGGCGGCCAGGGCATCGGCGGCTCCGGGCTGATAGCCGAGGTACAGCATGGGCTCGACCAGCTCGAGCTCGAGCACCTGCCACGAGCCCTCGTGGGCCAGCAGGTCGACGCGGGCGTAGGCCAGGTCGGCGAACCCGAGCGTCGCCAGCACGGCGTCACCGACCTCCCGCGCGGCCCCGTCAGCGGGCTCGGCGCGGATGCCGGCCCGGCGCAGGGCCGGCGTGCGCTCGTGCTCGGCGTAGGAGAGGAGGGCGTCCTTGCGCACGGCGTGGGAGAGGCGCCCCCCCAAGTAGATGAGAGCCAGCTCGCCGCGGGTCTCGACACTCGCGCGGTAGGGCTGGACGATGGCGGCCAGCCCGCGGGCGTGGAGGGCGGCCACGTGGGCCCGGGCGCCGACCGCGTCGGCAGCGGCGAAGCGGGCCGCCCCCAGCGATCCGGCACCGATGGCCGGCTTGACAACGACGTCGCCGGGGGGCCACTCGCGGGCCGCCCCCACCTCGACGACAGCCGTCGGCACCGCCGGCAGGCCGCGGGAGGTCAGGTCGACCAGGTAGTGCTTGTCGGCCGAGTAGGCCAGCGCCGCGGCCGGGTTGAGGATGGTGCGCCGGGCGCGGATCCAGGCCAGGAATGCGGCGGGCTGGCGCGTGTAGTCCCACGTCGAGCGCACGACCACCTGGGCGTAGTCGTCCCAGGGCACGGCCTCCTGGCTCCACACCCGAGCCTCGCCCGCCAGTCCGTGACGGGCCAGGGCGGCCACCAGGACCGCCTCGTCGGGATCGTCCGCCCCCGCGGCCGTCGCGATCGCGACGGGCCTCACGAGGTGAACAGGACCGTCGCGTGCTGGGCCAGGGTGGCCAGGGGACCGGGCCAGACGCCGAAGACCAGCGTCACGGCGACGCCCGCCCCGATGGCCAGGGCCGTGGCTCGAGGCACCGGGATGCTGACGGCGCCCTCGGGGGACTCGGCGTACAGGACGATCGTCCAGCGCAGGTAGAAGAACGCGGCGATGGCCGCACCGAGCAGGGCCAGCAGGGCCAGGGGCCCGCCACCGCCGTCCACCGCCGCGGCGAGCACCGCGAACTTGGCGTAGAAGCCAGTCGTCAAGGGCGCGCCCAGCTGGCTCAGCAGCAAGATGCCGAGCGCCGCGCCGAGCCAGGGCTGGCGCCGCGCCAGGCCCCGGTAGGAGTCGACGCTGTGGCGCTCATCGCCCGGGCCGCCCACCAGGGTGACCACCGCGAAGGTGGCCACCACCACGGGCGCGTAGGTCGCCAGGTAGAAGAGGGAGGCCGCCGAGCCGCGCGCACTGGCCGCCCACACACCAAGCAGGATGAAGCCCGCGTGGTTGATCGACGAGTAGGCCAGCATCCGCTTGGCGTTGCGCTGGACGATGGCCAGCGAGGCACCGATGATCGTGGTCAGGACCACCAGCGCCCACAGGATGGGACGCCACGTCGTGATCTGCGTGCCCAGGGCTGAGATCAGGACGCGGATCAGGGCGGCGAAGGCCCCGACCTTGACGACTGCGGCCATGTAGCCGGTCACCGGGGTGGGGGCGCCCTCGTAGACGTCGGGCGACCACTGGTGGAACGGCACGGCGGCGACCTTGAAGGCGAACCCGACCAGCAGCAGCGCCCCGCCCGCGTAGAGCAGGCCGGGGCGCAAGACGACGTTGGCGCCCAGGAAGTAGGACACCGTCGACAGGTTGGTCGACCCAGTCGCCCCGTAGACGAGGGCCGCGCCGTAGATGAACAGCGCCGAGGCGAACCCGCCCAGCACGAAGTACTTCAGGGACGCCTCGGCCGACGCCCCGCGGTGGCGGTCGAAGGCGACCAGCACGTACAGGCCGATCGAGAGCGTCTCGAGTCCCAGGAAGATCACGATGAGGTCGTTGGCCTGCGTCATCAGCACGGCGCCGGCCGCGGTGGCCAGCGCCAGGATGTGGTACTCGGCACCCCGGACGCCCTCGCGGCGGAACCAGTCGTGGGCGACGAGCGTGGCCAGTGCCAAGGAGACGGCGATCACCGCCGAGGCCACCACCGAGAAGCCGTCGAGCACGATGGCGTGGGCGATCGTGGTGGAGGGGCCGTAGCGGTCGAGGTTGGCCCACTGGAAGAAGCCGGCGGCGAAGGCGCCGGCCGCGGCGAGCAGGGTAATGCCCGTGGCCACGGAGGTGCGCAGGGCCCCGCGCACCAGTGCGGTCACCCCGAGCAGCACGATGGCGCCGGCGAACAGGATCAGGACCGGCAGGATCGCCAGGTAGTGGATCGAGGGGATGGTCAGGCTCACTTGGTCACCCCCGCGGGCGTCACGCTCTCGACGAACTGATGGGCGGTGGGCGTCACGCGGTCCAGGACCGGCTTGGGGAAGACGCCCAGGACGACGACGATCGCCACGATCGGGGCGATCACCCAGCGTTCCCGGTGCGTCACGTCGGGCACTTGGTCGACGTCACGGGCCAGGCCGTGGAAGATCCGCTGGTAGGCCCACAGCAGGTAGACGGCGGCCAGCACGACGCCGAGCGTGGCCGCGACCGCCCACCAGGCGTGCGTCGAGAACGCGCCCACCAGCACGAGGAACTCGCTGATGAAGCCCGACAGCCCCGGCAGCCCGATCGAGGCCATCATCACCACGGTGAACAGGCCCGCGAGCACCGGGGCCGAGCCCTGCATCCCGCGCAGGTTGGCGATGGTCGCGCTGCCGCGGCGACGCTCGATGTACCCGATCAGCAAGAAGAGGCCCGCCGTGATCACCCCGTGGTTGAACATCAGCAACACGGCGCCGGTCGTCGCGATGGTCGAGCCCGTCATGATGCCCAGGGTCACGAAGCCCATCTGGGCCAGGGACGAGTAGGCCACCAGCCGCTTCAGGTCCGGCGTGGCGGCCGCCAGGGCCGAGCCGTAGATGATGCTGATCACCGCCAGGGTCAGCATGTAGGGGCGCACCGTCGACAGGGCCAGAGGCAACAGCCCGACCGCGAAGCGCAGCAGGCCGTACGAGCCGAGCTTGGCCAGCAGCGCCGACAGCTCCATCGAGCCGGCCGTGGGGGCCTCGGCGTAGGCCAGGGGTGACCAGGTGTGCAGGGGCCAGATCGGCGACTTGACCCCGAAGGCGATGGCGAAGGCCACGAAGAGCCAGACGGCGGTCGCGTGGCTCATGGACGTCGAGGCCAGCGCGGCGTCGGCGAAGGTCAGCGAGCCACCCACCTGGTGCTGGTGGAGGAAGCCCAGATACAGCAGGCCGGTGAACAGGAACGCCGAGCCAGCAAAGGTGTACACGAAGAACTTGAGCGCCGCCCGCGAGCGCTGGGCGCCACCCCAGTGGGCCACCAGGAAGTAGCTGGGCACCAGGGTCAGCTCGAAGAAGATGAAGAACTCGAGCAGGTCGCGGGCCACGAAGCTGCCCATCGTGAAGGTGGTCAGCATCAGCAGCCAGCTCACGAACGCGGCCTCGCTGCGCTTCTCGCGCGCGCCGAGCAGCGCCAGCAGCACGACCAGCGCGGTCAGCACCACCAGCAGCAGGGAGATCCCGTCGATGCCCACGTCGTAGGCCAGGCCGAAGGGGGCGGCCAGCACCCAGCGGCCCACGAAGTCGAAGGTGTGCGCCCCGGCCAGGTGATCGTTGTAGAGCACCGCCACGATGAGCGACACCGCGAGCTCGACGCTGGCCGTGACGACGGCCACCGCGAAGGGCGCGCCGGGCCGGCGGCGGGCCAGCAGGGCCGCCGCGGCGCCGAGGAGCGGCAGCCACACCAGCACGGTCAACCACAGTGAAGAGTGCATAGCTACCCGACCCTCGCCACGAGATACACGATCACGACGCTGACGCCCAGGACCATGGCCAGGGCGTAGTGGCGCGCGAAGCCCGACTGCGCCTTGCGCAGGCCTTCGGCACTGCGGCGTACGCCCCCGGCCACCGCGGCCACGGCGCCGTCGATGATGCGGGGCTCCACGACGGTGTCGCCGATCTGCGCGGCCCGCGTCAGGGGGCGCCCGATGGTGGCGTCGTAGGCATCATCCCAGCGCCACACGCGTTCCAGGAAGCTGCGCTCGTAGGTCGGGGAGCTGACGCGGTTGCGCCAGATGGAGAAGGCCGCGACCAGCCCCAGCAGCGCCGCCACCACGTCCACGACGGCCAGGGTCACCTGGGCCCCGGTCGACGTGTGGGCGGTCAAGGGCAGGTAGCCGAAGGTCGGGTCGAGGAAGCCGGCCAGCGAGTTGTGGTGGATCCAGGGCAGGTCGATCACGCCGCCCAGGGTGGCGAGCACGGCCAGGATCACCAGCGGCACGGTCATGACCCAGGGCGACTCGTGGGGGTCGTGCCCGTGGGTCACCTCGCGGAAGCGCTCGGTTCCCCGGAAGGTCAGCACGAACAGCCGGCTCATGTAGTACGCGGTCAGGATCGCTGTCAGCACCCCGAGCAGCCACAGGGGCTTGGAGTACGCGTAGGTGTTGGTCAGCACGTCGCCCTTGGCCCAGAAGCCGGCGAAGGGCGGGATGCCCGAGATGGCCAGCCAGGCGATCAGGAAGGTCGGGAAGGTGAGGGGCAAGAAGCGAGCCAGTCCCCCCATCTTGCGCATGTCCTGCTCGCCGTCGAGGGCGTGGATCACCGACCCCGATCCCAGGAACAGCAGAGCCTTGAAGAAGGCGTGAGCGATCATCAGGAAGATCGCCGCCGAGTAGGCGCCCGCCCCCACGGCCAGGATCATGTAGCCGATCTGGGACACCGTCGAGAAGGCCAGCACCTTCTTGATGTCGCGCTGGGAGGTGGCGATCGTCGCGGCCACGAAGGAGGTCACGGCGCCGATGATCGCGACGGTGGCGCGACCCGAGCTCGACAGCGCCAGCACCGGCGCCATGCGGGCCAGGAGGTACACGCCCGCGGTCACCATGGTGGCCGCGTGGATGAGCGCGGACACCGGGGTGGGGCCCTCCATCGCGTCGGGCAGCCAGTTGAACAGCGGGATCTGCGCGCTCTTGCCAGTCGCGGCCAGCAGCAGCGCCAGCACGACGACGGTGGCGGCCACCGACGTCAGCGTCCCGGCACGGTTGAAGATCGTCAGGTAGTTCAGCGTGTGCAGCCGGCTGAACAGCAAGAACATCGCCACCAGGAGCCCGACGTCCCCGACGCGGTTGTAGACGAACGCCTTCTTGCCCGCGCTGGCCGCGCTGTCGCGGTCGAAGTAGTAGGCGACCAGCCAGTACGAGCACGCGCCCACGCCCTCCCAGCCCACGAAGGTGAGGACGAGGTTGTTGGCCAGCACCAAGGTGAGCATCGAGAAGACGAAGAGGTTCAGGTACACGAAGAACTTGCGAAAGTCACGCTCGCCGTGCATGTACCCGATGGAGTACAGGTGGATCAGGGCGGAGATCCCCGTAACGAACAGGGCCATCGTGATGGACAGGGGGTCAACGAGCAGCGCCGCCGAAACGTGCAGGCCGCCCACGTTGAACCAGGTGAACATGGTCACGGTCACCTCGCGCGCGTTGCGCGAGAGCAGGTCGACGAAGCTGACCACGGTGAAGACGAAGCTGAGCGCCACCGCCCCGGTCCCGATGGAGCCGATGGCCCGCTCGGAGAGGCCCCGGCCGAACAGCAGGATCACCAGGAAGCCCGCCAGGGGCAGCAGCAGGATCAGGGTGGACACGTGCGCCATCTCAGCCCTTCATCTCGGAGAGTTCGTCCACCGAGGTGGAGGACCGGCGGCGAAAGACCGTGACCACGATGCCGAGCCCGACGGTCACCTCGGCCGCCGCGACGACCATCACGAAGAAGACGGCGGCCTGGCCACCGATGTCGCGCAGGGTGCGTGCGAAGGTCACGAAGGTCAGGTTCACCGCGTTCAGCAGCAGCTCGAGGCACATGAAGATGATCAGGGCGCTGCGCCGGGTCAGGAGTCCGAAGGAGCCGATGCCGAAGAGCACGGCCGCCAGGACCAGGTACCAGGCTGCCGGGACGTTCACGCCTCCCCCTCTCGATCCATGTGCCGCTCGCGCCGCGCCAGCAGCACCGCGCCCACGACCGCGATGATGAGGAGCGCGGCCGTCGCCTCGAAGGCGAACAGGTAGGTGGTGAAGACCGCAGTGCCGATAGCGCGCACGTTGCTCGCGCCCACGGGCGTTGGGTGACCCGCGCTCGACACCGCGATGGCGCCAGTGACCCAGTGCGAGGACGCCAGCAGCGCCACCAGGCCCCCGATGGTCACGACCACGCCGACGGCGGCCAGGGCCCGCTGGCCGACCAGCGGCTCGACGCGCACGGGGTCCGTGCGGTCCACGCCGAGGAACATGATCACGAACAAGAACAGGACGACGATGGCGCCCGCGTACACGATGATCTGGACGACGGCCAGGAAGTCCGCGGACTGGGCGACGAAGGCCACCGCCACGCCGAAGAGCGTCAGGATCAAGCTGAGGGCCGCGTGCACGGGATTGCGCACGGCCAGCACGCCGATGGCCCCAGCCACGATCATCAGGGCCGCGACCACGAACGCGAGGATGTCGGGTATGGCGTAGGCGGCGCCGATCACAGCTGGCCTCCCTTGATCGCGCGCCAGGCCGCGATGCGACCGCGCAGCCCGCGCACCCCGTCGGGCAGGTCCTGGGGCACGATGTGGCGGAAGAACGCGGTGCGCAGCGGCTTGGAGCCGGTCGCGGCGTCATTACGCTGCTCGGACTGGCCGCCCTCGGGCGCCCGCACGCCGACGCCGAGGTCGCCGGTCCACTGGACCACGCCCTCGTAGTCGGCGGCTCCCGCTGGCGAGGTGGCGCGCATCCAGCCGCCGGTCATGGCGTCCTCGCCCTCGCGCCAGTCCTCCCACGGCAGGCGCTGGGGCCGGCCCTCGTCGTCGACCAGGAGCTCGGCCTTCGTGTAGATGGCGTCGGCGCGGTTGGAGAACGAGAACTCGAAGAGCTTGGACTCGGTGATCGCCTGGGTGGGGCAGGCCTCCACGCACATGTCGCAGTGGATGCAGCGCAGGAAGTTGATCTCGTAGACGTAGCCGTAGCGCTCACCCGGCGACACCGGGTGATCGGGCGGGTTGTCCAGCCCGCGCACGTGGATGCAGTCGACGGGGCAGACCCCGGCGCACAGCTCGCACCCGATGCACTTCTCGGAGCCGTCCTCGTAGCGGTTCAGGACGTGTCGGCCATGCTGGCGCGGCTGCTTGGGCCGCTTGGCCTCCGGGTAGGCCGTGGTCACCCGGACGCGCCCGATGTGGCGCAAGGTGATCTTGAAGCCGCCGAAGAAGTCGAGTGGTCCGGCCATCACTCCCCCTCCCGGTCCGTGAAGGCGCGTAGCACGCGGCCGGGCAGGGGGCGCTCGCCCACGGTCGGCAGCAGGGAGTCGGCCCCCTCCCGGCGGTGCTCACCGATGGCCACCGTGCGCGAGAGCAGGGTCCAGGCCAGGATCACGAGTGCGGCCATGAGGAAGCCCCACGAAATCTTGATGAGGAAGCCCGCGATGATCAGCAGCCAGCCCAGGCTGAGGGGGATGAGGCGCTTCCAGCCCAGATCCATGAGCTGGTCGTAGCGGAAGCGCGGGAGGGCCGCGCGGAACCAGATGTAGGAGAAGGCGAAGAACACCGTCTTGATCAGGAACCACAGGATCGGGAAGACCCAGCGCAGGTGGGGAATGTTGGGCACCCAGCCCGCCGGGCCGCCCAGGAACAGCGTCACGATGACCGCCGACATCGTGATGGTGTTCATGAACTCGGCCAGGTAGAAGACGCCGAAGCGGAACGAGGAGTACTCCGTGTGGAACCCGCCCACGAGCTCGGTCTCGGCCTCGACCACGTCGAAGGGAGGACGGTTCAGCTCGGCGGTTATCGCGATCAGGAAGATGACGAAGGGCACCACGCCCAAGCGGATGAGGTTCCAGTGCCAGATGCCGTGAGCCTGCGCGGCCACGATGTTCTGGGTCGACAGCGAGCCCGTGGCCAGCACCACGGTGACGATGGTCATGCCGAGTGCGGCCTCGTAGCTGATCATCTGGGCGCTCGCGCGCACCGCGGACATCAGCGGGTACTTGGAGCCCGAGGACCAACCGGCCAGGACGACGCCGTAGACCGAGATGCCCGACATGGCCAGCATCAGCAGCACGCCGATGGGTGGGTTGGCGATCTGGAGCGTCACGGGGTGCCCGGCGATGTCCACGGTGCCGCCCACGGGCACGATGGCGAAGGTGACGAGGGCCGGGATCAGCGAGAGGTACGGCGCCAGCTTGAAGGTGAACCGGTCGGCCTCGGCGGGGACCAGATCCTCCTTGACGATGAGCTTGAGGCCGTCGGCCAGCGTCTGGAAGAGCCCGAAGGGACCCCAGCGCGTCGGGCCGAGGCGGCTCTGCATGTCCGAGATCGCCTTGCGCTCGAACCAGATCATGATCGTCACCGCGCCCATCAGCACGGCGAAGCCCACCAGCATGCGCACGAGCACGATCACGACGACCGCCAGGGTGACGCCGTGGGCGTAGATCGGGTCGACCGTCGAGGCCAGCATCATCGCGTCTCCAGTCGGACCTGAGCCACGGTCGCGCCCTCCTCGATCACGTCGGCGAGGATGTCGTCGCCGTCGAAGGTCCCGGTGGCACCGTCCAGGCTCACGACGCCCCGGGGGAGCCCCTCGTCAATGCGCACCCGCAGGGTTGTCTGGCGCGCGACGCCGCGCACCGCGACCTCGTCACCCGAGGCCAGGCCCAGCCGGTCGGCGTCGGTGGGGTGCAGGCCCAGCGTGAGCGGCACGCGCAGCTCGGCCAAAGCCGGCGATGCGGCGAGGGCGGCCCCGTGGTCGTAGAGGCGTCGCGCGATCAGAACACGCCAGGCGTAGGCGTCGACCGGGGGCACGGAGACCTCGGCGATCGCCACCTGGGCCAGCGTCGGCACCACATTGCCTCGCGCGTCGATCTCGACGTCGAGGGCCAGCGTGTCACCGGCGAAGGACGCCAGCCCGACGGCGTCGGCCGAGGCGATGCCCGGGAAGGCGATCGGGTCCAGGACGCGGCGGGTCGACGTGGCTCCTGTCGCGGCCACCACGCCATCGATGCTCGCACTGGTGAGCACGGTGTGCGTGGGATAGCCGGTGGTCTGCTCGATGACGGCGGCCGCGGCCTCGGCCGTGTCGTAGTCGAGCGCCTGACCCAGCTCGGCGGCCAGCTCGGCGGCGATGGTGACATCGGACCAGGCAGCGCCGGGCGCGGTGACCTTGGCCACCACGGCGCTGACGCGACCCTCGAGGTTGGTCACGGTCCCGTTGCGCTCGTGCTGGACGTGCGCGGGCAGCACGACGTCGGCGTAGGCCAGCGTCGGCGACCCGTGACCGGTCACCGCGACCACCGCCGCAGCATCCAGGGCCGCGGCGGCACCTTGGCGATCGAGCACGTTGCCGAGCACGTCGGCGCCCAGGAGCACCACGGCCCCCTGCTCACCGCGCCGCAGCGCCTCGAGCTGCGCGCGCGTGTCGCGCCCCCGCGCCGAGGCGTCATACACCCGTCCGGGACGCCACTGGGCCACCAGGCCCATGTCGAGCGCTCCGCGCACGTTGCCGCGCCGCAGCGCCACGAGGAACCGGGCCTTCGGCAGGCCCGTCGCCAGCCGCAGGGCGGCCCGCTCGGCGATGCCGGGATGCTCGGCGAGGTTGGCCCGTCCCACGACGACCACCACGCCTTCCCCGTCACCCAGGAGCTCGCGCGCCACGCCGACGGCGTCGGCACTGGCGGGACGCGCGCCGTCGACCAGGGCGCTGGCGATGTCGGCGGCCTCGCCGGGCACGACGGGAATCACGACCCGGGCCAGCGAGCGCAGGGCGCTGGGTCCCGAGGCCAGCTCGATCAGGGCGGTCCGGCCCGCCGCAATGCCCGCGCGCAGGCGCAGGAAGAGCACGGGCAGCTCCTCGCGCAGGTCCCCGGTCAGGGTCACCACGACGCGCGCGGCAGCCGCGTCGTCGATGGTGGCGGCCGGCAGGGACTGGACCAGCGTGGGATCCAGGCCGTCGCCGTACTGGGCGTCGAGGTGCGGGCTGCTCAAAACGTCGCGCAGCACCTGCTGCCAGGCGAAGGCCCCCTCGTTGGTCAGCGCCGCGCCCCCGATGGCGCCCACGCCGTCGGGGCCCGGTGCGCGCAGCAGCGCCGCCGCCCGCGCCAGGGCGTCGCCCCAGGTCGTGGGGACCAGCCCGCCGTCGCGGCGTACCAGGGGGGTGGTGATGCGGGCTCGCGGGTCCAGGGGGTCGTCGCGGTCGGCGTGGCCGTCCACGGCGTCGAGGGTGAAGCGACCCTTGTCGCAGAGCCAGCCGTGGTTGACGGCGTCGCTGTCCACCCCGAGGACGCGGGTGAGGCGGTTGCCGCTGGACTGGACCGCCACGCGGCAGCCCACCGCACAGGTCGTGCAGGTGCTCTCGACCTGGGAGAGGTCCCAGGGTCGCGCGCTGAACCGGTACGGACGCGCCGTCAGCGCGCCCACCGGACAGATCTGGACAGTGTTGCCCGAGAAGATCGAGTCGAAGGGCTGCGTCGGGCTGGTCGCCACCTCGATGAGGTCGCCGCGCCCGGCGAAGTCGATCTGCGCGTCACCGGCGACCTGGGCGGCAAAGCGCGTGCACCGGGAGCACTGGATGCACCGCTCACGATCCAGTAGCACCAGCGGACCGATCTCGACCGGCTTGACGAAGTGGCGCTTCTCCTCGATGAAGCGCGACTCTCCCGGCCCGTAGGCCAGGGTCTGGTCCTGCAGCGGGCACTCGCCGCCCTTGTCGCACACCGGGCAGTCCAGGGGGTGGTTGGCCAGCAGGAACTCCAGGACGCCGTCTTGGGCCTTCTTGGCCTTGTCCGAGTCGGTGTTCACCACCATGCCGTCGTTGACGCGCACGAAGCAGGAGGGCTGCAGCGTGGACCCGCGCGGACCTTCCACCTCGACCAGGCACATGCGGCACACCCCAACGGGCTCCATCCGCGGGTGGTAGCAGAAGCGCGGGATGAAGACGCCAGCGTGCTCGGCGGCCTCGATCAGCAACTCGCCGGGCTGGGCCACGACCACGCGCCCGTTCAGGGTGATGGAGATGGGCTCACTCATGGGGGCAGCTCCCGTGCTGGACGTGCGCGTAGAAGTCATCGCGGAATCTCGAGATGGCCGAGGTGACCGACGAGGGGATCGACGGGCCGAGCACGCAGATGGTGGTCTGCTGGGGCGGCCAATTCAACCCGGGCGAGATGTTGTCGCACAGGTCGAGCAGCACGTCGACATCCTCGGTGCGCCCGCCACCGTGCTCCAGGCGGTAGAGGATCCGCTCGGCCCACCCGGATCCCTCCCGGCAGGGCGTGCACTGCCCGCACGACTCGCGGGAGAAGAACTTGGTGATCCGCCACGCCGCGCGCACGACGCAGGTGGTGTCGTCCATCACGACAATGGAGCCCGATCCCAGCATCGAGCCGGCCGCTCCGACCTCGTCTTGGCCCAGCACCATGTCCAGGTGCTCGGGACCGAACCAGGGTGCCGACACCCCGCCGGGGATGAAGGCTCGCAGCTCGTGCCCGCCCGGGATGCCCCCGCCGAGGCGATCGTCGTAGATCAGGTCGCGGAAGGTGTTCTTGACCATCTCGATCTCGTAGACGCCGGGCCGGTTCACGCGACCCGAGAGCGCGAACATGCGCGTGCCCGTCGAGCGGCCCCCGCCGAGAGCGGCGAAGGCCGCCCCGCCGTGGAGGATGATCCACGGGAGGTTGGACATCGTCTCGACGTTGTTGACGACGGTGGGCTCGCCGTAGAGTCCGGTCACGGCCGGGAAGAACGGCGGCTTGATGCGCGGGAAGCCGCGCTTGCCCTCGAGGGCCTCGAGCAGGGCGGTCTCCTCACCGCAGATGTAGGCCCCGGCCCCCGGGTGCACGACGAGGTCGACTGAGAAGCCCGAGCCGAAGATGTTGCGACCCAGTGCCCCGTGCTCGTAGGCCTCGTTGATGGCCTGCTGGACACGCTCGAGGCCCAGGGCGAACTCCCCGCGCAGGAAGATGAAGGCCTGGGAGACTTGCAGCGCGTAGGCCGCGATCACCACGCCCTCGACGAGCTGGTGCGGGTCGCGCTCGACGAGGTAATGGTCCTTGAAGGTGGCGGGCTCGGACTCGTCTCCGTTGACCACCAGGTACGAGATCGGTGACTTGCGCAGCATCGACCACTTGCGCCCGGCGGGGAATCCCGCGCCGCCGCGACCCAGCAGGGAGGCGGCGTCGACCTCGGCGGCAACGGCCTCGGGGTGCATGGTGAGCGCCTGGCGCAGCCCCTGGTATCCCCCGGTGTCCAGGTAGCGCGCCAGCGTGTGCGAGTCAGTCAGGTCGCGCCGCGCCGTGACGATGGGTGGAGTGTCGACCACGGCCACTACGAGGCCTCCGACGCCGCGGCCTCACGGGCCTCGCGCTCGGCACGCGCCCGGGCCCGCTCCTCGGCCACCTCGGAGGCGCTGACCCGCAGCCCGCCCGAGCGGCGCACGCGGATCAGCGTGCCGTGGGGCGGGATGTCGTGATCCCGGCGCCCCGCGCGCAGGTCCTCGACCAGCCGGTCGAGCTCCTCGGGGGTGGTGGCGTGCACGTAGCGGTGGTTGACCTGCACGGCGGGCGCGATGTTGCAGTCGGCCAGGCACTCGGTCTCCTCGAGGGTGAAGAGGCCGTCGGCACTGGTGTGGCCCACCTCACAGCCCAGCGTGTGGCGCGCGTGCTCGAGCAGCTCCTCGCCTCCAGCCAGCAGGCACGCGATATTCGTGCACACGCCCACCACGTAGCGGCCCACCGGCTCGAGGTGGAACATGTCGTAGAAGGCCGCGGTGCCCCGGACCTCGGCCGGCGTGGTCCCGGTCAGCTCGGCAACCTCGGCCATGCCGTCGTCGGTCAGGTACCCGTCCTGCTCCTGGGCCAGGTGCAGCAGCGGCAGCATCGCCGAGCGACGTCGCGGATACAGCGACACCAGCTCCTCGGCCCGCTGGCGGATGTCACTGCGGAAATAGGTCATCGGTCCACTTCTCCCATGATGGGGTCGACCGTCGAGATGACGGTGATGGCGTCGGACATCGAGCCTCCGCGCATCAGCAGCGGGATGGCCTGCAAGTTGACGAAGCTCGGACCCCGCACGTGCATGCGGTAGGGCTTGGCGCCGCCGTCGGAGACCAGGTAGCAGCCCAGCTCGCCGCGCGGCGACTCGACGGCCGAGTACACCTCGCCCGCCGGCACGTGGAAGCCCTCGGTGAAGAGCTTGAAGTGGTGGATGAGGGCCTCCATGGACTCGCCGATCCGCGCACGCGGCGGCGGCGTGACCTTGGGGTCCTGGCTGCGGTAGTCCCCGGCGGGCATGCGCTCGACGCACTGGCGCACGATCCGCACGGACTCGCGGATCTCGTTGAGGCGCACGGCGTAGCGGTCGAAGTTGTCGCCGTAGGTCCCCACGATCACGTCAAAGTCGACCTCGTCGTAGGCCAGGTACGGCATGGTCCGACGCAGGTCCCAGGCCACGCCGGTCGAGCGCAGGAGCGGGCCCGTCACCGAGAGGGCCAGCGCCTCCTCGGCCGTGATGGGGGCGACGCCGACCATGCGCTCGCGAAAGATCGGCTGTCCGGTCAGGAGCTGGTCGTACTCGTAGGTGCGCTCCTCGATGGTGTCGCAGATGACGGTCACGTCATCCTCCCAGCCGTCGGGCAGATCCGCCGCCACGCCCCCCGGGCGCACGTAGTTCAGGTTCATGCGCAGACCGGCAGTCTTCTCGAAGAACGCCAGGATCAGCTCGCGCTCGCGAAAGCCGAAGATCATCATGGTCGTGGAGCCCACGTCCATGCCATTGGTCGCCATCCACACCAGGTGGGAGGCGATGCGATTCAGCTCGGACATCATCATCCGGATCCACACGGCGCGCTCGGGCACCTCGAGGTCCAGCAGCTTCTCGATGGCCATCGCGTAGTTCAGCTCGTTGATGACCGGGCTCAGGTAGTCCATGCGCGTCACGTTGACGCCGCCCTGGACGAAGCTGAGCTGCTCGCCCGTCTTCTCCATCCCGGTGTGGAGGTAGCCGATCACCGGCTTGGCGCGCAAGATGAACTCACCGTCCAGTTCGATCATGATGCGCAGCACCCCGTGGGTCGAGGGGTGCGACGGACCCATGTTGAGGATCATCGTCTCGTCGTCGCGACGCTCGACGTCGACGTCGCTGGGGTCGAACCCGTGGCCCTCGAGGTGCACGACCGAGCCGACCTCGCGGCCCAGTTCGGCCGGCGGGGTGATCGCGCGCGCGAGCAGCTCCTGGGCGCCTTCGGACGTCTCGGCGGTCAGGAGGTCGGGGCGCTCGGCGACGCGGACGGTGGGATCGCTCATCGGGGTCCTGGCGCCTCCTTGAACTGCACCGGCACACGTCCGACGCTGTAGTCCTTCCGCAGGGGGTGACCTTCCCAGTCCTCAGGCATGAGGATGCGGGTCAGGTCCGGGTGGCCCGTGAACACGACGCCGAAGAGGTCGAAGGCCTCCCGCTCCATGGCCTCGGAGCCCGGGTAGACCGAGAACAGGCTGTCGACGACCGGCTGCTCGTCGCCGGCCTGCACGCGGATCCTCACGCGCTGGCGTCGCGCCATGCTGAGCAGGTTGGTCACGACCTCAAAGCGCGTCGGCGTGACGCCCGCGGGCAGCTCGCGGTCGGGGTGCTCCAGGTAGTCGACTGCGCACACGTCGACGCACAACTCGAAGCCGTCGTCGTGCCAGGCGCGCACCAGGTCGAGGTACTGGTCGGGGCGGGGGAAGCAGCCCACGTCGGCGGCCCGGGCTTCGGCCACGATCACGTCGGCGGGTGCCGCAGCGGGGAGGTCGATCACCGGGGCGTCCCTACCCGCACCGCCACGGGCACCTCGGGCGTCCAGGGACTGCCCTCGTGCTCCAGGTGCGTGGGCTGGCCGGACTCGCGCCGGCGCAGGATCTCGCCCGTGCGGATCTGCTCGTGCAGCGTGAGGATCGCGTGCATCAGCGTCTCGGGACTGGGCGGGCAGCCCGGGGCGTAGACGTCGACGGGGATCACCTGGTCGACGCCCTGGACGATCGCGTAGTTGTTGAACAGGCCGCCGGTCGAGGCGCACACCCCCATCGAGATGACCCACTTGGGCTCGGTCATCTGGTCGTACACCTGGCGCAGGACGGGCGCCATCTTCTGGGAGACGCGGCCGGCCACGATCATCAGGTCGGCCTGGCGCGGCGAGTTGCGGAACACCTCCATGCCGTAGCGGGCCAGGTCGTAGTCGGCCGCGCCCGACGCCATCATCTCGATGGCGCAGCACGCCAGCCCGAAGGTGGCCGGCCACACCGAGGCGCGGCGGGCCCAGCGGACCAGGTCCTCGACTCGCGAGGTGAGGAAGTTGTGCTGCAGGTCCTCGAAGCCCATCAGGCCGCCCTTCCCGGGTCCCCACCGATGCGCACGATCGTCGAGTCGCTGGTGCGCCCCGGGACCCCGCGCGTCAGGTGCTTGACCGGGCCCCACGACAGCGCGCCCTCACTGAGCAGGAACAGCAGGGCGGCAAAGACTGCGGCCGAGAAGGCGAGCACCTCGACCAGCCCGAAGAGCCCCAGCTGGCGGAACACCACCGCGAAGGGGTACATGAAGACGACCTCGATGTCGAAGATCACGAAGATCATCGCCACCAGATAGAAGCGGACCGGGAAGCGCTGGGGCGGCGCCACGAGGGGGACGATGCCACACTCGTAGGGCGCGACTTTGGCGTCGGTGGGCCGTTTGTGCGGGGCGAGCCACGCCGAGGCGACGAACGAGCCAGACGCGAACAGAACTCCCAGAACGAGGAGTCCCAGTAGGGGGAGGTACTGGTCCACGTCCGTATGTTCTACCAGACCACACCGCACCCGCTCCCCCGAGGGCTGGCGGGACGAAGGTCCTAGGATTCCCCCGTGCCCGAACTGCGCCACCTGAATGCGGACCAGATCTTCGACGTCGTCATCGTCGGAGCCGGCCCCAGCGGCAGCGCCTGCGCCTACTGGCTGGCCCGGGCCGGCTGGTCCGTCGCCCTGGTCGAGAAGAAGCATCTCCCCCGGGCCAAGACCTGCGGTGACGGGCTCACGCCGCGCTCGGTGCTCCAGTTGCGCGACATGGGCCTCGAGGACGCGGTGGCGGCCCGCGGGCACCGCTACGACGGCCTGCGCGCCTACGGCTTTGGGGCCTCGATCGAGATGCGCTGGCCCGACCACGAGACCTTCCCCAGCTACGGCTACACGATCACGCGGCTCGACCTGGATGCCCTGGTGGCCGAGCACGCGGCGGCGGCGGGGGCGACGCTCCTGACGGGCGTGGAGGCGACGGGCCTCCTGGAGGCGGCCGAGGCGGTCCACGGTGGGCTGCGCTCGGCCCGGGGCGTCGAGGTTGTCGACCACGACGGGGCCGTGCACGCCGAGCTGCGCGCGCGCTTCGTGGTGGCCGCCGACGGGCAGAACTCCCGCTTGGGCCGCGAGCTCGGCGTCACGCGCATCCGCGAGTGGCCTCTGGGCATGGCCCTGCGCGGCTACTACCGCAGCGCGCGTGATCAGGAGCCCTGGATCGAGTCGCACCTCGACATCCGCGACCCCAGCGGCAAGGTGGTGCCGGGCTACGGGTGGGTCTTCCCCCTCGGCGACGGGCGCGTGAACGTGGGCGTCGGGCTCCTGTCGACCGACGGCGCCTGGAAGGGTGTCAACACCACGCGCCTGCAGGAGTACTTCGTGGCCCAGGTCGGCGCCGCCTGGGGCCTCGACGAGGAGTCGCGCCTGGGCGCGCCCACCGGCGGGCGCCTCCCCATGGGTCTGGCGCGCGGTCCGCGCGTGGGGGCGAACACCCTGGTCGTGGGCGATGCCGGTGCCACCATCAATCCCTTCAACGGTGAGGGCATCGCGTACGCCTACGAGACCGGCCGCCTGGCCGCGGGGGTCCTCGGCGAGGCCCTGGCCACCCAGGACCCGACGCGGCTGGGCACCTACGAGGACCGGCTGCGCGCCTACTACGGCGACTACTACCGCGTAGCGCGCGCCTTCGTGCGCCTGATCTCGGACCCCACGATCCTGACCGCCTGCGTCGCGGTGGGCATGCGGATCGAGCCCGTCATGCGTGAGGTCCTGACCGTCATGTCCAACCTGATGAGCAACGACCGCCAGGGCCCCGCCGAGATCGCCTACCGCGGCCTCGCTCGCCTCACCGCGATGCTGCCCGAACAGGCTCTCGAAGCACTGGTCTCCGAGAGCCGGGACTGACGGCGTGACCTTCACGCGCACGGTCCTGCTGGGCTTCATCGCGGGCGCCACGATCATCCTGGGCCTGCCCATCGCGCGCTGGCAGCGCCCCAGCGATCGCGTGCGCACCCTCCTGACGGCGCTGGCCACCGGCGTCCTGGTGTTCCTGGTCATCGACGTGTTCTCGGCCGCCTACCAGCCCGTCCAGGAGGCCGTGCGCGCGCTGCACCACCACGGCTCGGCGTCGCGCGCCGGGCTCGACGTCGCCGTATTGCTGGGAGGAGCGGCCGTGGGTCTGCTCGGTCTGGCCCTCTACCCGCGGCGCTCGTCGGGCGCGGGTGGACCTCTCGCCCGCGACCCGCGGCGACTGAGCCTGATGATCGCCACCGGCATCGGCCTGCACAACATGGGTGAGGGACTGGCGATCGGCTCGAGCGCGCGGTCCGGACTGCTCGGCCTGTCGACGGTGCTAGTCATCGGCTTCGCCCTGCACAACGCCACCGAGGGCTTCGGCATCGTGAGCCCCCTGGTGGGCGCGGCCCCACCGTCCTGGCGCTACCTGGCCCTCACCGCGCTCATCGGGGGTGGCCCGACGACGCTCGGCACGCTGGTGGGCTGGGCCTGGTCCTCGCCGACGCTCTCCATCGCGTTTCTCAGTCTGGCTGGCGGGTCGATCATCTTCGTCATCGCCCAGCTGCTCGGCGTGACCGCGCGCAGCGAGCATCAGACCACGGTGATGGTCGGGATCGCTCTGGGCCTGGTGGCCGGCTTCGTCACCGACCTGGTCGTCGGATTCGCCGGCGGCTGATCAGGCGGCCGCGTCGCGGCCGTGGATACGTGCCTTGAGCGTGCCCACCAGCCCGGCCACCAGGGAGCGATCAGCCGGCCACGTCGGGGTGACGACGCTCAAGGTGGTCTCGTCGTGGCCCCCCGCCACCACCTCGACCACGAGCTCGTAGGGCCGGGTCACGCCCGGCAGGTGTAGCGGCACGACGCCACCGCGCGCCCACCCCCGCGCGAACGTGCGGGGCGTCCACGAGCTCGCGCCGTGCGCCAGGGTCAGCTGGCCGGTGAAGGTCGACTCGAGGAGGGACGCACTGGCGGCCGCGAAGCACGCCCCGAAGTGGGGACGGGACATCTCGGCCACGTCACGGCGCACCATCGTGGTGGTCGCGTAGACCTGGGCCACCGTGGCCAGCTCGGTCTCGGCGGGAACAACGCGGTGGTAGATGGGCGAGGTGACCTGCGCATCGGGCAGCTGGGCGGCGCGTCCGAAGACGCGGTCGGCCGACGCCGACACCCCGAGGCACGACTGGAAGCGCGCCACGATCCGCGGCGTGACCAGGTCCACGGCCAGCGGCATGGTCGTCGTCACCGGGTCGACGCCCCCGGCGGGAGGATCCAGGAAGGAGAGCAGCCCGGTCGGGGTGGCCGACCAGCCTGCCGGAAGGTCGCGAGCGGTCAGCCCCGCCCCCGTGGCCAGGGACCGCTCGTTGGCCGGGCCGGTCCCGTGGTGCAGCAGGGCACCGATGACGCCCCCGAGCGAGGCGACCACCACCGCGCCGGCGACGCCGAGGATCACCCAGCGACGTCGAGTGACCCGGCCCACGGTTCCTCCGCGCTCCTCGACGAGCGCGCGGACCGCCTCGAAGTCCTCCAGGCCCCGGTGGCGCCACTCGACCCGTCGGCCGCTGACCGTGGCCACCAGCACCATGCGCACACCCCGACGCACCAGCGCCAGATCGGTGATCTCGCTCCACGGCGTTTGCCACGCCACCGGGTAGACGCCAGCCAGTTGCGTCAGGCCCTCGTCGTCGGCCAACAGGGTCACCGGCGCAATCGGTCCGTGGGGCACGAAGCTCGGGTGGACTCGCCAGCCGACGCTGTGCAGGGTCGTCACGATGCCGTGGCGGCCACCCGCGCCGCCTCAGCGACGGCGGTGAGCGCACTGTCGAGCAGGGTCTCCTCGTGGGCCAGGGAGACGAACAGGATCTCGTAGGCGCCCGGAGCCAGGGCGACGCCGCGGTCCAGCAGGGCGTGGAAGAACGGGCGGTAGAGGCCGTTGTCGGCCAGTGCGCGCACTCCGGCGAAGCTCGTGGGCAGGTCGAAGGGCTCCCGCGAGAGATAGAGCCCGAGGAGAGGTCCCACGACGGGCGCGCGCGCGACCAGTCCGGCCGACGCGACGGCCTCCTCGAGTCCGGCAGCGAAGCGCGCGACGCGCCCACCGAGGTCCTGGTAGTCGGCGGGCGCGACGGTCTCGAGGACTGTGGACCCAGCGGCCGTGGCCACGGGATTGCCCGACAGCGTCCCGGCCTGGTACACCGGCCCCTCGGGCGCCAGGGCCTCGAGCACATCGGCCCGGCCGCCAAAGGCCCCGATCGGCAGCCCGCCCCCGATGACCTTGCCGTAGCACCACAGATCCGGCGTCACCCCGTAGTGTGCCGAGGCCCCGGCCCAGTCGAGACGGAAGCCCGTGATCACCTCGTCGAAGATCAGCAGGGCTCCCACGTGATCGCAGGCCGCGCGCAACCCGGGCAGGAACCCGGGGTCTGGGGCCACCAGGTTCATGTTGGCCGCGACGGGCTCGACGAGGACCGCCGCCACCGACTCGTCGAGCTCGGGCACCTGGTTGTAGGTCCCGACCACCGTGTCGGCGACGGCCCCGGCGGTCACACCCGCCGACCCCGGCAGGCCCAGCTGGGCCACACCACTGCCCCCCGCGACCAGGAGCGCGTCGGAGTGCCCGTGGTAGCAGCCGTCGAACTTGACCACGCGACGCCGGCCGGTCACCCCGCGCGCCAGGCGCACGGCGCTCATGACGGCCTCGGTGCCCGAGGACACGAAGCGCACCTGCTCGAGCCCGGGCACCCGCGTGGTCATCAGCTCGGCCAGGCGCACCTCTCCCGGCGTCGGGGCCCCGAACGTCGTGCCGCGAGCCACGGCCTCTCTCAAGGCGGCGACCACGGCCGGATGGGCGTGGCCGAGCAGCGAGGCGCCGTAGGACTGGACGAAGTCGAGGTAGCGGCGCCCCTCGACGTCCTCGACAAAGGCTCCCTGGCCGCTCACCACGGTGTAGGGCGTCCCGCCCACCGCGGCGAAGCTGCGCACCGGCGAGTCCACGCCGCCCGGAATCACCCGCCGGGCGCGCGCGAACCACTCCTCGTTCGTCGGGCTCACGCCTGGAGCTCCTGGGCCACCTGGCCGGCGAAGTAGGTGAGGATGAAGTCGGCACCGGCCCGCTTGATCGCCGTCAGCTGCTCGAGAGCCACGGCCCCCTCGTCGATCCAGCCTCGCTCGCCCGCGGCCTTGACCATGGCGTACTCCCCGCTGACCTGGTACGCGGCCACCGGGACCGACACCGCCCGGCGCACGTCGGCCAGGATGTCCAGGTAGGTCAAGGCGGGCTTGACCATGACGATGTCGGCACCCTCGTCTACGTCGGTGCGCACCTCGCGCAGCGCCTCGTGCCGGTTGCGCCAGTCCTGCTGGTAGGCACGGCGATCGCCCCCGCCGGCGATGGTCACGTCGACGGCCTCGCGGAAGGGGCCGTAGAGCGCGCTGGCGTACTTGACGCTGTAGGCCATCACGACGGTATCGACGTGCCCGGTCTCGTCGAGGGCCGCCCGGATTGCCCCGACCTGACCGTCCATCATGCCGCTCGGTCCCACGACGGCCGCGCCCGCCTCGGCCTGGGCCACCGCCGTGGCCGCATACAGGGGCAGCGTGGCGTCGTTGTCCACGGTGCCGTCGGGCGCCAGCACGCCGCAGTGCCCGTGCGTCACGTACTCGTCGAGGCAGAGGTCCGCCATGACCACGAGTTCGTCGCCGACGTCGTCGCGCAGCGCGCGCAGGGCGACCTGGACGACGCCGTCTGGGTCGTAGGCACCCGAGCCGCGCTCGTCCTTGCGGGCGGGAATGCCAAAGACGATGACGCCACCCACGCCGAGACGGTGCAGGCGACCGACCTCGGCGCGCAAGGAGGCGAGGGTGTGCTGGACCTGGCCGGGCAGGGATGCGATGGGCCGCGGCTCGTCACGGCCCTCCGCGACGAACAGCGGCGCGACCAGGTCAGCCGGCGAGATCGACGTCTCGGCGACCAGCCGGCGCAGGGCCGGTGTCCGCCGGAGTCGGCGGGGCCGCTCCAGGGGGAACACGAGCCCACACTACGCGGGGTCGCCGTGGGGAGGGTCGGTGAGCGCGGCCAGCCGGGCGCCCGTGGCGCGATCCCAACCCACGAGCACCCGCTCGTGATCGCGTCGCACCGCCTCTTCGGTCGTCAAGCCGGGCACGACCACCCAGGCGCTCGCCGGGACGTGGGGACCGGCCACCCGCCACGCCGAGGGTGCGCCGATGACGACCGCGTCGGCCGACTCGAGGGCTCGCCGAGCGTCCGCGTCGAGCGCCTGGCCCACGGTCTCGTAGCACCACAGGGCGCGCCAGGCGATGCCGCGGCGGGTCAGCACCTCGCCCAGCTCGTCGCGAGCCTCCCGGGCCACCAGGGCCAGGACCGGCCCCTCGACGATCTGCTCGGCGATCTCGCCGGCCCGGGACGCCGTCGCCGCGGGCGGCCAGCCGACGCGAGCGAGGGCCTCCGCGGTCGCTGTCCCGATCGACCACACCGCTGCACCCGCGGCCAGGGCGCCAGCCACCAGCTCGACGTAGCCTACGGCCCGCGTGCTCGTGACCACCAGGGCGCGAGCGAACGCGACCCCGAGGGACGTCGCCTCCTCGGCCACCTCGCCGGCGTCGCGGAAGCGCGTCGTCGTCACGGGCACCTCGATCAGGTCGGCCGACACCGGTAGCCAGTCGCGCAGGGCGTCGTTGCGCCCGCGCTCGCGGGTCGCCACGACGCGCACTAGGCCCGCCAGCCCGGCAGCTCGGAACCGCGCAGGTCGTCGCGCAGGTGCCGGGCCAGAGCAGCGCCGAGCGCCTCGGGGTCCGTTCCGCGCAGCGTGGCGCGAACACTGCGACCACCGTCGGCCCCCACCATGGCGCCCGAGATCTCGACCTGCCCCACCTCCCCAACCTGGGCGTGGGCACCAGCCGGGATCGTGCAGCCGGCACCGAGCTCGATCAGGAACGCACGCTCTGTGCGCACCGCCACGTGAGCGGCGAGGTCGTCGATCGTCGCCAGAGCCGCGATGGTGGCCGCGTCCTGCTCGCGGCACTCCAGCGCCAGCGCTCCCTGGCCGACCTGGGGGGTGAACCAGACGACGTCGAGTCGTTCGCTCACCTGGTCGTCCAGCCCCAGGCGCTCCAGGGCGGCCACGGCGGCCACAATGGCATCCACGCCGCGCGTCAGGGCGGACAGCCGCGTCGCCATGTTGCCGCGCAGGCCGACGACGCTGAGGTCCGGACGATGCTCGAGCAGCAGGGCCCGCCGCCGCGGAGATCCCGTCGCCACGGTCGCGCCCGGACCCAGCGCCGCCAGGGTCCGGCCCACGAGGGCATCGGCCGCGTCGCGGCGCTCGGGCACGGCGCACAGCACCAGGCCCGGCGGCGTTTGGCCGGGCAGGTCCTTGGCGCTGTGGACGGCCACGTCGGCGCGACCCGCCAGCACCGCCTCTTGGATCTCGATGGCGAAAGCGCCCTGACCGGCGAACTCAACCAGGGGCCGCTCGGCGTGGCGGTCGCCACGCGTCTCGACCGTCACGAGCTCGGCGGGCACACCGCAGCCGGCCAGGCGGGCGCGCACCAGCTCGGCCTGGCGCAGCGCCAGCGGTGAGCGGCGCGTCGCCAGTCGCAGCGTCATAGATCGAACAAGGTGCGCAAGGAGTCGCTGAGGCGGACGCCGTGCTCGCTCCCGGCTGCCTCCTTGAGCACCGCGGTGGGGCGATGGGCGATCTTGGCCACGACTGACCGCACGACCGAGGACAGCTGGTCACGCTGGTCGGGCGACCACTCGGCAAACTCACCGGCACGGCGGGCCAGCTCAGTCGCGACGATCTCGTCGAAGTGCTCGCGCAGTGCGCGCACCACCGGGCTCGCGCCACGGCTGCGCCGGTCCTCGAGGTAGCGGTCCACGTCGGCCTCCACCATCGAGCGCGCGTGGCCGACGGCCTCGCGGCGTCCGACCAGTGCGGCATCGACGCGCTCGCGCAGGTCGTCGAGGTCGAGCCGCCGCACCCCGACGGCATCGGTGGGGACAACGGCGCGCGGCAGGCCGAGGTCGACCATTAGCAGCGGTCCGGTCACGGCGTGCTGGTGCGCGGTCGTCACCAGCGGGCCCGACGTCTCGGCGGCCACCACAGCCAGCCGCACGCGCGTGAGCAGCTCGGGCAGTGCGTCCAGGCCCGCGACGTGCACTCGCGGGTCCTCCAAGCTCTGCGCGAGGGACTCGGCGCGCGCCAGTGTCCGGTTGACGATAACCAGTTCGCCGATCGGTGGGTGCAGCCCGACCAG
>JAKAUQ010000016.1 GCA_021827705.1 Actinomycetes bacterium
CGCTACAGGTGCGCTGGCCGGTGGGCACCTGGGACCACAGGGTGTGGACCAGCATGGCCACCAGCACCAGGATCACCGCCCCGGCGATCCAGCGCCCGACGTGGCGCACGGGGACGACCGGCACCGCGCCGTCCCCGTGCGTCACCGCCGTGCCCCCCATCGGTCCTCACTCCCCCGGCTGCCCCGCGAGCCAAGCAGGCATGATAGACCCCCGGCACCGGGGCTCCGACGATGCCCGCCCGTGGCTGCGGGATCACCCGGGCACGTCGCGGGCCAGCAGGTCCTGGTAGGTCTCCCGGCGCACCACGGCGCGCGCGGTGCCCTCGCGGACCAGGACGATCGGGGGGCGCAGGGCCCCGTTGTAGTTGTTGGCCATGGTCAGGCAGTAGGCCCCGGTGACCGGCACGGCCAGCACGTCGCCCGGGCGGGGCGCGGCCAGGGGAACCGCGTCGATGAGTTGGTCGCCCGACTCGCAGTGGCGCCCCACCAGCGCGTAGGCCTCCCCGCCGCCCACCCGGTCGACCAGGGTCGCCTCGAAGCGCTGGCCGTAGAGGGACACCTCGAGGTTGTCGGCCATGCCGCCGTCGACGGCCACGATGGCGCGCGTCGCCTGCCGCTTCACGGCGACGACGCGGTAGAGGGTGCAAGCGGCCTCGGCCACCAGCGAGCGGCCCGGCTCGATCAGGATCGTGGCCTCGCGCGGCAGCAGGGCCCGGGCCGCACCGGTCAGCGCGTCGAGGTACGCCTCGATACTCGCGGGGGCGTCGTCGTAGGTGTAGCGCGCCCCGAGGCCCCCGCCCAGGTCGTAGAGCGCGAACTCCCCGAGGGCGGCCACCGCCTCGAGGGCGCGCACGAAGGGCTCGGTGGTGGCGATCTGGGAGCCGACGTGGACGTGGAGGCCCTCGAGGCGCAGGTGGCGGTGGCCCCCCAGACGGCGCCGGGCGATCGCCAGGTCGTGGGGCCCGAAGCCGAACTTGGAGTCGGCCTGGCCCGTCGCGATCGCCGCGTGGGTCGGGGCGCCCACCCCGGGCGTCACCCGCAAGAGCACGGCCTGCTCGCGCTCGACCAGGCCCTCGAGCCGGTCCAGCTCGTCGAGGCCGTCGACCACGATGAGGCCCACCCCGACCTCGAGCGCGCGCCGCAGCTCGGCGTCGGTCTTGGCGTTGCCGTGCAGCACCAGGCGGGCCGGGTCCATCTGGCCGGCCAGGGCCATCTCGATCTCGCCGCCGCCCGCGACGTCGGCGCCCAGCCCCTCCTCGGCCATCAGGCGGTACACGGCGGTGACCGGCAGCGACTTGGAGGCCCACACGACGCGCGCGTTGGGCCAGCGCGCCGCCAGGCCCGCGGCGTAGCGGCGGGCCCGCGCCCGCAGCGCGGCCTCGTCGACGATGAGCACCGGCGTCCCGAACTGGTCGGCCAGGTCGCCGAGCGCTCGTCCCCCCACGTGCAGGCGTTTCCCCACGACCGCGGCGCTGGGTGGGAACAGGGTCACGACGTCGGCGCTCACGCTCACCTCCTCGGCCCCCGAAACTACCGGCGCGCTGGCCCCCAACGGGGACGGGATTCGCTCTAGGGCGACGCGAAGCGGATCACGCCGCGCACGTTGCGGCCCGCGCGCAGGTCGGCGTAGCCCTGCTCGACCTCCTCGAGGTCGTACTCGCGGGTGATGAGGTCGTCGACCGGCAGGCGACCCTCGTGGTGCCAGCGCGCCAGCATCGGGATCTGGAGGCGCGGGTTGCCCGCCCCGAAGACGGTGCCGCGCAGGTCCTGGCCGTACATGGCGAACATGGCCGCGTTCAGGTCGATGCTTTGGAGATCGGCGGGAGCCAGCGACGTCAGGACCACGGTGCCCCCCTTGGCCGTGATCGAGCGGGCCTGCTCGATCAGGTCGCCGTGGAGCTTGTTCACCGTGACGATGACGACGTCGCAGTTCTTGCCCCAGGTCAGCTCGGGCAGGACCTCGAAGGCCGCCTCGAGGGTCGTGGCGCACCCGTGCGTGGCACCCAGGGCCCGGGCCCGCTCGACCTTGGACGCGTCGGTGTCGATGGCGATCACGGCGCGCGCGCCCGCGCCGAGGGCACCGAGGATCGCGCCCGAGCCCACGCCCCCGCAGCCGATCACGGCGACCACGTCGCCGGCCCGGACCTGGCCCCGGTTGACCGCCGAGCCCCAGCCCGTCGAGACCCCACAGCTGATGAGGGCGCTGGCGCGCAGGTCCAGCCAGTCGTCCAGACGCACCAGGGACGCCTCGTGGACGACCACGCGCTCGGCGAAGGCCCCGACCTGGCACATCCGATTCAGGTCGACGCCCTCGAAGCGGTGGCGGTAGGTGCCGTCGCTGATCTGGGGCCCGGCCACGATCGTGGCCATGAGGTCGCACAGGTAGGGCCGCCCCGAGCGGCAGTAGTCGCACGTGCCGCAGCTGGGCACGAAGGAGATGGCCACGTGGTCGCCGGGCGCCAGCCCGGTCACCTGGTCCCCGACCTCCTCGACGACGCCGGCGCCCTCGTGGCCCGCGACGATGGGAAAGACCGTGTCGCGCCCGCTGACCAGCCGCAAGAGATCGACCGGCAGCGTGACGCCGCCCTGACGCAGCGTCTCGTCCGACCAGCACAGCCCGGCGAAGGCCATGCGCACCTGGACCTCGTGGTCGCGCGGCGGGTCGACCTCGATGGTGTGCACCTCAAAGGGCCCTCCGGCCTGCGTCACCAGTGCCGCGCGAACCTCCATGGCTGTCCCCCTCTCGTGACTACATGCGCTCGGGCGCCTCGATCCCTAGCACCGCGAGACCCTGGGCCAAGGTGCGCGCGGTCAGCTCGCACAGTGCCAGGCGCTCGGCGCGCAGCGCCGGCGGCGCGCTCAGCACCGGGCACGCCTCGTAGAAGGCCGTGAAGTCCTGGGCCAGCCCGAACAGGTAGCCGCACAGGCGGTGGGGCTGGGCGGTGGCGCGGGCCGCGGCCACAGCGTCGGGCCACCCGAGCAGGGAGGTCGCCAGGGTGCGCGAGGCGCCCTCGCCCACCACGAAGGCCTCCGGGCGCGCGTCGGCGCCCGCGTCGGCGGCACGGCGCAGGATCGAGCGCACGCGGGTGTGCGCGTACTGCAGGTAGGGGCCGGTGTCGCCCTCGAAGGCCACCATGCGGTCCAGGTCGAAGACGTAGTCGCGCTGGCGCTCGGTGGACAGGTCGGCGTACTTGATGGCCGCGCGCGCGATCTGCACCGCCAGCTGGTCGCGCTGGGCCGCATCGATCGCGGCGCCGCGCTCCTCGAGGGCCCGGCGCGCCCGCTCGACCGCCTCGTCGAGCAGGTCGATCAGCTTGACGGTGCTGCCGCTGCGGGTCTTGAGCATCTTGTGGTCCGCGCCCAAAACGTTGCCGAAGGCCACGTGCTCGCAGCGCACCGTGTCGGGCAGCCAGCCGGCCTGGCGGGCGACCGCGAAGACCATCGCGAAGTGCTGGGCCTGGGGCGTGCCCACGACGTAGAGCAGGCGGTCGGCGCCCAGGCGCTCGACGCGGTCGCGCACGGCGGCCAGGTCGGTGGCCGCGTAGCCGAAACCCCCGTCACGCTTCTGGACGATCAGGGGCAGGGGCTCACCCTCACGATTGGTGAAGCCCGGCGGGAAGACGCAGCGGGCCCCGTCGCTGTCGGCGAGCAGGCCCTGGCGGTCCAGTTCGGCCACGACCCCGGCCAGGTCGTCGTTGTAGGAGGACTCGCCGCGGATGTCAGCGGCGCTCAGCGTGACCCCGAGGCGGCGGTAGACCTCGGTGAAGTAGGCCACCGACTGGTCGACCAGCCGGCGCCACAGGCGCCGGGTCTCGGGGTCGCCGGCCTGCAGGGCCACGACCCGGGCCCGGCTGCGCTCGCGGAAGCCCTCGTCGGCGTCGAAGGCCGCGCGGGCCGCCTGGTAGAAGGCGGTCAGGTCACCGATGGCCAGCTCGGCCGCCCCGGCGTCCTCGCCCCGCTCAACCAGGTGCTCGATGAGCATGCCGAAGGGTGTGCCCCAGTCGCCCACGTGGTTGCGGGCGATCACCTCCTCGCCCCCCAGGCGCTCGAGGGCGGCCAGGGCGTCGCCGATGACCGTGGAGCGCAGGTGGCCCACGTGCATCTCCTTGGCGACGTTGGGCGCCGAGTAGTCGATGACGACCCGGTGCGGCGGGTCGGAGCGGGACACGCCGAGGCGCGCGTCGCCCAGCAGGGCGTGCAGGCGCGCGTCGAGGAACTCGGGGGTCAAGGTCACGTTGAGGAAGCCGGCACCGGCCACCTCGACCGTGGCCAGGCCCCCCAGGTCGAGGACCGCCGCGACCTGGGCGGCGACCTCCCGGGGCGAGCGCCCCAGGGCCCGGGCCAGGGCCAGGGCCCCGTTGGCCTGGAAGTCGGCGCGCTCCGAGGGCCGCAGCACCGGGTCGGTCCCGGGAGCCACCTGGGCGAAGGCCGCACGCAACCGGGCCTCCAGGAGCTCGCTCACGGTGTCCATGCGCCCAGTCTCGCACGGGGGCCGCTGGCGGGCACGGGAGCGTGGGGCAGAATGGAGGCATGACCTCACGCGACTCCTTTGCCTCGGCCGCCACGCTGCGCGTGGGCGGACGCGACTTCGCCTACCACTCGCTGCGCGCCCCGGCCCTCGAGGCCCTCGGCGTGAGCCGCCTGCCCTACGCGATCAAGGTGCTGCTGGAGAACCTCCTGCGCCACGAGGACGGCGTCAAGGTCACCGCGGCCGACGTGGAGGCCCTGGCGCGCTGGGGCGACGCGCCCACCCGCCACGGCGAGGCAGCCGGCGAGGACGCGCGCGAGATCGCCTTCACGCCCGAGCGCGTTTTGATGCAGGACTTCACCGGCGTGCCGGCCGTCGTCGACCTGGCCGCCATGCGCGACGCCATCATCGAACTGGGCGGCGACCCCGCGCGAATCAACCCGCTGGTGCCCGTCGAGTTGGTGATCGACCACTCGGTCATCCTGGAGCGCACCGGATCGCCGTCGGCCTACGAGGAGAACGTGGCCATCGAGTACGGCCGCAACGCGGAGCGCTACACCTTCCTCAAGTGGGCCCAGGGATCCTTCGACCGCTTCCGCGTTGTGCCCCCGGGCATGGGCATCTGCCACCAGGTGAACCTGGAGCACCTGGCGCGCGTCGTCTTTGACGCCGAGGGCGCGGCCTACTTCGACACCGTGGTGGGCACCGACTCGCACACCACCATGGTCAACGGCCTCGGCGTGCTGGGCTGGGGCGTGGGCGGCATCGAGGCCGAGGCCGCGATGCTGGGCCAGCCGACCTCCATGCTGATCCCCCCAGTGGTGGGGCTGCGCCTGACCGGGGCGACCCGCGAAGGCGTCACGGCCACCGACGTCGTGCTCACCATCACCGAGCTGCTGCGCCGCCACGGCGTGGTGGGCAAGCTGGTCGAGGCCTACGGGCCCGGCGTGGCGGCCCTGTCGCTCGAGACGCGCGCCACGATCGGGAACATGTCACCCGAGTACGGGGCCACCTGCACCATCTTCCCCATCGACCAGGTGACCCTGGACTACCTCCACTTCACCGGGCGCGACGCCGACCACGTCGCCCTGGTCGAGGCCTACGCCCGGGCCCAGGGCGTGTGGGGCGAGCCGGCCGTGGACCCGGTCTACTCCGAGTACGCCGAGCTGGACCTGGCTACGGTCGAGCCCAGCCTGGCCGGCCCCAAGCGTCCCCAGGACCGCGTCACGCTGGCCAGCGCCCCCGCGGCCTTCCGTAGCGCCGCGGGTCGCGAGCCCCGCGAGGTCACCGGCACCCAACGCGCCGCCCACCTGCGCGAGGGCGCCGTCGTGGTCGCCGCCATCACGTCGTGCACCAACACCTCCAACCCGGCCGTCCTGGTGGCCGCGGGCCTCGTGGCCCAGCGCGCCGTCGAGCGCGGGCTGCAGGTGGCGCCCTGGGTCAAGACGTCGCTGGCTCCGGGCAGCCGGGTCGTGATGGACTACCTGGAGCGCGCCCACCTGGTCGCGCCTCTGGAGAAGCTGGGCTTCTACCTGGCCGGCTTCGGGTGCACCACCTGCATCGGCAACACCGGCCCCCTGCTGCCCGGCGTCTCGGAGGCCGTCACCGAGCACGACCTGTCGGTGGTCTCGGTCCTGTCGGGCAACCGCAACTTCGAAGGACGCATCCACCCCGACGTCAAGCAGAACTACCTGGCCAGCCCGCCGCTGGTCGTGGCCTACGCCCTGGCCGGCACCATCGACATCGACCTGACCGCTGAACCCCTGGGCACCGATGCGGCGGGCCAGCCGGTGATGCTCGCGGACCTGTGGCCCCGTGACGAGGAGGTTGCGGCTGCGGTGCGCGCGTCGCTGACCCCGGCCATGTTCCAGGAGCGCTACGCCAGCGTCTTCGCCGGCGACGAGCGCTGGCAGGCCATCGCGTCCACACCGGCCGCGACCTACACGTGGGACCCGGCCTCGACCTACGTCAAGCGGCCGCCGTTCTTCGAGGACCTCGGGCCCGAGCCCGGCGAGGTCGCCGACGTGGTCGGGGCGCGCGTGCTGGCCAAGCTCGGCGACTCGGTGACGACTGACCACATCTCGCCGGCGGGCTCGATCCGCGCGAGTGTCCCGGCCGGGCGCTACCTGACCGAGCTCGGCGTGGCGCCGGCCGACTTCAACAGCTACGGCACGCGCCGGGGCAACCACGAGGTCATGATGCGCGGCACCTTCGCCAACGTCCGGCTCCGCAACCAGCTGGCCCCGGGCACCGAGGGCGGGGTCACGCTCCTGCTGCCCGCGGGCACCGAGACCTCCATCTACGAGGCCGCCATGGCCTACGGCGCCCAGGGCATCCCGCTGGTGGTCCTGGGGGGCCAGGAGTACGGCAGCGGGTCGAGCCGCGACTGGGCCGCCAAGGGCACGCGTCTCCTCGGGGTGCGCGCGGTGCTGGCCGAGAGCTTCGAGCGCATCCACCGGGCCAACCTGGTCGGCATGGGCGTCCTGCCCCTGCAGTACCGGCCCGGCGAGTCGGCCCAGACCCACTCCCTGACCGGCACCGAGGTCTTCGACGTCCTCGGCCTCGACCCGCTGAACCGGGGCGAGACGGTCCCCGAGGTCACGGTGCGCGTCACGCGCGCGGGCGGCGAGGTCGAGGAGTTCCCGGTGCGCCTGCGCATCGACACGGCGACCGAGGCCGAGTACTACCGCCACGGCGGCGTCCTCAACTACGTGCTGCGCCACCTCGCGCGCTGAGGCACTCAACTCCGTGCTGCGCCACCTGGCGCGGAGAGGTCGCGCGATCGGTCAGTGCCGCGCCAGCGCGCTCGTCAGGACGGTCGCGTAGCTGGCGCGCAGCGACGCGCTGCGGGGGCCGCTGACGCGCACCAGCGCCCGCACGCGCGACCCCGAGACGACGGCGATCTGGCCGGGCCAGCGGGCCGCCCCGCCCACGTGCGTGGCTCCGGGCAGCAGCGTCGCGCACCCGCGCACCAGGAGGGTCGCGCCCGTCACGTGTGCGGCCTCGGCGACCTGGGCCTCCCAGCGTGCGGCGGCCCCGCAGCCGGGCAGGTCGATGAGGAGGGCGCGGCCCGCGACGGCCGTGGGCGCCGGGGCGCTCGCGGGGTGCGCCCCGCCGCCCACGGCCTCGGCCAGCACCGGGCTAGCCGCCGGGGTGAAGGTCGCCGCCAGGGCCGGCACCGTGCCGACCGCGACGACCGCGACGGCCACCAGCGATGCGGCCGCCGTGGCCAGAGGCGCCCAGGATCGCGCCGCCAGCGGCGCCGGCTCCCGGGCGGGGGCCGCGCGCAGGGCGACCAGGCCCGTCAGGGCCAGGACGATCTGGGGCAGCATCGAGTTGGGGTCGGTGCCCACGCCGCCCCAGAAGCCCATGTCCTGGACGACGACCCAGTCCACCAGGGCGGCCACCGCCAGCAGGCCGACGCCGAGGGTCGCCAGGTCGCGGCGTCCACTGAGCAGCAGGGCGCCGGTGCTGGCCAGCACCACGACCACGAGGAGGTTGACTGCGCCGCCGTGGGCGGCCACCTCGCGCGCGGCGGCCCCGATCAGGGCGCTGAGCCCGTGCGGCTGGCTGTTGCCCGCCATGGCCTGGAGGGTCGCGGTCAGGTTGCCGGTGAGGTGGCGAGACTGCCCCTGCCAGGATCCGCGCCCGGGCCACGCCTGCAGCACGGCCATGGCGGCCAGGAACGCCCCGAAGGTGGCCAGCAGCCAGCGGCCCAGGCGCGGGGTCCACGCCGAGAACGGCAGGGCGACCAGTAGGCCGGCCACCGCGTAGAAGACGACACCGCCGGGTGCTCCGGTCAGCCACGACAGGCCCGGGGCGAAGATGCCCCCGAAGGCCTCACCGAGGGCCCACACCAGCAGGCTCCAGCCCAGGCTCACCAGGCCGGCCGCCCGAGACCACCAGCCCCGCGGCGCGACCAGCAGCCACACGCCGATGCCGAACTGGATCCACACCGCCGACGCGGGCACCGAGATCGGATGCTGGTTCCACAGCACGCCGCCCCAGTGCACCAGCGACTGCACCCAGCCCGGTGAGGAGGAGGCGGCCGGTGCCACCACCTGGGGCACCATGGCCAGGGGCATCGAGGACTGGGCCTGGAGCACGCCGTCGAACACCCAGATGGCCCCGAAGGCCAGGCGCACCAGGCGCCGAGCGGCCGGCTCGCGCTCCACCAGCGCGGCCGTGAGGTCCACGCGGTGCCGCCAGGCCAGCGCACCCAGGCCGACGGCCACTGCCACCACGACGATGGCCACCAGCTGGACGGCCAGCTCGTGGTAGAAGCCGGCCACCACCAGGTGGCTTCCCGACGACAGGCCGGTCGACAGCCCGGGCACGAGCGCGGCCTAGCTCTCCTGGGGTCGCGCCGGACCCTGTTGGACCCGCACCACGAGGGCGAGCAGGACGACCCACATGACCACCACCAGCGCGAGCAGCACGGCCACCGCCCAGCGACCGATCAGGCCGTCGGTCCGGGTCGCGTTGACCGGTCCGGCGAAGGGGTCGGTCTGGGTCACCGCGGCCGTCAGGGACCCCTCGGCCACGGTCGTCGCGCCGAGCGCGGCCGAGGCGGCGAAGTGCGTCGGGCCGGCCCAGGTGGGCTGGTAGGTGACGTGGGCCACGCCCGCCGCGTCGGTGCTGGCCGTGCCCACGGTGAGCAGCGGCGCGCCGGCGAACTCCTCGACGTGCACCGAGAACGTCACGACGGCGTTGGCCACCGGGGCGCCGGCGGCCGAGTCGACCACCGCCGTCAGCTCGGTGCCCACGCCGTGGGCCGGGCTGTGGGCGCTGAGGGTCAAGGACCCGGCCCCGGCCGCGCCCGCGACCCCGCCGAGGAACAGGGCCAGGGACGCGGTGCCCGCGACGACCAGGCCTCCCAGAAGCTGCACGCGACGGCTCACGGCCGACCTCCTTGGTGACTCGACTCGGCGGCGACCTCCTCCATCTCCGTGACCGACAGGGCGGGAACGAAGCGGAACACGATCAGCAGCAACAGGGGGATGGCCGCGGTCGCGGCCACCGTGATGGAGATGGGCACCCAGGTGAAGTGGAACGTCCCCCAGAGCCCGGACACCGCGCCCGAGCTCTTGGTCGCGGCCCGCACCAGCGGCTCGGTGGCGGGTGGGATGACGATCACCAGCCGCTTGACCCACAAGGACAGGACCACCAGCACCGAGGCGACGGTGACGCCGGTCATGGTGCGCAGGGGCTTGATGGCCATGATGAGGATGGGCACCAGGCCGCCGGCCACGAAGTAGAACCAGAACGGCACCCAGTAGCGGCCGGCGACGATCTGGTAGACCCAGGCCGCCGGGCCCGCCGTGTTGGAGTAGCCGTCGATCAGGTACTCGGTGAAGGTCAGGTACAGGTAGGCCGCACCGAAGGCGATCATCAAGAAGCCCAGGCGCACGAAGTGTCGGCTCGAGATGTAGCTCTCCAGGTGGTACAGCTTGCGCACTGCGGCCACCGACAGCACGACCAGGGCGACGCCCGAGTAGAGCGCGGCCACCACGAAGTACACCGGGAAGATGGTCTCCATGTAGCCCGGGCGCGACGAGGACGCGAAGGCGAACGACAGCACCGAGTGGACCGACACGGCCATCGGGATGATCATGATGGCCAGCAGCCCGATCGACCCGTTGAGGCGGCGCCGCTCGGTGGGGGTCCCCCCGAAGCGACCCACCAGGGCCCGGTACAGCGACTGGCGCACCCGCACGCGCGTCGAGGGGGCCGCATCGTCCAGCTGGGTCAGCACGACCTGGGCGTCGGGCACTAGGGGCAGGTAGAAGAAGACGATCGTGGCCATCAGGTAGGTCGACACCGCGAAGAAGTCCCAGAGGATCGGCGAGGACAGGTTCCAGTACGGCGGCCAGATCAGCTCCCAGATCTTGCCCGGGTTCCCCAGATGGGGGATGATGAAGAGCATCCCGATGGGCAGTGTGACCAGGGCGGTCGCCTCGGCGATACGCGTCAGGGGCGCGCGCCAGCTCTGGTGGGTCAGGCGCAGGATGGCCGAGACCACCGCGCCTCCGTAGCTCACCCCGATGAAGGCCACCAGGTTGGACTCGTAGATGCCCCAGAAGGCGTCGTCGTTGTAGCCCGCCGAGCCGAGCCCGTGGGCCAGCTGGTAGATCCACGCGACGATGCCGAGCAGCACGATGGCGCCCAGCACCAGGATGCTCGGCCACCACCACTTGGGCGTCTCGAGAACCGGGCGCAGGACGGCGCGCCGCAGCTCGTGGTCCACGCGGTGCTCGGCGGGGGCCGGCGTCGCGATCACATCAGTCATGACGGTTCCTCTCGTGGCGCGGCTCAGATGGCCGCATCGTGGTCGTTGACCAGGTCCTGGCCGTGGCCCGGGATGTAGTAGACGCGCGGGTGGGTCCCGTACTCCTCCTTGAAGACCATGCCGTTGTTGTCGGCCAGGTAGGACGAGATCTTGATGGTCTGGCCCATCCCATTGACCGCGGTGTCCGTCGTGAGGTCGCCGAAGTAGATCACGCCCATCGCGCAGTGCGTCGCGCACTCGGGGATCTGCCCGGTGGGCAGCATGGCCGCGCAGTCGATGCACTTGCCGACGGTCCCTTGCACCTGGGGCACGGGCCACTCGGGGCTCTGGGCGTAGGGCTGCTTGGGCGCGGGCTCGGGAGCGCCCCAGTTGAAGTACCGGGCGTCGTAGGGACACGCGTTCATGCAGATGCGCGTGCCGATGCACTTGCTCTGGTCGACCAGGACCAGGCCCTCGGGCGTGCGGAAGTTCGCGCCCACCGGGCACACCGGGACGCACGCGGGGTCCTCGCACTGCATGCACGGGCGCGGCATGGGGTACTCCTCTCCGGCCGCGTTGGTCATCGTGTAGACCTTCATCCACGTCTGGTCCTCGTGGAGGAAGTGCGCGGTCTGGCAGGCCACCGTGCACAGCTGGCAACCGTTGCACATGCGCAGGTCGATGACCATGCACCACTGGTGGTTCGGCCCCGACGACGTCGTCGAGGAGGGCTCGGCTGCCAGGGCGACCGTGCTGCCAACCGCTCCGAGCACTCCGAGGCCGATGCCGCCCAGGGCGGCCGCACGCAGGACGCTGCGCCGCTGGATCGTCACCGGGGTCGTCGTGCCTACCGCGGAGGCCGTCTCGCTGGTCGTCTCACTCATCAGTTCACCACCTTGATGTTTCCTTCCATCCAGCCCGTCGTCGACATCGCGCCGCTGGCGCCGTTGGAGCCGCTGCCGCAGGGCGCGTAGCACTGCCACACGAAGGTGCCGGTCTTGGTCGGGATGAATGTGGCCGTCACCGTCACGTGGCCCTTGGTGGCCACCGGGATCGGCATGTTGAAGTTGAACGCGTCGATGGTGAACGTGTGTGCCACCATGACGTCGGGGACCGAGGAGACCGTCTTGGCCCCCACCAGCTCGGTGCCGGTGGTCGATCCCATGACCTTGGAGAACATCATCTGGGCGCCCTGCAGGGGTGCGGTTCCCGTGTCGTAGCTGGTGACGACGACGGTGACCTTCTGGTCCTTCTTCACCGTCCAGGACGTGTTGGTGTACCGGGGCTGCCCACCGAGCTTGCCCGTCGTGTTGGTCAGGATGCTCATGCGCTCGGTGACCGCGCCGTGAGCCGCGACAGCCGGGACGGCCGTGGAGGGCTTGGTCAGGTCACGGATGCCCGCAGCGACGCCGCTCACGGCGGCGACCGTCACGCCGAGCCCGACCAGGATGCCGACGAGGGACCCCACGACGATGGCGGCGCCCGCGGCGCCGCGCTTGGGACGCCGCCAGCTCAGGCGGCCGAGACGTGCGAGAGGGTCGCTGGCGCCGAGACGTGCGAGAGGGTCTCGGGCGCCCTCGCGCCCGAGACCCTCACTGCGGGAAGAGCGGTCGTCGCTCACGCCACGACCCGGATCTTGCCGGTCATCCACGTCATGGTGGACATGGCGCCGCCCATGCCGTTCGCGCCACTGCCGCAGGGGGCGTAGCAGTGCCAGACGAACGTCCCGACCTTGTGGGGCACGAAGGTTGCCGTGACCACGATGGACTTGCCCGTGGGCGCCACCGGGATGGGCATGTTGAAGCCCAGCGTCGGCAGCGTGAAGGTGTGGGCGACGTTGATGTCCGACACCGTCTTGACCGGCTTGCCGGCGACCAGCTCCTTGCCCGTGGTCGTGCCCATGACCTGGTCGTACTTCATGTAGTTGCCAACCAGCGGCGCCGTGCCGTCATCGAAGCTGATGATGCGCACGGTGACGGACTCGCCCTTCTTGACCGTCCAGCTCGAGTTGAGGATCCGGGGCCAGCCGGCCTTGCCGTCCATGTGCCCGGTCACCAGGCGCATGGTCTCAACGACGTGGGGTGCCGCTGCGGCACCGGCGGTGCCCGTTGCCAGGGCGCCACCGGCCAGCGGTGCGAGAACCAGGGCCAGGGATGCTGCGGCAGCCATCGGGTGCTTCATTGTGGGTTCCTCCTAATTGTGTGGTGGTGGTGCCCCGGGGGGGCGAAACTCGCGACCTGTCGCCGGGCGCCTCACGGCACCCGGCGACAGGTCGAGACTGCTAGGCGGCGACCGTGATGTGTCCTTCCATCCAGGTCATCGTGGACATCGCGCCGGCCATGCCGTTGGCGCCGCTGCCGCAGGGGGCGAAGCAGTGCCAGACGAACGTCCCGGCCTTCTTGGCCACGAAGGTGGCGACGATCACGTTGGTCTTGCCGGTCGGCGCGGCGGGGATCGGCAGGTTGAGGCCGAGGCCCACCACCGTGAAGGTGTGCGCGATGTTGATGTCCGACACGGTCTTCACGGTCTTGCCACTCACGAGCTCACTGCCCGAGGTCGTCCCCATCACCTTGACGTACTTCATGTAGTTGCCCGTCAGGGGTGCCGTGCCGTCGTCGTGGTTGATGATGCGCACGGTGACCGTCTCGCCCTTCTTCACCGTCCAGTTGGCGTTGGTGAACTTGGGCTGACCGCCCAGCTTGCCGGTCGTGTTAGTGATCAGCTGCATCGTCACGGTCACGTGGGGCGAGGCCGCGCCGGCAGTTCCGGCGATCAGGGCGCCGCTCGCCAGCGGGGCCAGTGCCAGGACCAGGGACGCTGCCTTGGCCATCGGGTGCTTCATGGTTGGGTTCCTCCTCTATGGGTGTGGGTACTGCAGCGCCTCCCGCCACCGCCCCTTTCCCGGGTGGCGGGCGACGACTCCTAGGCGGTGACCGTCAGGTATCCCCGCATGTAGCCGTTGGTGGCCATGGACCACTTGTCGCAGGGCAGAGCGCAGAACCACTGGAACGTGCCCTTGGACTTGGGCGTGATCGTGAAGTGGGTGATGGAGGGCTTCGAGGCGCTGCCCGCGGGCGCGTCGGCATTGATGTTGAAGTTGGGCAGCGTCCAGGTGTGGGCGTGCGGGTCGTAGTTGTAGATCACCACGTCGTAGGTGGTGCCCTCCTTCATCGTCAGCGTGCCCGGAACGAACGCGTCGTCGATGGCGCCACCTTGGCCCTTGACGCCGCCGAGGGGCGGCGGGTTGATCGACATCTTGACCGTCACGGCCGACGGCGTGCTCGACGACGCCGTCGCGGGCGCGACTGCCGAGGTGGTCAGCGTGGGGCTAGTCACCCGGTGCCAGATCCAGCCCACCCCCGCCGCCAGGGCGAAGACGACCGCGGCGACGTAGATCGTGGCGAGCACCAGGGTCACCAGGCCGCGCAGGCGACGAGGCTGCTCGCTCGTGGGGGGACGCAGGACGTTGGTCTCGCTACTCATGGACTCTCCTCGGCCGGGCTGGTGTCGTGCCCACGTCCAGCCAGTTTGGTGAGTGCGTAACTTGACGTGTAGTGAGGGACCTGGGGTCTGCTCTCCCGTGATTCCACGGTAGAAAGACGGCGTTCGACCTGGTGGCCTATCCTCGATGGCGTGTCAGAGGGGCCAGCGGCGTCGGCGTCGCCGATCACCGTGGTCGTGGTCGACGATCACACGGTGGTGCGTCGCGGTACCCGCGAGATGCTCGAGCGCGAGCCCGACATCGCCGTCGTCGACGACGTGGGGACCATCGAGGAGGCCCTGGCCGCGGTGCGCCGCCACCAGCCCACGATGCTCGTCGTGGACGTCGAGCTGCCCGACGGGTCGGGCGTCGAGATCGTGCGACGCCTGGTCGCCGAGGGGTCGCCGGTGCGCTGCCTCATGCTGTCAGCCCACGACGACTACGTGTACTTCTCCGAGTCCCTGGCGGCCGGCGCCGCGGGCTACCTCCTCAAGACCGTCTCGACCGAGAAGTTCATCGCCGCGGTGCGCACCGTCGCGCTGGGAGGGACCGTGATCGACGGCGTCCTCTCCCACCGCCTGGCCGGCCGGCGCCAGCAGCCCGAGGAGCGCCTGGCCGCCTCGCTGACCGCGCGCGAGTTCGACGTCATCCGCGGCCTGGTGCGCGGCCGCTCGAACAAGGAGATCGCCAAGGACCTCGGCGTGGGCCTGCGCACGGTGGAGAGCTACGTGTCCACGATCCTGGCCAAGCTGGGGGTGCGCTCGCGCGCCGAGGCGATCGTCTACGTGCTCGAGCACCACCTCGTCACCCCGGGCTCCGCGCGATGAGTGCGGACTCGACCAGGATCCCCCTGCGGGCGATCCTGGCGCGCGCCCTGCACCCGCCGCTGCACGACCGCGCCTTCTGGCTCACCCAGCTGATGGTCGTCGTGTGGGCCCTGGTCCACCTGCTCATCGACGCCCACGGCGGGATCAGCCCCCAGTGGTTCCCCTACGGGACGCCCATCGACCTCCTCCTGATCCCCGTGGGCTACGCCGCCCTCCACTACGGCCTGTCGGGATCGGCTCCCACAACGCTGTGGTCCATCCTGCTGTGGATGCCCGACCTCCTGATGCCCGACGACCGGGGCCACTACCGCCACGACCTGGTGCAGCTGGTCGTGGTCACGGTCGTCGCCCTCTTCGTCGGGCTCGAGATCGAGCGCTCCCACCTCGAGCGCAACCGCGCCGAGGCCGCCGAGGCCGAGCGGCGCGCGGTCGAGGCCCACTACCACGAGCTCTTCGCCGCCAACGTCGCGCCCATCGTGCTGGTCGACAGCGCCGGGCGCGTCGTGGAGCACAACGACGCCTCCCGGGCCCTGTGGGCCAATCCGCTCGGGCGCACCCTCGACGACCTGCTCGGCGTGGACCCGCGCGACTGGCCGGACTCCCTGACCGTCGCCCTCGAGACCAGTGGCGGCGAGCGCACGTTCCGGGTGTCCACGACCGTGCTCGCCGGCACGGCGACACCCCCGGTCTCCCAGGTCATCTTGGAGGACATCACGGCCGAGCACCGCAGCGAGGTCGAGGCCCGGTCCTGGGCCATTGAGGTCCTGCGCGCCCAGGAGCAGGAGCGGCGGCGCATCGCCCGCGAGATCCACGACGACCCACTCCAGGAGCTGCTCCAGCTGGCCCGCGAGTTCGAGCAGCTGGAGCGCGGATCGCCTCACGGCGAGATCTCCACCGCGCGCGACCACCTGCTCGAGACGGTCAACCACCTGCGCGAGGTCACCCGGGGCCTGCATCCCGCGGGGCTGGACCAGCACGGACTGGTAGCCGCCCTGCGGGGCCTCATGGTCGACGTGGAGTTCGACAACGACATCGAGACCACCTTCACCCAGGAGGGTGACCCCCTGGTGGACCGACCCGAGGTCGAGGTCGCCATCTTCCGCATCGTCCAAGAGGCCGTGCGCAACACCGTGCGCCACGCGAACGCCCAGCACCTCGCGGTCGAGCTGGCGATCGCTCACGATGCGGTCAGCGTCACCGTCACCGACGACGGCTGCGGCTTCGCGCAGGGCACCAGCCCCGCGACGGGCCACCTGGGCCTCCAGAGCATGGCCGAGCGCGCGGTGCTGCTCGGCGGTACCTGCGAGATCACCAGCGCCCCGGGTCACGGAACGCGCGTGACCGCGACGCTCCCGCTGTCAGCGCCCGCGAGCCGGCCCCTGATCCACCACCACGCCTGAGGCGACCCCACCCCGACGGGCGCCGCAGCGCCCTCCCCGCTCCCGTCAGGCGGCTCCGGCCACCGCCGCCACCGCGTCGTCGACGCTCTCGTAGAGCGCCAGCACGGACAGCGGCGGGCCGGCCACGGTGAGCTGGCGCCGCACGGCGTCGTTGGCTCGCGCCACGACCAGGTTGGTGCCCCCGGCGGCCAGATCGCGCACCACGTCGGCCAGCATCACCAGCGCGCTGTAATCGATCTCGGACATGGCGACCGCGTCGACGACGACGTGACGGTCGGGACCATCGGTTCCGAGCAGGCGGTGCAGCTCCAGACGGAACGCCCCAGCGTTGGCGAAGTACAGGCTCTCGTCGAACAGGACCGCCAAGACCCCGGGGACCGGCTCGACGCCGGCGCGGTTCAGGGGCTCCCAGCTCGTCGTCCCCGCCCGGCGGCCGAGCTCGAGCATGCGCGGTCGGGCGCTGCGCCAGGTGCGCAGCAGGATCGCCAGCCCGACCGCAATGGCCAGTCCCAGCTCGACGCCGAGGAGCAGCACCCCGAGGGCCGACGCCACCGCGACGGCCAGCTCGCTGCGCCCGGCCCGCCACATCGCGCCAAGCTGGCGCACCTTGATCAGGCGCCCGGCGATGAAGAACAGGACTCCCGCCAGCACGGGCAGCGGGATCACGTGGGCGAAGGCGGCAAACGGCGTCAGCACCAGCATGCCGAGGCCCGCGACCAGTCCGGCCAGGCGCGTGCGCCCACCCGCCATGCCCACCACCAGCGTGCGCGGAGGGCTCGCGTCGACGGGGAACGAGCCGAGCAGGCCCGCCGCGACGTTGGCCGCGCCCACGCCGACGAAGTCCCGGCTGAGGTCCTCGCCCGCGCCGATCTCCTCGGACGAGACGCGCGAGGTCATGGCGCTCTGGGAGATGACGACGACCATCAGCGTCAGTGCGATCGTCACCACCTGGCCCCACTGGTGCAGCGAGAGCCAGCGCAGGCGCCACACCGGCGCGCCCGCGACGACGGTGCCGAGCTCGGCGACCCCGTGATGACTCAGGGACAAGGCGGCCGTCAGGACGACCGCGGCGGCGACGGCCACCAGCGCCCAGGGCAGTCGCGCGTTCACGTGCTCCCCGATCACCATGACCAGCACCGTCCCCAGGGCCAGCGCCAGGGGCCAGCCGTGCACCTGGCCGAGCTGGGAGGCGATCACGTGCAGCCGGCCCACCAGGCTCTCGCCGCCGCCGGGGATCCCGAGGGCGTCGGGGAGCTGGTGGACGATGATGATGAGCCCGATCCCGCCCATGAATCCGGTGATGATCGGCCGGCTCAGCAGGTCAGCCATCCACCCCAGACGCAGCAGACCGATGGCGGCGACCAGCAGACCGGTGACCACGGCGGTCATGGCGACGAGCTCGATGTAGATCGGCGAGCCCGTCGCGACCAGGTGGGCCAGCGCCACCGCGAACAGCGGGGCGATGGTCGAGTCGGCGCCCACCGACATGATGGGGTTGGCGCCCAGGGCGAGGAAGGCCAGCGTCCCGGCGATGAAGGCGATCATCGCCAGGAAGGCCGGCACCCCCGCCAGGCGCGAGGTGGCCAGCTGCTCGGGGATCGCGATGGCCAGCAGCGTGATGCCGGCCACCACCTCGCGCGGGAGGGACTGGCGCGTCAGTCCCGCGAACCGGTCGCGGAATCCTCGCGCGGCGACGCGCCGACCGACCGGTGTGCGTGGGGTCGGCCGGCGCGTCAAGCTCACGCGCTCACCCTAGGCCCAGCCCCGGCGGTGCGCACCGGGCCGGGACTAGGAGATCTCTTTCAGTCCTGCGCGCTGATCGCCGTCAGCGTCTCGGTACCTGCCTGCATCGTGGCCGTCACCTGGACCCTCACGCCCGCACCGTAGGTCGTGGTGAAGTTGGCAACGTCCAGGGCCGACGGGACGGCCAGCGTGATCAGGCTGCCACCCTCATTGGGCTCGATCGTGAGCAAGACGCCCGTGTTGACGCTGACGGTGCCGTCGATCTGGAGCGTGCCCGACTGGCCGCCCTGGTCCCCCTGGCTGCCCTGGTTGCCCTGGTTGCCCTGATCGCCCGCTCCCTGAGCCCAGATCGCGGTGAGGGTCAAGACGTTGTTGGTGACCATCCCGCGCGCGTGGACGCGCTCACCGACGCTGAACGAGGCGACCGACGGGCTGTTGGGCCCCAAGGTGAAGGTGATCGGAGCCTGGTGCTCGTTGCGCTGGATGGTGATCGATGCCGGGGTGGTGGCCGTCGCCGCCGTGATCGCCTGCACCAGGCCCTCGGCCTCGGTGCGCATCGCGCCCTCGCCCGGGGACACGTGGAACGACACCAGCGCGTACGACGTGGTCGTCCCGGTGACCGAGACCATGCCACGCGCGTCGATGTGCTCGCCGACGTACAGCGACGAGACGTCAAGAGTTGTCGGCACGGTGAAGGTCACCGCGGCCGCATTGTCGCCGGGCTGCACGGTCAGCGACCCGGCGCTCACCGCCGCGATCAGGCCCTCGACCTCGAGGAGGTTGCCCTCACCGGGGTTGACCACCGTTCCGCCCTGAGGCATCTCACTCGAGATCGTCACCAGCGTGAAGACGCTCGTCGTGGGGTCGAAGCTGACCAGCATCTCAACCGGTGTCCCGGAGATGAACGTCGAGGGCAGCGCGAGCGTGGTGGGAATCACTACGGTCGTCGTGGCGCCGTTCTCGACGTTGATCGTCAGCTGGGTAGCCGAGACCGTGCCCAGCGTGCCATTCAGCTCGATCAGGTCGCTTTGGCCGACGACCTGCACATTGGTCGCATCCAGCGACGTCGGCGTGATGACGATGCCCGCGCGTACGATCTGGCCCGGGGCGAAGGCGCGCTGGCTGGTGTGGGACTGGCGGGTGCCGAGGCGCAGGCCCATCTGGCTCCCCCCGCTCGAGACGACCAGCTGGGTCGTGGTCGCGGCAACGACGGTGCCCCGGATCTCGGTGTGGTTGGCTCGCCCGTGCTCGCGCACCGTGCTGGCCTGGTAGGTGCCGTCAGCCAGCTTGGTGGCCACGGCCACGACCTGACCGCCCAGGTAGACGTGGCTGGCCGCCGCGGCGCTCACGTGGACGGTCACTGCGCCGTGTGGCGTGTTCAAGGTCACGGTGTCCAGGGCGGTACTCGAGGCGATGACGATGCCGTGGAGGGGGCGCCCGTGGGAATGGGTCCCGTGGTGCCCGCGGGCTCCGCTCGCGCCAGCCAGTGCCGGCACGAATGGCGCCGCCAGCACGAGGGCCGCGGCGAGCGTTCCCGCGCGGACCAGCTGCTTGGTGGGATTCATAACGACTCCTTTCGGGACGCTGGTGCGTCGCACCCACGCTACGGGGCGTCCCTGAAGGGCTCCGGGGCGTCGTCTGTGAGTCTGGTGAGAATCCGGCCGACCGCTTCGCGGGGTCAGGTGTGAGAGGCCGGGAGTCTCCGGGCCCGAGGTGAGGTCAGCTCGTCGGGGCGCGGTGGCGGCCGACGGCCGCGGTCGCCCGTGACTGGCGCGAGGCGCCCCACCTCGCCGCGACGCCGCGCGGCGCTCTAGATGAACAGGAGCTGCGCGCCCGCGGTCATCTCGATGAACGCGGACGCGTTGATGATCTCCTCGACCGCGTCGTAGAGATCGTCCTTGGTCAGGTGCATCATGTCGGCCGACATCTGGCAGGCCCACAGGTGGCCGCCCGAAGCGACGATCTGCTCGAGCATCTCGGGCACGGTGGGAACGTCGATGGAGGCGATCTGCTTGCGCATCATCGACGTCGCCATCGCGGTCATGCCCGGCAGCCCGCCGAGCCCCTGGGGCATGTGCGTGGCGGTGTTGCCGAGCATCGTGAACTTGAGGTCGGCCATCCGCTTCTTGGTGATCATGTCGAAGCCCCAGAAGGTGAAGAACATGTGGACCTGGGCACCCTCGCCGAGCGCCGCGTTGGCCAGGATAAGCCCCGGGTAGGCCATGTCGAGGGTGCCCTTGGAGCAGATGATGGCCAGGGTCCGGTCGCTGGGGCCGTCGTCGAAGTTCGGCACGGGGGCCGTGGTGGGTTCGGTGGTCATGGGGATTCCTCCGTTCGTGGTCGTCACACGCAGCCGCGCGGCTTGGGCAGGCCGGCGATGTAGGCCATCTTCTTGGCCGGCTTCTTGGGGAACAACTCGAAGAGCTCCTTGGTCGGGATGCCGCCCACGGTGGTGATCCGTCGCAGGGTCGCGGTCTCGCCTTGCTCCTTGAAGTCCGCCCGCAGGAAGTGGATGGCCTTCCAGTGCTCCTCGCCCAGCTCGATCCCGATCTGGGCGGCCAGGACGGTGGCCAGATCCTCGTCCCACTCGTCGTACTGGGTCAGGAAGCCTTCCGCATCGACCTGCACCTGGCGGCCGTTGATGCTTGCTGTCGGCATGGGTTACCTCCGCTGTGGATTCGAGCTCTCCGGCGACGCCGTGCCGGAGACCGGTGGGGCCCCGATGGTCCGCAGGGTCGCCAGCAGGCGCGCGAGGCCGCGGCGAACGTCGGGTTCGCGCATCTGGCGCAAGAGGGCGAGCGTCGAGGGGACGTGGGTCGTGCCCGACGCCTCGACCTGGCGGATGCTGAGTGCCGTGCGGCCCAGAAGCCCCATGACCTCGGGCTGGGTCATCTCCTTGATCGTCTCGAGGATCAGCACGATGTTGTCGCCCAGGAGCTTCACGTCCTCGTGGGTGAACGACGTGACGATCGTGTCGAGCACGCCGGCTGCCTGGCGGGCGAAGGCGAAGTAGCCGCGCTCGTCGAGCAGCTGCAGGCGGGCATTGAGGCTCGACACCGCCGAGGTGGCCAGTGGGCCAACCTCGTCGGCCATGGCGGCCAGACTGCGCAACGGGCCGATCCAGGCCTGGATCGCCGACGCGTCCTGGAGCACCGCCCGCACCAGTCCGACGACCTCGCCGGCGTCGAAGGAGCCGCTGGCCAGCTGCGTGATCGTCATGTTCATCGCCTGCTCGGCGATGGGAGCCAGCTCGTCAGCCAGCTCGCGCCACCGCTCGCGCTCGAGGCGCTGGCGTCGCACCTCGGCCAGAATCTCGGCGAGCTGCTCGTCGAGGCGGGCGAGGCGCTCGTCGACCCCGTCAGCGGTCACCGGCACACCGGTCGTCGTCATTGCTCGACGTCCTCGATCTCTTTGCCGGCCATGGACATCAGCGGCTCCAGCGGCATCTCCTTGCCGGGCAGCAGGAGGTTCCAGTACACCCAGCGGAACATCATCTTGCCCCAGTGGTTGGCCTCGGACTCGCGCAGGAGCTTGAAGGGACCCAGCCCCGGCAGCGGGTACATGCCCGGGAGCGGCTCGGTGTCGTAGTTGAAGTCGATGAGCAGCCCCTTGCCCCCGCCCGACTCGATGAAGCAGTTGGCGTGGCCGTCGAAGAGGCGCGTCATCGGCCGACCGTGGACGTGCTGGACGAAGTTGTCCTCGAACAGCTCGAGCGAGAAGTGCGCGACCGAGCCCGCCTTGGAGGTCGGGATGTCCGAGGCGTCCCCGATGGCGAAGATGTTGTCGTGGGCCTTGGACAGCAAGGTCTGCTTGTTGACGGGGACGTAGTTGAGCTCGTCGCCCAGACCCGACCGGGCCACGTAGTCGGCGCCCATGTTGAGCGGCACGGTGACCAGCAGGTCGAAGGGGATCTCCCGCTCGTCGTACGAGACGAGCATCTTGCGCTCGGGGTCGACGCGCTCGACGGTGAAGTCGGTCTCGAGGGCGACCTTGCGGTCTTCGAGCATGGCGCCCAGGTACTTCGAGGCCACGGGCTTGGTGAAGGCGCCGTCGAGGGGGGTGACGAAAACCATCTCGACGCGATCGCGCATCCCCTGCTCGGTGAAGAACGCATCGGCCAGGAACGTGAACTCCAGCGGCGCGACCGGACACTTGATCGGCATGTCGACGATGTGGACCACGAGCCGCCCACCGTCCCAACTGGCCAGCTTCTCAGCCAGGGCCGTCGCCCCCGCGAAGGTATAGAACTCGTGGACGCTGCGACCCCACTCGCCGTCAGCCATCCCGGGCGTCTCGTCGGGGTGCGGTGAGGTTCCCGTGGCGATGATGAGATAGTCGTATCCGAGCTCGCTGCCGTCGCTCAGGCGCACCGTGCCCTCCTCGGGCAC
>JAKAUQ010000010.1 GCA_021827705.1 Actinomycetes bacterium
GAGGCCGCCGGCGCGGTCACCGGGCTCGAGCTGGCCGAGGGCGCGGCCCTGGAGGTCGACGTGGAGCTGGCGCCCGCCTCCTAGGTCAGCGCGCCACGCCGCGGTCGGCGTCGATGACCTGAACCGCGCCCGCCCCCACGGCGTAGAGGGCGTGCTGGTCGTAGCGCCGGGCCAGGGCCAGGGCCAGGGGGCGCGAGGCGACCCCCACCCCGACCTCGTCGGGGAACGCGGCCGCCCCGTCGCGCGAGCGCGTCGCCACCGCGGCCACGCCGAGGCGCGCCAGGGTCGCGGCCAGGTCGGCGCGCCGCGCCGCGTTGTCGGCGTCGCTGGCGACCACCGAGCGCGGGTTGTCGCTGGTGAGCGCGTAGAAGTCACCGGTACGGGCCGCGTGGGCGCGCGCGTCGACCAGCCTCCCGTCCTCGAGCACCCACAGCTCGGCGGGCGGGACGCGGTAGCGCGCCAGGAGCTCCTCGTCGAGGGGCGGGCGCGCGGGCGCCATGGCGCTGGCCGCGGCCACGGCCGCGCGCACCACGGCCGAGGTGCGCGGGCTGGCCGTCAGGTCGAAGGCGTGCTGGGTGCCGGGCAGCTCGACGTACCAGGCGGGCGACGGCGAGGTCGCGCGCAGGCGCGCGACGAAGGCGCGCGCCACGTTCACCTCGACCAGGGTGTCGGTGCGTCCCTGGACGACGAGGAAGGGCGGGGCCCCCGGGTGCAGGCGGTGCAGGGGGCTGGCCGCCTCGAAGCGCTCCCGGGCGGCTTCCACCGACTCGCCGAAGACCCGGTGCTCGAGCAGCTGGCGCAGCCCGCGCCCCAGCCCGCGCCAGAGCTTCTCGTCCCCGGTCATCTCCAGGACCCCGTAGAACGAGAGGCAGCCGCGCACGCTGAGGTCCGCGCCCGCGGGCGCCCCCCAGGCCGGGTCGTCGGCCGCCAGGGCCACCAGGGCGGCGAGCTGGCCTCCGGCCGACCCGCCGGCCACGACCACGCGGTCCGGGTCGCCGCCCAAGGCGGCCACGTGGTCCTTGACCCACACCAGCGCCGCGACGGCGTCGCGCGCCTGGGTGGGCCAGGGGTGGCGCGGCGCCAGGCGGTAGTTCGGGGTGACGACCACCCAGCCGCGCGCGGCCAGCTCGTGGAGCAGGGGCCGGCCCTGCTGGGACTTGCGGCCGAAGGTCCAGGCGCCGCCGTGGTAGTAGACGACGACGGGCGCGCCCGGCGCGGCGCGGGAGCGCCGCCACACGTCGAGCACCTGGCGCGGGTCGGTGCCGTAGGGCAGGTCGGTGCGCACCTCCAGCCAGCGCGGGTGCCAGGGGACCTTGACCACGGTGCGCCACCAGCGCCCCGCCTGGTCCTCGCGCGGCCGTCCGATGGCCAGGGGCCGGTCCGGAGCGCTGGCCAGCTGGCGGCGCACGACGTGGTGGGCCCCCAGGCTGACCGCGAGCAGGATCAGGTTGGCCGCGCCGATCACCGCGGCCAGCGTCAGGACCACGCCGGACAGGTCGTCGCGCGGCCAGCCCCACCAGGCCAGCAGCCCGAGCAGGACGCCCTCGGTGAGGATCGCCTGGACCGGGAGCTCGCCAGCCACCCAGCCCACCGGGTAGGCCAGGGCCGCCAGCACGCCCGAGCGTCGCGGCCACAGGGCCGTGAGCGCCACCAGGGCCAGCCAGGCGCTCACGCCGATGACGATCCAGACCACGGCTCCCATTCTGCCCGCCGCCGGCGCCCGTCCCGGCGGCCTACCATGAGCCCATGGACCCCCTCGAGCGGCTGCGCGGCACCACCGGACTGTGGACGATGACCCTGGAGACCCAGGACGTGAACCGATTCGGCGCGCTGGTGAGCGGGTTGGACCAGGCGGGCTGGCGCGCCCTGTGGCTGCCCGAGGCCTGGGGTCGCGAGGCCCTCACCCAGGCGGCCCTGGCGCTCGCGGCGAGCTCCCAGATGGTCGTGGCCACGGGCATCGCCTCGATCTGGGCCCGCGACGCCGTCACCACGCGCAACGGGGCCCGCACCCTGGCGGCCAGCTCGGCGGACCGCTTCGTCCTGGGGCTCGGGGTCTCCCACGCGCCGCTCGTCGAGCGCCTGCGGGGCCACCACTACGACCGCCCCCTGGCCGCCATGGCCGAGTACCTGGCCGCCATGGACGCCGCGCCGATGCACGCCCCCGAGGAGTCCGCGCGCCCCCCGCGCCTGCTCGCGGCCCTCGGCCCCGCCATGCTCGACCTGGCCGCTCGCGCGGCCGACGGGGCCCACACCTACCTGGTGACCCCCGAGCACACCGCCCAGGCCCGGGCCGCCCTGGGCGACGCGTTCCTGGCCGTGGAGCAGGCCGTGGTCCTAGGCGACGTGCCCCGCGACGAGGTCCGCGCGCGCGCCCGCGCCCACCTGGAGTTCTACACCGGGCTGCCCAACTACCGGGCCAGCTGGGCCCGCCAGGGCTTCTCCGAGGCCGACTGGGTCCGCGGCGGCTCCGAGCGCCTCCAAGACGCCATGGTCGTGGCCGGCGACCTCGACGCGATCGCCGCCCGCGTGGCCGAGCACCGCGACGCCGGGGCCGACCACGTCTGCCTCCAGGTGCTCGGCGCGGTGCCCGGGGAGCCCCCGGTCGCCGAGTGGGGGGCCCTGGCGGCCCTGACGGCCGCCCGCTGAGCTCAGCTGTCCGGGCCCAGGATCACGACCGCGGGCCCGTGGGGACGCAGCCGGGCCACGAGCAGCGCCACCAGGCCCACGACGACGAGCTCCAGCCCGCCGATCGCGATCCAGCCAACGGTGACCGTGAAGGCGCCCACCACCAGGCCCGCCAGCACCCCGTGACGCACCATGGCGGCGATCACCAGGGGCAGCCAGGCGACGAGCCAGCTGAGGAGAGGCGCCACCAGCACCGCCCCGAGGCGCCGACGCCACCCGAGGACCACCCCGAGCACCGCACTGGCGCAGAGGCCGATCAGGAAGTCGGTCCCCCGGCCGGCCGGGCGCGCCTCGCCGAGGGCCAGCACCACGGCCATCACCAGGGTCCACACGAACGTGGCGACCGACCAGCCGCCCCGGGCCCGGTTCCCGACCACCGTCACCACGCGAACCATGGGGACAGCCTAGGGCCGCCTCCCCGAAATCGGGGAGGCGGCCCTAGGCGCGCTAGGCGATAGCGACGAAGCGCACCGGCGCCGAGGCCGCCGAGGCCCCGCCCACCGAGACCGCGCGCACGCGGATCACGTGGGCCCCACTGAGGCCCACCAGGCGCACGAACAGGCGGCCCTTGAGCGACTGCACCGTCCAGCGCTGCCCGTTGAGCAGGAACTGGTAGTAGGCAACGCGCGCGCCGTTGAGGTTCGTGGGCGCCGACAGGTAGACCATGATGACGCCGCGACCCCGCGCCACGCGCACGATCCCCGGAGCCGAGGGCGGCCCGGCGGGCACCACAAGCGGACCGAGGGCTACGGTCGAGCTGCCCTGGGGACTCGCGGCCACCACCGCCACGCGATAGCGCGCCCCGTTGACCAGGCCGGTCACCGTGCACGAGTTGGCCGCGGTCTGGCAGTGCCCGGACCCCGAGGGCCCGCTCAGGGTCACCACGAAGGCCGACACCGACGCGCCGTTGGCCGCACCCGCCGTCCACGACACCGTCACCTGGGCATTGCCGCGACGCACCGTGATGTTCCCGGGAGGGTTGGGGACGTTCGCGCGTGGCGTGACCGCCGGGCTCAGGTAGGAGTTCGGTCCCGGTCCCACGACATTGCGGGCCATGACCGTGAACGTGTACGACACGCCCGCGCTCAGACCGCTCACCGTGCAGCTCGTCGTCGTCGTCGTGCAGGTGAAGCCGCCCGGGGACGAGGTGACCGTGTAGAGGCTGATTGCGGCCCCGTTGGCGCTCGCCGCCGACCAGGACACCGTTGCCGACAGCGTTCCGGCCACGGCGGTCACCGCGGTCGGGGCCGCGGGCACGCTCTCGGTCGGGTACACGGTGTTGGAGGCCGCCGAGGCCGGCCCGGTCCCGTAGGAGTTGGTGGCCGTGACCGTGAAGGTATAGGCGGTGGGGTAGAGCAGGCCCGTGACCACGCAGCTGCGCACGGTGCTCGCCGTGCAGGTCGCCCCGCCTGGCGTGGCGGTCACCGTGTAGGAGGTTGCGGTGAGCCCCGTCGTCGGCGCGTTCCAGGTCACCGTGGCCTGGCCCGTTCCCGCCACGGCGGTCACCCCGGAGGGGGCGCCCGGGATGTTGGTCGTGATGAGTGCCGTGGAGGCGGCGACGCCCGTCGCCGTCGTGGAGTTGCTCGTCACGCTCACCAGCACCGTGACGTACTCGTTGGCCTGGTTCACCGTGATCGTGAAGGTGGCGCCGGTCGCGCCGGTGATCGCGGTGCATCCGGAGGGCACGGTCACTGCCGCGGCCACCGGCGCCGAGCAGGCGTACCACTGGTAGGCGGTGCTGTAGGTACCCTGCGAGACGACCGTCGGCGACGCCTGGAGCGTGGAGCCCACGGTGGCGGTCCCGGTGATCACCACCGAGGACACCGAGAGCGTCGACACCAGCGGCGAGACGGTGGAGGCCGAGTAGACGCTCACCGTGGCACTGCCGCCCGTCGAGATCCCATTGATGGCAGTCACCTCGATGAGGAAGTAGTCACCGACGTAACTGCCCGACGGCAGGTACGAGAGCGTCGTGGCCCCGGGAATGGCGCCGCAGGTCCCGGGTGCCAGGCTGCCCGAGGTCGGGCTCACGATCTCCGAGGTGCACACGTACCACTGGTACGTGAGGGTGGGGACGGGCACCCCGAGCCACGTACCGGGCGACGCGCTGAGCGGCGTCGCGGTGGACGCGGAGAAGGGCACGCTTGGACGCACGACGTTGGCCGGGGCCTGCGGCGTGATCAGGCTCCCGGCACTGTACTGCGTGCTCGTGCCCGAGCCGTTCGTCGCGCTGGCCACGACGACCGCGTAGTCGTAAGTGGAGTTGTACGTGGTCGCCGTGTAGGTCGAGCCCGTCCCCACCGGACCGGTGCACGTGCCCGTCACGCTGGCACCGTTATAGGACGAATTGCACACGTACCACGTGTAGCTGATCGTCGGGGCCGGGACGGCGTCCCACGTGGCGGTAGCCACGAAGGGCGTCGCCTGGGACCCCTGCCCGTTCACCGTGACACCCAACGCTGAGAGCGCTGCGGTGAGCGAAGTGTCCGTGCTGTAGGCGTAGGAGGTGCCGGCGATCGACGTCGCGGTCACCACGACGACCAGGCCGCCGCCACTGGAGGCGGTCACGTCAGCCGCGGTGACCGCGTGGGTGCTCGCGTTGGCGCTGGTCGCCGACACCGCGCAGTTCGTCATCACTGGCGCGCTGAGTGAGAAGTTTCCGCCGACAGATGCCGTGCAGTCGTACCACGTGTACGCGTAGGAGGGCGCCGGCTTGCCGTTGAAGCTACTCGGCGTCGCCGTGTAGACCCCGTTCACGTTGCTCGACAGCGTCACGGACCCAGTGCTCGAGTTCGTGGCCGCCGCTACTTGCGCCGAGACGGCGAAGTAGCTCCAGGTGCCCGCCCCGTTGCTGGTCGAGACCTCCCCGAGCAGGTAGGTGCCCGCGAGGGTGCGCCCGCTAAGTGACGTGGGCAGCGTCCAGGACGCGGCCGTCTGGCCCAGCGAGATGCAGCCGTCTGTTGTGGAGTAGCCGGTCGGCAGCGTCGAGGCCGACTGACCGGCCGCCAAGGGCTGAGACGTGCAGTCGTACCACTGGTAGGTGAAGGTCGTCGGCAGCGGCACACCGGTCCAGGTGCCCTGGCTCACCGAGACGCTCTCGCCGACGCTCGGGCTCGAGCTCACGACGGGCACCACGGACGGCGAGGGCGCCGTGCCCACGAACTCGCTCGACGAGGCCGAGAAGGCCGTCGTCGTGGAGGCGACGCCGTTGTCCGCCTGGACCCCGATCAGGATCCAGCGGTTCAGGTCGGCCGAAGTGTAGGTGTAGGTGTAGGTGTTGGACGTGTAGCTGTTGAGAGTCCACCCCGACGTCGCGTTCGAGGCGGTGAAGCTCGAGATCGTCGAGCAGGTGCCCGGCAGCGTCGAGGGCGCCGAGGAGACGTCCGTCGTGCAGCGGTACCAGGTCACCGTCGCCGAGGTGGGCGGCGGATACCCGTTCCAGGAGCCCAGGGAGTTGATCCCGATCTGGGTGGCCGAGACGGCGTCGAGCGTGGGCGCCCCGGTGAAGTTCGGGGCCACGACCGCCACCGCGCTCGTCGTCGAGGCCGAGTACTCGGTCGCCGACCCGCTGGCGTTGGTCTCGGTGACCTGGGCCAGCACGTAGAGGTTCGCGTCGCTCACCGCCAGCGTGTACGAGGAGCTCGTGGCGCCACTGATGGTGCTGCACCCGCTGGCCAGGGACAGGGACGCGCTGGTCACCTGCGACGTGCAGTCGTACCACTGGTAGGTGATCGTCACGTTGTAGGAGTTCGCGAAGTCACTGAAGCCCGACACCGTCCCGGTGGTCCCCGCGTTGGTGTCGGGGAAGGCAGCGGAGAGAGAGCTGGGGGTCGCGACCGGGGCGTACTCGGTGACCGGACCCACCGAGGCGGCCACCGCACTCACGTTGCCCGTCGAATCCGTGGCAACGACGGTCACGTACTTGCTGAAGTCGCCCTCCGCCAGGAGGTACAGGTCGGAGGTCGCGGAGTTGATGGCGGTGCACGACGCGGGCACCGTCGACGTCGTGGCCAGTAGACCGGCCGAGGTCGGCGAGGTGCAGTCGTACCACTGGTAGCTGAAGGAGGAATTGTCACCGCTGGCGTTGGCCGTCAGCTCGTTGGGCGAGCTCGAGGGGCCCACGGTGGCCGTGCCCGCGATGTTGACCGCGAGCGTCGTGGCGTAGTAGGAGGCCGCCACGTAGGGGCCTCCGGTGTCGGTGACCGCCACAGTCACATTTTTCGCGTTGTCGCTCAATGCCACCGTGTAGGTGACGCTCGTGGCGCTGCCAATCGGAGAGCAGCCGCTCACCGAGCCTCCCGACGAAACGGGATTAGGGCAGTCGTACCACTGGTAGGTCGGGCTGGTGAAGGTTCCCCCCGACGGCGTCGCCGTCAGGGTCACCCCGACGTTGCCCGGGTTGCCCGTGCCCGACGCGACGATTGTGACACCCGTGGCCTGGGTGGCCCCCGCCACACTCGCGAGGCCGGTCGTCGCCAGCGTTCCCGCCGCGATCACCGCCCCCAGAGCCCTGCGCAGTCGTGGTGCGAACTGATGACCGGTCATGGGTGACCTCCCGAGCGTCGTTTCCCCATCCTGTCTAGCACCGCTGCTGGCCTCAACCGGTGCTCGGGCGCCTCTGTCACCTGATCGTAAGGTGATTCTTTGATAACTCCCAAGTTCGCGCAGCACCGGGCGACCAGTACGCTGCGGACGTGGCTGCCGGCGTCATCGCGCTGCTCGGGTCCGGGGAGACCGCCCCGGGCATGGTCCGGGTCCATCGCGCGCTGCTGGCGCGCCACGAGGCGCCCCGGGCGGTCCTGCTCGACTCGACCTACGGGTTCCAGGAGAACGTCGCCCAGATGACGGCCAAGCTGGTGGCCTTCTTCGCCACCTCGCTGCACGTCGACCTGGAGGTCGCCTCCCTGCCACGCTACGACGCGGCCAGCGCGCTCCAGCGCCACCGGGTGCGCGACCAGGTGGCCCGGGCCGACTTCGTCTTTGCCGGACCGGGCAGCCCCTCCTACGCGCTGGCCCAGTGGGCGCCGCTCGGCCTGGCCGACGACCTCGCCGGCGCCCTGGCGCGGGGGGCGACCGTGTGCTTCGCCTCGGCAGCCGCCCTCACCCTGGGCAGCCACAGCGCCCCCATCTACGAGGTCTACAAGGCCGGGGCCGACCCCACCTGGCTGGCGGGCCTCGACGTGCTGGGCCGCTTCGGCCTCCCCTGCGCGGTCATCCCCCACTGGGACAACGCCGAGGGCCGCGACCACGACACCTCGCGCTGCTTCCTCGGCGAGCGGCGCCTCGCCCGGCTCGAGGAGATGCTGCCGGCCGACGTCGCCGTCCTCGGCATCGACGAGCACACCGCCGTGCTCTGCGACCTGGCCCGCGACCAGGTGACCACGGCGGGTCGCGGCCGGGCCTACTGGCGCCGCGGCGGCCAGGTGCGCGAGCTCGGGCCGGACCCGACGCCCCTGGGCGCCCTGCGCACCGGCCGGCGAGCGCCCACGCCGCCGCCCGCCCCCACCCCGCCGGCCGGCGCCACCCCCGCCGACCTCGGCGAGGCGGCGGCCCGCGGCGACCTCGCAGCTGTGGCCGAGCTGGTCCGCCGCGCGTCGGGGACCCCGAGCGCCCTGGCCCCCGAGCTGGTCGAGGCGGTGGTGCGGGCCCGCGAGGCCGCGCGCGCCGCGGGCGACTACCCGCTGGCCGATCGCCTGCGCGCCGGGCTGGACGCGGCCGGCGTCGAGGTGCGCGACGGGGTCGGGGCCACGCAGTGGTCACCTCGCACCTGAGGCCCCCCACCGCCCTTGACGGGGCCGCCGCGCGCGTCGAGGATGCTCCTGTAGGGAGGTGGCAGTGGCGCGTCGACCCGGGCCCCGAGCCCGCGAGCTCTCCGGGGCCCACCAGCGGCGTCCCGGCAACCAGCGCGGAGACGCCACTGGCGACGAGGGACCCGGTCCTCGCCCGGTGGACCGGGACGGCGCGCCCCAGTCCACGCCAACCCCGGTCCCGCGACGCCGTCGGGCCCACCGCACGCGCTGGCGGGTCGCGGCAGCCGCTCTCTTCGCCGCGGCGACCTCCCTGGCCCCGGCGGTGTCGTCCTCGACGGCGCCTGCGGCGCGCGCGGCGGGCCCGCGTCCCGCCCGGGCGGCGGCGCCGAGTGTGCGCCTGGCCTGGCACGCCCTCGGTCCCGCCCGGATCGGGCCCGGCCTGCCCGGCGCCGGGAAGGTCTCGGCCGTCGCGGTCGACCTCGCGCATCCCCAGATCCTCTACACCGGCTCCGGGGTGGGCTCGGGCTTCCAGGGCCCCTTCGGCGAGGGCGGCGCCTTCGCCTCCACGACCGGCGGGGCCACGTGGCGACGCATCGACACCGGGCTGAGCGACCCGATGGTCGGTGCCCTGTGGATCAACCAGCGCCAGCCCCGCGAGGTGGTGGCCGGGACGTGGTCTGCGGGGATCTTCCGGTCGACCAACGCGGGCGCCTCCTGGCACTTGGTCTGGGCGACCAGCCAGGTGACCAGCCTGGTCGGCTCGGGCCCCTGGCTCTACGCCGCGACGGCGTCGGGCGTCGTGGCCTCCCACAGCGCGGGGGCGACCTGGACGCCGATCCTGTCGACCTCGAGCCCGGTGGGGGCCCTGGCCGCCAGCGGACCGACCCTGTACGCCGGGCTGGACAACGGCGAGATCCTGGTGCGCCGGACTGGGTCGTCGCCCTGGATCGTGGCCTACCGCGCACCCCGCTCGCAGATGGTCTGGTCGATCGCGGCCGATCCGGCCCGCCCCGACGTCGCCTACGCCGTCGAGTGGTCGCTGGCCAGCTCCACGACGGTGCTGGCCACCACCTCGGGCGGGGTGACCTGGTCGCCCCTCACCCTGGGTCCCAGCTGCGGGATGCGGGCCCAGGCCGTCGGCACCGGCCCGGGCGTGCTGGCCGTGGCCGGTGAGAATGGCAGCTGCGTCTCGCGTGACGGCGGCGCGGCCTGGCGCGCCCTCGGGGGAACCTGGGACAACCGGGTCGTCGTGGTGGGCCACGGTGCGACCTACGTGCTCGGCAGCGACCAGGGGCTCTACGTCACCCACGACGGCGGGGCGAGCTGGCAGAGCGCCAACGGGGGCGTGGACACCTCGCTGGACACTTCCGTGGCCGTGGCCGGCTCGACGATCCTGGTCGGGGTCCAGGACTACTCGGCCCTGGCGAGCTTCGACGGCGGGGCGACGTGGACGTCGATCGCGTCGACCGGCGAGGACGGCGTGGTCGCCGTCAACCCCGCGGTGCCGAGCGAGGCCCTGGCGTGCACCTCGGGGGGCCTGGCCGTCTCGCGTGACGGCGGCCACACCTTCGCGCCAGCCCCCGGGCTGCCCCCGGGGCCCTGTGACACCGCCATCGCCGGGGCGACCGGGCAGCTCGCCTTCGACCCCCAGGACCCGCGCACCGTGTTCCTGGTCACCAGCCTCGGGGTCTACGAGAGCACCGACGGGGGCGCGACGTGGCGTCGGGCCACCACCTGGCCCGCGGGGGCCCAGGCCGTGGCGATCGACCCGGCCAACCCGCGCCACATCCTGGTCGCCACCTGCTGCCAGCGCACCGCCCTGTGGGCCTCCAGCGACGGCGGGAGCACGTGGCAGGTCACCGGCGCGCCCCCGAATGCCGGCCCCTTGGCGACCCTGGCCTTCGACCCCCAGGACCCGCGCATCGTCCTGGCGGGCTCTGTCGCCCCACCAGATGGCGGCGGCGGGATCTGGCGCAGCACCGACGGGGGCGCGACGTGGCACCCCGACAACGCCGGGATCGCCTCGGGCATCAACACCCTCTACGGGTTCGCCTCCCAGGTGGCCTTCGCGCCGGGCTCGCGGGTGGCGGCCGCGGCCACCAGCGCGGGCCTCTACCTGAGCCGCGGCGGAACCCGCTGGGTGCGCGCCCAGGCCGGCATCACGCCCTCCTTGGTCACGGGCGTCACCTGGACGCCGGGTCGCATCGTCGTGTCGACCTTCGGCGAAGGCGTCCTGGCCGCACCCTGGCGCCCCGCCATGCTGGCCGGCGCGCTCGCGGCGCGGGCGGTGCCGCCCCCCGGGGGCCTGATCGCCCCACCCGCAGCCGAGCTCGCGCCCGCCCGCTCATCCTGACGCGGGCTCCGGGGGCCAGCCGTCGGGGCCGATCCCCCCGGAGCGCCGTCGCTCAGGCCAGGGGCAGTCCGTTCTGGTCGCGCACACTGCGCGTAGCGAACAGGATCACGTCGATGAGCCACCACACGCCGAGCCCGCCGCCGGTGAGGAGCTTGCCGATCCCGAGTCCCGCCTGGCCGAGGTAGAAGCGGTCCACCCCGAGGCCGCCGAGCAGGATCGACAGGATGAGGGCCACCACCCACTCCTTTTCCGAGAAGAGCCCGGGGACCTGCTTGGCCGCAATCAGCATGTGGTTGGTGGGATCGACCACCATGGTGTTGGGCTGCACGCGGCGCTCGCGGACCCAGGCCTGCAGCGTCGCGAAGTTGGCGCCGACGTCGGCCTGTCCGGGGATGCGCACGATCCACTGCGTCGTGGCCGATGACGATCCGCTGCTGGCGGCCGGCGCCCCGCACGACGCGCAGAAGCCCGCACCCGGCGCCAGCGCGGCGCCGCAGCGGGGGCAGGCCGCCGGACCGGCCACCGGGTGGGCCGCGGGGCCGGACGTGGCGGGTCCCGCTGCCGGATCGGTCGCCGTGGCGTCCGAGTTGCTCGGCGCGGGTGCGGCGAAGGACGTCGCACTCCCGCACTGGTCACAGAAGGCGGCTCCGTCCTTCAGTGATGCCTGGCACTGCTCACAGATCACCACGGTGACCCCCCTCTGCTCGGGGCCGGCACCTCCGGCCGCGATCTCGCCGCACGTCGCGAGACGAGTGCCGCACTCCCCGCTACGACGGGCGTCCGGCAGCCGGCCCGCGCAGCGGACTCAGTGCTTGGCCACGACGGGCTGGGCGAGCGGGCCGCCCTCGTGACCCGGTCGACCCAGGATCGCCACCACGATCAGCAGCGCGTTGGCCACGAACGTGACGAAGGGTCCGATGAACGAGAACAGCCCGAAGCTGTCGATCAGCGTCCACCCGATCCGCACCACGGTGAGGAAGAGGGCGAAGCCTGTCACCGCCAGCGTGATGATCCCCATGGGTACCTTCTTGGTCACGGAGGGTGCCAAGGCGTCGATGGCCGTCAGGACGATGAAGGCGAACAAGACCAGCTGCTCCAGGGTCAGCAGGTAGCTGATGGACACCCCCGACAGCGAGAAGTAGAAGGCGCTGACCCAGGGGAGGTTCACACCCACGATGGCGAGGATCGCGCCGCCCACCAGGGCCACGTGGCTCCAGCGCACGCCGGCCACGTCAATGCTCACGTTGACTGCGGTACCCGAGGCGGTCGCCGCGGAACTCCCGACACCCGGTGCCGCGGGGGCGGACGTCGCCAGTGGTGATCCGCACGTGATGCAGAACTTCGCCCCGTCGCCATTGTCTGCGCCGCATCTGTTGCAGAACATTGCACACCTCACCTTTTTCTTCAGTGACCGCTAATGGTGCTGTCTTCAGTGACCGCTAATGGTGTCGTCCACTCATGCGAAAGACGGGTAACGCAAACTGGACGACGCGACCAATGGCCCCGCCCCGCTCCTGCGCCCTACACGCACCCCCGCCCCGAGCATTACCGCACCTTAGAGGTTCATCAACACCGCGTCAATGATCTGCGCACGGCACCGACGATGGCGCCGCGAGAGCGAGGCGCCGGGGCGAGGGCCCGGCCCGGGCCACGGCGTCGGCTCGCCCCCCGGGCCCGCGAAGGCTCTAACGCGCCTCTCGTCGCGCCCGTCGCCGCGTGGAACCTCGCCCAGGTGGTCAGTACGTGGTCGCGGAATGGTGCAGCGCCACCGCGTACAGGATGATGGTGGCAACCAGCGTGACCACGCCGACAGCTCCCAGAACGATGCCGGCAATGGCGAGCCCGTCGCCGGCCTGGCGTCGCTGGCGGATCTGCCGGCGCGCCGCGATGCCGAAGATCAGGGCCAGGATCGACCCGACCCAGCCGAGCCAGACGATGCCGAGCACCAGGGAGGCGATGGCCAGGCCGTTGGTGGATGGTGTCGCCGCCGGCGCTGCGGGTGCGGCCCGCACCACGCCGGCCCCACAGACGATGCAGAACGGCGCCGCATCCGCGCAGGGGTGCCCATTGGGACACATGGTCGTCGTCATGCCCACTCCTCTCTCTGGCCCCGGGGACGTGGTCGTACCTCCGGGCTCCTCAGCCAGTCGACCCCGTCCCTGTCTGGTCGTCACCCCCGAGCGCGAACGCGTTCACCAGCGTCCTCGCCCCGCGGCGCAGCTCGACCCCGAGCTGGGCGCCAGCCAGCATGATCAGGTCACGTGGACGAGCGAGGCGCGGCTCGTGACGGTCAGCCACCCCGCGGCCCCACCCTGGACGAAGATGCGGATCGCCGAGCCGCGCAGGCGGGGGGGCAGGTGGAAGGTGAAGACCGCTCGACCACTCACCACGGGCGCCACCCCCAGGGTGTGGCGACTCGCGGGAACGTAGGAGGTGTCCTTCCACACGCCGACCAGCCGGAGGCGCAGAGCCGACCCGGTCACGGGCGTGCCGTCCATGTAGCGAACGAGGACCACGACGTGACCGTGCGGCGCAATCGTCAGGCGTGGCGGCAGATAGGCGAAGGCCTGGTGCAGGGCGGTCACCGCGAAGCTGAAGGGGCCATCCTGGTCGCCCCACGCCCCCGACTGCGTCCCGATCAGCACGACGTACGTGCCCGTCACCGCGGGGGTGAAGGTCATGTTCACCCCACCGGTCGCCACCGGCGACGTCGACGAGATCGTCTCGTCGGTGGTCCCGGGGGGCCACACGCCAACGGCGAAGTTGCTCGAGTTCGAAAGCAGCGTCACCACGATCTGCGCACGATCCCCCGTGGTCAGGGGAACCAGCCAGTACTGCCCATTCCAGACCGGTCCGGTATTGGGCGGAGCGTCCGGACCGAGGGCCGAGTTCCCGAACTCCGGCGTGTTCAGGGTGATCACGGACGCGGCGGCAATGGTCCCGCTCCCGGGCACCGACGGCGCCGCCGCGGCGATCGGCGGACGCCCCCCCAGGGTCAAGAGAGCCGTCGCCACAGCTGCGGCCAGGATCAGGTGAATGCGGCTTCCCGCTCCCCCCCGTACGTGCGCACACCGCATGGCTCGCCCCCCTTCGTGCCACACCGATCACTGGGGAGAGTAGTTCGCGCACTGGCAGCCGGCAAGCACTCGAGGTGGGAACGTCCCGAGGCGCCCGATACGCGGCGACCGGTCGAGTCGGGCCCTCAGCGCGTGCCGGTCGGCGTCCAGCACTGCGCGCTCGATCCGGTGCTGAGCACGTAGACCGACTCGCTGAAGTCGCCTCGGTTGTTCCACGTGCTGATCGTGGCCGGGGAGCCGTCCAGGGCGAAGGTGCTGGTGGTCACGACGTTCGCGTTGAAGGTCGAGGTCTGCACCGGCGTGCGCGACTGCAGGACCGAGAGCGTGTCCACGCTGGTGTCGCCGATGTCCCCGGGCGGGTTGTCCGTGCCCAGGTACGTCAGGGTCATCGAGCGGCACGTGGTTGGCGTCCGGAACTGCGCGCTGCTGGGATGGGCGGCCCCGCGTCCCGCGCTCAGCTGGCAGAAGGCGCTGAAGGAGTGCTGCCCGTTCGAGACGGTCAAGGTGCTCTCCCCGCACCCGAACTCGGCGTACCAGAAGGCGTCGGCGCTGACGGTGCCGTAGGCCAGGAGGCTGCGCGGGGCACTGACGGCCATCGTGCGGCCGCTGGCCACCACCAGCGCGCGCAGGCTGTAGCGACCCAGCACTCCCGCGCGCAGGTGCACGGCCTGGCAGCCCGCGCGGCGGCGCAGCGCGAATCGGGAGGCCACCGACCACGTGAGCCCTCCGGTCCCGACGGCCTCCACCTCGCCGAGCGCGCGCGCCGGGCCTCCGGACCAGCACACGGTGGCGGCGAAGGGATGGTTGGCCGACACCGTCGCGGGTGCCGCGACCCGGACGAGCGTCCGGCCCGCCGCCGCTCCCGGCACCGCGGGGAGCACCGCCGCGGCGACCAGCGCCGTGGCGAGGACCCATCCGGTGGGGCGTCCTGCTCGCCGAGATGCTCTCACCTTGACTCCCTTCGTCACGTGGGTCCTAGCACAGCGGAACGGCGGTGTCCACGAAGGGCGTGCCCGACAGGGGGCCCGACGTGGCGCCGTCGTTGTAGAAGGGGTCGGCCGAGGCCCAGTAGGCATTGCTCCACGGGCTCGACGCGATCCGGTACCACCAGGTGTTGCCGTCGAGGACCGCGAAGCCCGATGCCCGACACGTCACCTGGACGGTCTGACCCGACGCGATGTTGGGGCCCTGGGTCCCACCGGCATCGAGGTAGTCGGTGAAGGTGCGCGTGGACCCGCCGACCGTCTCGGCGTAGGTGACCGCACTCGTCGGGGGCGGGGGCGGGGGCGCGCCCGCGACGGTCAGGACGTTGGACATCACCGACCCGATGGTCACCCACACCGTGTCCCCGGGAATCGCGTCGTAGCAGGTCTGCCCGTTGTCGAAGGTCTCGGGGCTGCCCGACACGCTCACCGCGTAACTCTGGTTGCCGCCGCTTCCAAAGTCGCAGCTGTAGGTGTAGGTGCCCGCGCCAAAGCCGGTCAGGGTCATGGCGATCCACGTGGGATGCGCGCTGCTCCACGCGATCGCGATCGACGCGGGCGTCGCGGCGGGCGGGGGAGGCGGAGGCGGGGGCGTGGTGCACGTGGCCCAGGGACGCCCCGAGCCGAGCCGGTTGACCTGCGCCTGCGCGATGCCGCGCAGGACGCCGTATCCTCGCGCGACGAGGCACCCGTAGACCGAGGTCGTGGGAATCCAGTGCACCTGGCCGGTGCTGTCGGCCAGATACGCCGTGCCCGTAGCCGAGACCACCAGGATGTGGTTGGCGGCGTCGACCGGCCGGACCTGGCGCGGCGCCCAGGGACGCCCCGAGCCGAGCCGGTTGACCTGCGCCTGGGTCAGGCTCACCGGGGCGCCGTCGAGCGCCACGTAGTAGTCGTACGAGAGGGCGTCGGGGATCCAGTGGATGGTGCCCCGGGCGTCGGCCCAGTACGACGTCCCGGTCGCCGCCACGCGCAGCACCTGGTTGCGGTAGAGCGTGGGGGCGGGAGGTGGGCTCGCGGGTCCGGTGAACCGGTAGACGGCCGTGAGGGGGTAGGTCCCGGTCCCCGACTCGTGCCACAGCGAGTACAGGCCCACCCCGGGCGCGAAGTACCACGCCTGGCCCGCCACGCCGATCTGGCTGTTCGCCTGGACCATCGTGCCGCCGCCGAGATAGATGCCCACGTGGGCGCCGCCCGCGATGACCAGGATGTCGCCGGGAAGCAGCGCCGGATACCGACCCGCCGCATTCACCGGGTAGGGATCTCCCACGCCGCCCCAGGGGCCCACCGGCACCACGCCGGCCTGGCCGGCGACCCACTGGCTGAATCCCCAGCCGTGCACCCATCCCGCAGCGTTCTTGGCGGCAAAGCCGTTGGCGCCCGTCGCCTGGAAGATCGCGTAGAGCGCCAGCCCGGTGCAGTCAAAGCCCCCACCGGTGGGTCCTGACGGGCCGCCCCCGTCGGGGACGTAGGCCAGGCCCCGGCCCACCTGGCTGCGCGCCGCGCTGGCGATCCTCTGGCCCTGCCACGAGGCCCCGTGGCTGTGGACCGCGCAGCTCCTCGTGCCGGCCCGGGGCCCGCACCCGCCGGCACGGACGGAGAGCGCGCCGGCGGGTAGCCCGCTACTCAGGGTGCTGGCACCCACCAGCGCCACGAGCGCCATCACCAGTCTCGCCCGCGCCCCACCGGCCGGCCTTCCTCGCGCACCCATCGCTGCGACCTCCCCACCTAACCCGCCTCGCGCCCCAGCGACGCACGTCTCGACCATCCTGGCACCCGCGCGCCGCGGGGGGCGACATGCCCGCAGCGCGACTACCGGCTCGGGTGGCGCTGGGTCCAGCTCAGCTCGGGCGGCAAGGTGCACGTGGCCCAGGGCAGGCCCGAACCGAGGGTCGCGATCTGGGACGGGGCGACATTGTGGATGACCCCGTAGCCGCTGGCCACCAGGCACTTGAAGACCGACCTGGTCGGGATCCAGTGCAACTGGCCCGAGGCGTCCGTCAGGTACCACCGCTGGGTGGCTGGCACGACCAGGATGTGGTCCACGGCGTCAACCCGGCGAACCTGGCGCAGGGCCCACGGCAGTCCCGAGCCCAGGGTCGCCAGGCGTGTCGAGGACACGTCGATCGGGGGTCCCAGCTGGGCGACGTAGTACTTGTAGCTCAGCGGGTCGGGGATCCGGTGGATCTGCCCCCGAGCGTCGGCCAGGTAGGCGATGCCGGTGGCCACGTCTCGCACGACGCGATTGCGAAAGGGCGCGCTAGTCGGCGCGCGACCCGCACTGTCCGAGAACCGGTAGACCGCGGTCACCGGGTACTCCCCCGGCGTGGCCGGCATCCGCTGGCCCTTGCCCGCCAGGTACCACAGCGCGTAGGGGCCCACGCCCCCCGCGAAGTACCACGGGTCGCCCGGTACTCCCACCGGCGCGGCGGACTGCACGATCATCCCGTCGCCGACGTAGATCCCCACCCGTGCCCCGTGCGAGAACACCAGGACGTCACCGCTGCGCAGAGCCGGATCGGTGCCCTTCGCGCTCACCGGGTAGGGCAGGCTGGCCGTCGTTCCCCACGGGGGCACCGCGCGCACCCCGGGACGCGTGGCCACCCACCGGGCGAACCCTCTCCCGTGCACCGCGTCCCCGCGACGCGCCCCGAAGGCGTCGAATCCCGAGGCCTGGTAGATGGCGTAGAGGACCAGGCCGGTGCCGTCGAAGCCTCCCCCGGTCGCCCCACCGGCACCACCGGCGCCCGGGACGAAACGCAGGCCCCGGCCCACTTCGGCTAGGGCGACGTCGGCGATCGCCTGGCCCATCGAGGACGTCGCGCGCACCCCGAGAGCGCACCGCATCCCGCGCCCACAGCGATCGGCCCGCCGGAGCGATCCGCCCGCGCTGGCGACCCCCCAGGTGGCTCCCGACGCGACCACGGCAGCCAGGGCCCAGCGCACGACGCGTGCTCTCGCCGTGCTCCCCACCGTGCCCTCCCGACTCCGCATCGCCTCCCAGTGCTAGCACACGGCGTGCTCGTGGAGTCGGGAGGCACTCGGGGCACCGCGCGCCGCGCACCCCTGCTGGATGGCCGGTCGCGCCCCTCGCCGAGGCGGCGCGTCTCGCGACGTGCGCGACCTCCGCGCTTCGCCCGCCAACGCCAAACGGCGGGGCGGCCCCGAAGGGCCGCCCCGCCGCTCACTGCGCTTGGAACCTCAGCGCTGGTTGTACTTCACGCTCGTCGTCGCTCCGTTGGAGAACGTGATGGTGAAGGTGTGCACGCCGCGGCGAGCCGTCTTCGGGGTGTGCACGACCAGGGTCAAGATACGGCCCGTGTCGTGGCTCACGCCAACCTTCACACCCGCCACGTTGCTCGTGACCTTCGGCTGACCGAAGAAGCCCGTGCCCGTGACACGAACCGTGGACACCTTGCCCGTCCACACCGGCCCGACCGTCCGCACCGCGTGCGGGGCCTGGGGCTGCGTGGCGGGGTTCGGCCCACCGTTCAGCGCGAAGGTCACCGTGCCCCCATCGGGGTTGGTCACCGTCACGTTGCTCGACGTGCCCGTCGTGGCCGCCGCCGTCGTGGAGACCAGCAGCGTCAGGGTCGTCGGGGTCACGTTGGCCACGCTGACCGAGTAGGCAGAGTTGGAGCTGCTCACGGTCGCTCCCGACTGGAACCCGGTCCCGTTGATGACCACCTCGGTGTTCGCCGTGAAGGTCGGCACGTAGTACGTGCCCACCACCGTCGGCGACGGGTTGATCACCAGCTCACCGGCCACCGCCGACGTCCCCCCATCGGGGTTGGTCAGCACCAGGTCGATGACGGCCGGCACCCCGCCGGTCAGCGTCGTGAACTGAACCGGCACCGTGAGGAACGTGCCCGCGCTGTTCACCGTCGCGGTCCCGAACGAGGCGTCCCCGGCCACCGAGGCCGAGACCACGATGCCCGTCTGGAAGTTGCTCCCCGCGATGTTCAGCGTGGTGCTGGTCCCGTTCAAGAACGACACCGGGCCCGTGAGCACCGGCATCGTGTTGACCGAGGTGACCTGCGGGTTCGCCGTCACCACAATCGTGGTGTAGACGACGCCACCATCGGGGTTGGTCACGACGAGGTCGTAGGTGCCCGAGGGAACCGACGAGCTAACCGCGATGGACCCCGTGATGAGGCCCGGCAGGACCGTCACGCCCGACACCGTGATGCCGGGGTTGGCCGGCACGTAGGCGGGGTTGGGCGAGACGACGCTCACCGTGGCCCCCGGCATGAACGTGGTCGCCACGTCAAAGGGCGGGTCGAAGTCCGTCCCGCCAACACCGTCGTTGTCCGTGGCCGCAGCCGCCGCGATCGCGAAGGATCCCGACGTGCCCGCCGGCTGGGCAAACACCGGTCCCGCACTCGTCACCAGCGGCAGCCCGAGCGGGATCGCCGTGGCGTCGATCGACAGCGGCGTCCCGGTCACCACGGAGGCCTGCTCCAGGGTGATCACGAGGTAGCCGCCCGCCGGCCGCTGCAAGGAGCCCGGCACCGCGACCGTCACCGCGTTGGCCCCGGCCCACGTGGTGGTGAGTGGCCCACTGGTGTCAGCAACGCCTCCGCCCGGCCAGAACGTCGTGGCGTACGCCGTCGGCGTCGGGCCACCCTGGGCCGCCTGGACGTCAGCGAAGCCCGCCAGGTTGCTCAGCGTGAAGGTGTCCGTCGACATGTCCGACTGGTACGTTGCCGGAGTCACCGACCCGATGGTGGCGTTGGCTACGGTCAGGGCGTTGGCCAAGACGGCCGAGCCCTGCGAGCTGTTCGTGATGAACAGGTCGTGGGCTCCGTTGGTCGCTCCGCCGTACACCGTCACCGAGCAGGTGATCGACGTGGACGAGTTGAGCGCGCAGCCCGAGGTCGTGACCCCGCCTTGGCCGTAGGTGTAGGGGGTCCCGGCGTAACTGTCGTAGGTCCCCGCGCCGTTACCCAGGACGCTGCCCGTGTCGGGCATGCCCTGCAGGTTGCCGGTGTCCGCGAGGAATCCGACACCCGTATTGAGTGCATCGACCGTTGCGCTGTCGAACAGCGTCCCGGTGATCGAGAACGTCGCCGTCTCACCCGGGATCAGCGAGGCCGGCAGGCCCGTGATGCCGGTGATCGTCGGCGTGTTGCCGATCAGCAGGCCGGAGTTCGGGTTGGCGCTGGTGGGCACCGAGGCCGTCCCGTTGCCGTCGATCTCCGTGACGGTCACCTGCACGCTGGTGTTCACCGGCGTACCGGCCGCAACCGACATCGGCACTTCGATGTAGCCCGCGTTAACCGCCTTCACCGCACCAAAGGTCACGCCCGGCGTGGTCGAGGTCACGACGTAGTCGCTCGGGGTCGTTGACCCGGTGTAGGAGCCGAAGATGTACACCTCGGCACCCGACGCTCCGGCGCCGACGATCAGGCCCGGGCCAGTCGCCACGCCGCCGCTGGTGAATCCGAAGCCCGTGATCGGCGCAACCTTCGAGCCCTCCGTCGTGGCGAAGCCGCCCTCAGTGAGCAGCTGGCCGTTGCCGGTGTTCACGATTGCGTTGTACGTCGTCCCAATGGAAGTGGCCCCGTAGCTGACGATGCGGATGGTGGCGCCACTCGCGTGGGCGAAGACCGTGTTGCTCGTCAGGGTGACGACGGACACGCCCGCAACCGGGGTACCGATCGAGGCAATCGTCACCTGCTCCTGGTAGATCGTCCCGTAGTCGAGCACGATCTGATCTCCCACGCTCAGTCCAGACGCGTTGTTGTTCACCGAGATCGAGGTCGAGCCCGCCGGCGCGGTTGCGGCCAGCGTGTCGCCGGAACTCGTGTACGTCGGTGTAGCCACCTTGGCGGGCATCGTGATGGTCACGTAGGCCGTGTCGGTGTTGGTCGGCGTGATCGTCCCGGTGATGCCGTCGGGGTTCGTTCCCCCAGCCGTGGCAAAGGCGATCGAGGCTCCGCCGGTCGCGAAGTTCGCGCCGGGGAAGTCGACCAGCATCGTGTAGGTGCCCGGAGCCAGGTTCATCGTGCTTACCGGCCAGGTCTCACCCGCCGACGTCGCCCCGTTGGGCGAGGTCCCGTCGGTTCGCGTGTACGAGATCGACTGGAGCGGAGTGGTCCCCACGGTGAGCCCGGCGATGTTCAGAGTCGTCGACCCGTTGTTCACCGCGAGGGTCCAATTGGTCACCGACTGGATCGGGAACTCCACGACCGTGCCGGCCGCGTGGCTGCTCTTCAGGGCACTGCCCAAGTTCACGCTGGAGGTCACGGCCTGCTCAGAGCTGGCCGCGATCGTCTCGCCCGACGCGTCGACGAAGGTCAGGTTCTGGGTGGAGATCCCGGCCAGGCTGGCCACGACGATGTTGGTCTGGCCCACACTGGCCGCCTGGGTCAGCGTGGTCGACAGGTACTGGGGCAGGTACACCTGCGCCGTGGCGTCACCGGCGTACGGACCACTAATGGCGAAGCCCGTGATGGCGCCGGGGAAGCTGAACGGCCCGTACGACAGGGTCACGGTGTCCCCCGGGACCAGGCCGAAGGCCGCGTTGCCCGACAGGTACACCGTGCCCGTCCCAGGCGTCAGGGCGTCGGCCACCATGGTCACCTGCGGCGTGGTGTAGTTGGGGCTGCCCAACTCCAGCCAGCCGATGGCGCCCGTCGCGGTGTAGTTGGTGCCATCCGGGTTGGTGACGCTGACGGCCCACTGGGTCGCCGTGCTGTTCGAGGGCGTGCCCCCGTTCAGTGTCTGGGTTGTGACGGGAACCGTGATGGTCGTCGCGCTCACGACGGTCGCGGTACCGAAGGTCACTTCCGGTGCAGAGTTAGTGGTGCTGGTGGTTCCCGTAAACGGCTGCCAGGGCAGGAGATTGCCCCCGATGCGCACCACGGCGCCGGGCTGGAAGCCCGACCCGGTGATCGTCATGTTCTGCGTGACGGTCGTGGGGGTGGAGTTGTGGCCAAACTGACTCGGCGAGATGTTCGAGATCGACGCGCCAGTCACGGTGATGTCGATGCCCGGGTTGCCGACCGCGTCGGTCGTGTTGACCCCGGTGATGGCTACCGGATAGGTGCCAAGGGCCAGGGTCGGGCTCGCTGTCGCGTAGAAGGTCAGCGACGTCCCATCGGGCGAGGCCACCCCAGGACTCACCGTGAAGCCGGTAATCGAGCCGTCCACCGACACGCTGTTCGAGGTCAGGCCCGCACCGCTCACCGTGATGAGCGTCGTGGCACCCTCCGAGATGGTCTTGGGTGCGTACGACGTGATGTTCGACGCCGGGTCCACGCCGAAGGCGTTCGGCAGGGTCGCCGTGCCATTGTGGTCCGTCAGGGTGATGGAGTAGTAGCCCGGGGCGGTGCTCGCACCGATGCCCAGGTACACGGTCGCGCTGTTCTGGTTGTTCTCGACCACGCCCTCGACCGTCACGCCCGTGGCGTTGGTCG
>JAKAUQ010000027.1 GCA_021827705.1 Actinomycetes bacterium
GTCGCGCAGGGCGCGCAGCGTCGGACCCCTCCAGATCGGGTCGTGGGCCGGTGCCTCGAAGGTCAGGCCGTCGAGGTACTCGACGAGGCCCGCGCGATGCGCGACGACGGCGCCGTGGTCCGTGGCCCGTGACACCCACGCCAGCACGAAGCCGCCGACGCTGCACAGGGCGTCGACCACCGACTGGAGGGCGGCGTCCTCGTCGGCGGCGGCGGCGATGTTGCGGGTGACCTCGGCCAGCAGGCGCAGCATGCGCTCATCACTACGGCGCGCGGTGACGTCGGTGAAGGTGGTCACGACCCCCCGCACCTGACCGCTCTCGATGACGGGATACGAGTCGATCGAGAGCCAGCAGCGGGGGTGCTCGGCGAAGACGAAGCCCACCACGACGTTGCGGTACACCTGCGAGGCGTCGAAGGTTCGAGCGACCGCGGGGTCGTCGAAGGTGAAGGGCACGCCAGTGTCGTCACGGGTGATGGCACGCACCGACAGCCCCAGGAGCTGGTCCGGCGTGGTGTGCAGGAGGTTGGCGATCGCCTCGTTGCAGTCGCGCACGACGCCGCGCTCGTCGAAGTACGCAAAGCCGACGTGGGTGGCACCCAAGTACTCGGTGAGGTAGCGCGCCGAGCGCATCGGGCTGGTGCCGTCGTCCACGCTCATCCCTTCGCCCGACCCGTCCTCGCTGACGAGCGCCCCAACCTAGCCGCCGCGACCGCACCCCAACAACCCGACACGTGTGCTCCTCTAGATCGAGACGATGCTCGATGCCGCGGCCTCCGGGAACACGAAGCCCTCGCCCAAGACGGTGCGAGCCACCGCGACCACGTCGGCGTCAAAGAGCGTCCCCGCATTCGCCTCCACGAAGGCCAGCGCCTCCTCTTTGCCGACCACCGGGCGATAGGGACGGTGGCTCGACATGGCCTCGATGACGTCGGCGACGGCGACGATCCGGGCGGGCAGCCCGATGCTGGCCGACGTCAACCCGGCCGGGTAGCCCGAGCCGTCGAGCCGCTCGTGGTGCTGGAGGGCGACCTCGGGAATCGGCCAGGGCAGCGAGGCCCGGGCCAGGATCTCGTGGCCGACCGACGAGTGCCGGCGCACCATGCGCATCTCCAGGTCGCTGAGACGTCCGGGCTTGATGAGGATCTCCGAGGCCAGCGCGATCTTGCCGACATCGTGAACGTCGCCGGCCTGGCCGATGAGCCGCACCAGGTCCGCGTCGAGGTCCAGGCGCGTCGAGAGGGCCGTCGCCAGCGCGCCCACGCGCACCTGGTGCCCCGCGGTGTAGGGATCGCGCGCCTCCGTGACCTGGGACAGCGCCGCCAGCGTCCCCTCCAGGGCGGTCGACAGGCGACGCACCGACTCGCCGTGGGCAATCATCCGCTCGGCCTCGTGGACGATCCGCTCGAGTCCCGCGACCGTGAGCTCGTCAAAGGAGTTGGGATGGCGGTCGTAGACGGCGAGCACCGCGCGGCGCCCGCCTGGCCGGAACGGCAGCACCGCCGCCGAGCGCAGGTCGTGGCGCGCGAACTGGTCGCGCCACTGGTGCACGATGGGCGACAGCGCCATGTCGTTGACCACGACCGGGTGACCGCTGCGCAGCGCGATGCCCGCGGGGCCCAGACCGTTGGGCGACGCACTCGACCACGACACCATGTTCGGCCCGACGAATCCGGTGACGCCAGCGGCCTCGACGATGTCGACCCGGCGCTCGGGACCTTCGTCGGCCACCCCGACCCACGCCAGGGCGAAGGGCCCGGCCTCCACCAGCGTGCGGCACACGTGGGCGAAGGTCTCGGCCTCGCTCGTGGGGTGCGCGGGGCGATCGGTGACGGCCAGCAGGAGGTCGACCAGCTGGGTGCGGTGCACGCGCTCTCCGGCGTCGAGGTACGCGAGCAGCACCCCCGTGCAGTGGCCGTGCTCGACAATCGGGTAGGCGTTCACCGTGTACCAGCGCCGCTCGCCCGCGGGCGTCAAGAGCCCCTGCACCTCGCCGTAGACCGGGTCCAGGGTGTCGAGGGCGACCGTGAAGGGGAGCTCGTCGCGCCTGTAGGGCGTGCCGTCCTGGTGAACCGGGTCCCAGGTGAGCCGCGTGGGGTCGTCGCTCATGAGGTCCTCGCGCGAGCACCCAAAGACGCGCTCGGCGCGGTCGTTCAGGTCGAGGACGTGACCGGTCGCGTCGCGCAGCATGAACGCCGTCGCCGTCGCCTCCAGGAAGTCGCACGCCGTGAGCGCGTCCGCGAGCGTCATGGGCACGTCTGGTCCACTTGTGCCTACCCCCTTGTCGGGGTCAGCCTACTGAAGGCTCAACGTCACTTGTAAAGGTTATTCGAGGGTTTTCGCCGGTTATGCCGCCGGATCGGTCCTGATCAAAACGGTGGCGCAACGCGTTTCCCAACGGTGTGGCAACCAGGATCAGCCCCCACGGGACGAGGACGATCTGCCACAGCCAGGTCGGCCACGCGTGATGCGACAGGGCGTCGACCACCGGCAGGTGGACGAAGGCCACAGCCGCCCCCACCACCCACAGCCACCACCACCAGCGCAGACGGCGCGACAGGGTGCCCACCACCACGGCCCCCGTCGCCGCCAGCGTCAGGTACGTCGGGCCCCAGACCCGCAGATGGATGTCCCAGATGGTGGAGTTCGTCTGGAAGCCCGCCGGCAGCGGGTCGAGGGCCATCCACAGGGTCAGCCACCAGAACGCCACCGCGGGGCGCCAGCGCTCGCGCTGGGCCTCGACGAGGAGGATCAGGGTGGCCAGTGCCGCGAAGTAGTAGCTCCACAGGTTGACCTCGAAGACCAGGCGCAGTCCGAGCAGCACGCCGACGAGCGAGAGCAGCGTCGTCGACTCGTAGAGGCGGTCACCCAGCCGGCGATGGGCCAGTGCGACGACGGCCACCCCGGCCAGGACCGGGGCCACTCGCGACAGCGCGAAGAGGGAGGCCCCGCGCTGGGTCAGCTCCCACACCACGGTGCCGCCGTACGAGCGGGTGAAGCCCGAGCCGATCACGATCGCCCGCGCAGCTCGACCGGACGTCGCCACGAGGAAGGGCAGGTCGACGGCGGCCACGGCCGCGGCCAGGCCCGCCACGTAGCGCCACCACGCCGGCCGCGGCACCAGGACCAGGAAGGGGACGGCGACGAGCAGCGCGAACTGGTGAGTCGTCACGGCGAGTCCCAGGGCCACCCCGGCCCACCCCCACCGGCGGCGCAGGGCCGCCGCCACGCCCGCCAGGGTCAGGGCCAGGGCCAGGAGGTCCTGGGGATGGTAGAACTCGAGCAGGCAGCCCAGGACCGGGGCGGCCAGGGCCACCAGCGCCAGCGTCCCCAGGTGGCGCCCGCGCAGGGGGCGACCGCTCGCCCGCCACGTGAGCACCACCGCGACGAGCAGGAGGGCGGCGCTGACGTAGCCCACCTGCAGCGTGGTCAGGGCCGAGCTCGAGCGCACCGACCACGCGAAGATGGCGTGGTAGGCATGGGCGCAGTGGGGCCCGAGGGCCGCCGCACTCGGGAAGGCGGTGGCGTGCCCGATGCGAAAGAGCGCTACCAGCAGGCCCGAGACGACCGGGTAGAAGGGCGTGATGCTGGTGTAGGGCTGGGCGATCCCGGGCAGGTGGAGGGAGCGGTAGGCCGGCGGCGGGTACGCGCAGGCCAGGTGGCCGTGGGCGATCGCCCAGGTCGAGTACACCGAGACGGCCGCATCGCCCTCGCCGATGCCCCCGAGCAGGCGGATGACCGCCACGTACAGCCCGATCGCGCCGAGGCTGGCCGCCAGGATCCACGCGGGCCGCAGACTCATGCGAGTTTCTGGCTCCGGTCGCGGTGGGACGACCTCGGGGGCAGCCGTCATCTACCCGAGACGGAAGGTCATGGGATAGCGGTTCAGCGCGTCGAGCGCGGCCCGCGCGGCAGCCACGACGTCGTCACTCGCCAGGGCCACGCCGAAGCGCTCCTGGCCGTCGGCCGTCGAGCGCATCGTGACCAGCACCGGCCAGCTGCGCAGCGCCGGCACCGTCGTCGCACCGGCCAGGCGGAAGGGTATGTCGTAGCCGAGGTCGCGCAATGCGAGCAGCGTCGCCTCAGCGCCACCGATCAGGGGCCCGCTCGACGAGTGGCCGATGCCGACGCGTCCCCGGTGAGTTAGCTCCACCTCGCAGGAGCCGGCCGCGACGTCGTAGTCCGCACGCACGAGGATCACGCGCGCTTCGCCTACGACCACCGGTGAGGCCTCGGCGGCCTGCTCGACGACGACGGTGATGTCGGGGTAGTAGAGGCTGGCAACCTGGAGGGCCGCCTGGGTCGTCTTGTCGGGATGGGGGCCCACGACGAGCAGTGTGACGCGGCCTCCCGCCGTGACGTCGTGCTCGATGGCCACGTTGAGCACGCCGGGCAGGCTCCGCAGCTCGAGCTCGAAGTCCTCGTCGATCCGCGCGGTCACGACTGCCTCTCCCTCTTCTTCTCGTAGAGCCGGTGGTCAGCGATACGGTAGAGCTCCTCGGGATCCGTCGAATCCGTGGGCGAGTTCGCCCAGCCCACCGTGAAGTCCAGCTCGTCGGTCGCGGCCTTGACCTGGACGCGCAGGCGATCGAGGAACCCGCTGGCCTCGACCCCTTCGGCACTGGCCAGGATCACGCCAAACTCATCACCTCCCAGACGCGCGGCGGTGTCGCCGCTGCGAACGCTGCGCCGCAGGGCGAAGGCGAACTGGCGAAGCAGGCTGTCACCGTAGGCGTGGCCCGCTCGATCGTTGAGGGCCTTGAAGTCGTCGAGGTCGATCACCACCAGCGTGAAGGCCCAGCCGTAGCGGGCGCTGCGAGCCGAGGCCACGTCGAGGGCGTGGTCGAACGTTCGTCGGTTGTCGACTCCCGTCAGGGGGTCGTGGCCAGCGTTGAAACGTGCCAGGTGCAGCGAGAGCGCGAGCTGGGACGCCGTGCGCACCGCGTCACACTCGTGTTCGGGAACCACGGCGGGCTCACAGAGCACCCCGGGCGTCTCGGTCAGCTGGGCGACCAGGGCGGGTGGCACCGGGCGCCCGCCGAGGCGGAAGCTCTGGGTACCAAAGGACTCGTGGGTCAAAACGACCACGGCGTCGCTGAGGTGGTAGCGCTCGGCCAGGCGCGCCAGCAGGCTGTAGATGAATCCCAGCCCGAGCTCGCCGTCCACCAGCTCGGCCACCATCGTCTCGAAGAGCCACGATTCGGTAGCCTCGCTGGAGGTCGAGGAGGCCGAGCTGTGGAGGCTCACCACTCGAGCACATCCCGGCGAGCCGACGAGGTCGGCACGGCGATCCCGGGAGCTGCTCCCACGCTGAGCATCTCCCGCAGATCGCCCGAAGCAACCGGCATCGAGATCAAGAAGCCCTGACCGCGGTGGCACCCCAACTCGAGCAGGCTCTCGACGATCACGGTGGACTCCACGCCCTCGGCGATGATCTCCTTGCCCAGGGCCTTGCCCAGACGGATGATGGCGTCCACGATCGCCCGGTCGAAGGGGTCACGGGCAATGCCGCGCACGAAGCTCATGTCGAGCTTCAGCAGGTCGACGGGCAGGTTCTTGAGCTCGGACATGGAGGCGAAACCCGTTCCGAAGTCGTCGAGGGCGATCTCCAGCCCGAGCTCGCGGAACCCGCGCAGGATGCGGGCGGTCTGCTCGGGGTCGTCGACGACCGCGTACTCGGTCAACTCGATGCAGATACGCGAGCCCGGCACGCCGTAGCGGTCCAGGGATCGCTCGACGAAGCTGACCAGGTCGCCGAGCCGAAAGTCCGCGGGCGACATGTTGACGCGAACCTTGAAGTCGAGGCTCGGGTACTCGTGCTGCCAGACGCTCAACTGACGACACGCCTCGGAGAAGACCCAGCGACCCAGGCTCGTCACCAGGCCCGTCTCCTCGGCCACGGTGATGAACTCCGAGGCGGCCAGCAGACCCCTGCTGGGGTGCTGCCAGCGCACGAGCGACTCCACGGCCAGCAGGCGGCCCGATGTCAGATCGATCTCGGGCTGGAAGTACAGGCGCAGCCCGTTGCCGTCGATGGCCTCGCGCAGCTGCAGCTCCATCTCGGAGCGCGCGTCGACCCGCTCGCGCAGCTCACGGTCGAAGACGACCGCCCGATTGCGTCCCCGCGACTTGGCGTGGTACATGGCCAGGTCCGCACGGCTGAGCAGCTCGGTGGGGGCGACCGTGGTCTGAGCCAGCGCGATGCCGATGCTCGCGGTGTGGTTCATCACCTGCCCGGCGATCTCGACGGGCTGGGCGATGACCTCGAGCATCCGGTAGGCGCTGGCCATCGCCTCCATCTCGGTGCGGGCGCGATCCACCAGGAACACGAACTCGTCGCCACCGAGGCGCGCCACGAAGTCCCCCGTGCGCACCGAGGTGCGCAGGCGGTCGGCCATCACCACGAGCAGGCGATCGCCGTTGGCGTGGCCGAGGAAGTCGTTCATGACCTTGAAGCGGTCCAGATCGATGACCATCACCGCGGTGTCGCGCCGCGCCGCGATCCGGGCGCGCAGCTCCTCGAGCAGGGCCCGCCGGTTGGCCAGCCCGGTGAGCTCGTCGTGGTTGGCGTTGAAGATGATGCGCTCTTCGGCATCGATGCGCGACTGCATCTGGACCAGCAGGGAGGCCACGGCCTGCAGCGCGTTGATCTCGGCCGGGATCCAGTTGTGCCGGTTGAAGTGGATGAAGCCCAGCACGCCCCACGTGGTCTCGCCGACCAGCAGCGGCACGGCGGCACCGGCGGCGGGCGTCGCCCCGGTCGTGCCACTGATGTGCTCCTTGTACTCGTCTTCGACGTCGTCGGCCTTACCCGTCAGATAGGGACCCTTGAGATCGCGGGTCGCCGCGAATATCGGGTCCGCGTCAAAGGGGACCTCCCCGAGCGGGTCGGGGTCGGGGACGTTCTCGCGCAGGGGCCACTCCGCCACCATGATGCTGAGACCGCGCACCAGATCGTTGCGGCGCATCAGGGCGACGTCACTGTGCAGAAACTCTCCGAGCTCGCGAATCGTCCACTGCAGGTCAGATATCCGGGTCGCCGAGGTCGCCGACATGAGCCGCTCGGCCACGCGGGCGACGAGCTCGTCGAGACGCTGCTGGTGCGTCAGCACCGTCTCGCGCTGCGCCAGGGTCGCGATGCGGCTGAGCAGCCCCGCGAAGGCGCGCACCACCGAGCGCTCGCGCTTCGACCAGGTCTTGCCCTGACGAGCGACCAGCAGCATCCCGACGACGCTCTCGCGCTCGTCGCGGATCACCTCGACGAGCCCACCCCACTCGATCCCGAGCACCGTCGCCGAGACCGAGGCCACGGCGCGATCGGCCTGGAGGGCCGCCTGGACCTTGGCGGACAGAGCCGCTAGGGCCCCGGTGGCCTCCGGCGTGGTGAAGGGCTCGAACTCCGAAATGTGCTCATCGTTGGCGGCGACAACGGCGACGATCTGGGTCCCCGCGATGACGTGAACCAGTGAGTCGACAATCAGCCGCATCTCGTCGTGCGACTGCGCCGTGGGCGACACGGTGGCTTCGACCATCAGGGCAGGCCTTTCCCGTCGGCGACTCAACGCCGTTACGTCTCGCCATCGTAGAGCCCGAGAAGAAAATTCGGCAAGTTGTCGTTTCGCTACATTTCCACAACAGACTCGTCGTTGTCGCTGGACGTTGTGCGCACCCAGACGTCGTCGAGTGATCGACGGATGCTGTGCGCGCTGGCCGGCGCCGCGACCGACACCCGCAACACCATGGCGATCGTCTCGCCCGGATCGAGGGCGAACAGCTCGTCAAAGCGCGCGGCCAGATCGAACATCTCATCGAGATAGCGCTCACCGCCGAGCTCAGTCCGCTCGAAGTCGTTGGTCGCGTAGAGAAACAGGGGAACAACGGGCTGTACGGCCAAGCCGGCGATCGTCGCCGTCAGCCACAAGCGCTCGGTCGCCGCTCCCGCGCGCATGTACCACAGAGGCTCGACCCGCGGCACCGTGATCGCCGCCAGGGCCGAGGACGTCGAGACCAAGAGCTGGGTGCGCAGGCCGAGCATCCGACCCGCCCGCCACTCGGCCAGGTGGGCCATGACGTCGGGACGCTCGATGAGTCCGAGCGCGGCCACGCTGGTCGAGTCCATCTCCAGGGTCCGCACGTCGAGGCCCTCGTCGAGCGGGTCTCGCCCCGGCAGGCGGACCTCCCCGAGCATCTGGTCGCGAACCGACGGGATGAGGAAGCGCAGGCGATCACAGCGACCCAGGATGTCGCCGGCCGTGCCCAGCTCCGTGGGCGCGTGCAGCAGTCGCAGACTGGCGCCCTCCGCGCGGACGGCCCGTTGGAGGGACGCCACCTCGTCGCTGTCCAAGGTGGCGTCGGGGTCCCCGGCCTGCCGGTTGGTCATCCGGTGCGGCACGGCGGGGTAGAGGGCGGCGAGCTGGGGGTCCGCACTGCGTCCCAGGTGCAGCGTGGCCACGTGCGAGCTGGCAACTCCCTGGGGAAAGAGCTGAACCTCACCCAGGCGCTTGGTCGCGGCCGCAGCGACGCGCGCGTTCAGCACGGCCGCGCCCAGGGCCACGTAGGTGCCCCGGTGCGCGACGTCCATGGCGGCCGAGTGGTCCGACACCAGGAAGACGCGCACCTCATCGTCGTCGGCCTCGAAGCGCCAGGGCTGGACGTTTCCTCCCGAGGGCGCGCGCCGTGCCGCGTCCACGATCAAGGTGACGTCATCGACGTCGACGGGCACGGGGTCCTCCGGGGGCGCGGCGTCCAGGTCGATCTCGGAGTCGATCTCCAGGTCCACGGGCGCGATCCCGCCGAGGGCCTCCTCCAGGTCGATGCGAACCCGACCGGAGGGAAGATCTGCCCCGAGAGCCAGGTGGCGCAGAGCCGTGGCCACCGAGGCCGCGCCCAGCGTCACCTCGCTGGCCAGCTGGGGCCACCCGGTGATGGTCGTGCCGAGCTCGAAGAACGTGACGGCCCCCCGGGCCGAGACCTCCGCCGTGCCGAGCAGCCGCAGCAGGTAGGGCCCCTTCTCCACCAGGGTCAGGCTGGCCAGGCGCTCCGCGGTCATGTCGCCGAGGAGCCCGTGGAAGAGCGGCCGGTCGGGCTCGAGGTCGAAGCGCTCCACGTCGAGCACCCCGCGGTCGCTGGTCTCCATGATGACCGGGATCCGGCGGGCCCGGGCCGCCTCGCGCACCAGGTACTTCATGTCCAGCGAGTCGCACTCCTCGATGACCACGTCGAGCCCGTCGAGGAATCGGTCGAGATTCTCGGGCGTCAAGCCCTCGCTCAGGACCAGCATGGACACGTAGGGGTCGATCTCGCCGATCCGTCGAGCCGCGACAATCGCCTTGTTGATCCCGAGGTCCAGCACGCTGACCGGCAGACGGTTGAGGTTGGTCAGGGCTACCGTGTCGAAGTCGGCGAGGCGCAGCTCACCAGCCAGCCCCTCCATGGCGATGACGTGGGCGACCGAGTGCCCGGCACTCGCCCCGACGATGCCGACGCGCAGTCCCCGCAGGCGGTGCTGCTCGTCGGTCGTGAGCTTGGGACGATTCCGATCCAGGCGCACCCGGGTGAACGCGCGGGGGCCGAGCAGCCGCACGACGGCGCGCCGCCACGGGTAGTAGACCCAGCGTGCCGGCTCGTCGAGCTCCTGGGCCGAGGGAGTGGGCTTGAGCTCGGCGACCTGGGCCTGCTGCTCAGCCAGCCGGTCGATCGTCTGGAGGGCCGGGTCCTCGCGCAGGATGCGCAGGACCTCGCGATCAGAGCGCGTGGCGACGTCGAGCACGAGGGGGCGGAACGACTGGGTGCGCAGAGACGCGGCATCGAGCGACGCGGGTCCGGTCTGGCGGGGTCCGCGAGCCAGTTGCTCGGCCTCGCGCCGCAGGGCCCGACGATTGTCGTCATCGGCCAGGTCGTAGCTGCGCCCGCGTTGCCAGGTGACCGCGTAGGTGCGGTAGCGCTCGTCGGGGAAGGGGACCCAGTTGCGACTCAGCACCTCACCGCCGGCAACCTTGCCGACGGGGATCAGCTGATCGGAGACCGCAGCGATGGTGCGCTCGGCCCCGAGCCAGGTCGCCGCGTGCGTCATCATCCGCGAGATCGTCGCGACCATGCGCACCCCGAGGGAGGAGGCACCCTTGGCCCAGCCGCCCTTGGCCTCGATCACGCCCAAGCGCGCCTCGCGCTCGATGAGGTCGCCGATCTCGCCGATTTCGGGCAGGGAGGCCAGCTCCTCCATGAGAGCGGCATCCCACCGGCTCTCGAGGGGTCCGTGGAAGCGCAGGCCCGCGACCGGCTCACCGTCGGGGGCGAATCCCACGAAGAACAGGGGGACGCCGTGACCCTCCTCGAGCTCCCGGCGTCGCAAGGTGCCCTCGAAGCCGTAGCTGCGGTACTTGCCCTCGGCGTCGTCGAGATACCGACGCCACAGATCCGGCCGCTCCAGTGGATGGTGCCCCTCGAAGCGCACTCCCGAGGCCTCGTCGATGAAACTTGCTCCGTAGCGATAGCGAAGCGCCACTGATCTCCTCCTTGACACCTCGCTCGTGATGGACCCGGCGCACGGCGGGGCGCCACGATTCAGGCTACCGAGCGGGCTGGCGCTCCAGGTGCATGGTCAGCGCCCGCACGCAATGACGTCCAGCCGCCACCAGGCATGCTCGGTAATGTGCAGGGGTGACCGCGGCGCTGGTGATCTGGGGCGCGATCGCGGGTCTCGTCGTCGGCTCGTTCCTCAACGTCGTCATCTACCGGGTGCCCCGAGGGCTCTCCGTGGTCGCGCCGCGATCGGCGTGCCCGACGTGCCACACGCCAATCGCCGTGCGCGACAACATCCCCGTCATCTCGTGGCTGGCCCTGGGAGCGCGGTGCCGCTCGTGTCACGCCCCCATCTCGGTGCGCTACCCGCTCGTCGAGGCGGGCACGGCCCTGGCCTTCGGGCTGGTCGCCTGGCGCATCGGACCGCACCCCCAGCTGACGGCATACCTGGCGTTCGTCGCCAGTCTCGTCGCGCTCGCCCTCATCGATGTCGAGCACCTGCGGCTGCCCACGCGCATCGTGTATCCCGCCGGCGTGCTGGTGATCGCCTTGCTGGTCGGCGCCTCCGCCGTGCTGGACCAGTGGCACCGCAGCGTGGTCGGGGCCCTCTGCGCCCTCGCGTGGCTCACGCTCTTTGGCACCATCCACCTGGTGAGCCCGCGGGCCCTCGGGGCCGGAGACGTGCGCCTGGCGCCCCTGCTCGGCTTCGCACTCGGCTGGCTGAGCGTCGGGGCGGTCGTCGTCGGCTTCTTCGCGGCGAACCTGGTGGGATCCATCGTCGGCGTCGCGCTGGTCGCCGCGCACCGGATGCAGCGCCGCCAGCCGATCCCCTACGGGGTGTTCCTGGCGATCGGGGCCGGCGTCGCGATCCTGTTCACCCCCCAGATCCTGAGCCCGTGGCCGGCCCTGCGCGGCCTGCTCGGGTAGGTCAGTACACGAGCTCGGTGCGCAGCCCCTCGCTGTCCCACTCCCCGTCGGCGGGTACCCGGGTGGCCGCGCGTCCGTTGACTCTCCGGGCCGTCCACAGCAGCGCCGCCACGTCGTAGAGGTGCTTTTCGGGCACGGCCAGCTCCGCATCGATTACCGCCGTGATGCCCGGGACGCGACGCAGCAGGAGCGCGCGACGCTCCTCGCGTCCCTCCTCGCGGCGCTTGGACCAGCGCAGGGGCACGTCGCCGTTCAGCTGGTAGAAGCTGAGCTCGGGGTGCCCCGAATATAGGGTTCGCTGGCGAAAGGGCGAGAGCTCGGCGAAGAGCTCGCGGTAGTGATTGAGGCGCACGATGGTCACCGCGTCGAGTCCCTCACCGTGCCACTGGGCTGGCTGCAGGTGCCAGCGCGTGGGCGCCGCCGTGAGGGTCAGGGCGCGATTGGCGAGCAGGGCGCGGGCCTCCACGTCGCACGTGCGCCGCGGCGACGTCAGATCGTCGCGGAATCCGATCGGGGCGTAGACCACGATCGTGGCGAAGGACGGCCGCTCGTTCAGCACCTCGAGGATCGACTCGTAGACCTTCGGGGATTCTGGAGAGAACGTGGCGGCGTGCAACTTGGCGGGGGCGACAAGCCAGCCCCCCGACACCGGAACCACCCCGGCCACCAGGACGTAGGGGAGATCCGGACCCCGGTGCAGGGTCACGGCGCGTCAGTCCTTGGGGATCGTGAACCCCAGGAACTCCAAGGAGCGCGCCAACTCCTTTTGGTGAGCGCTGGTCGCGACGGCACTCTCGTACGATATCGTCCCGTCCACCACCAGCTTGGCCAGGTCCGCCTCCAGGACCTGCATGCCCTCCTTGGCGTTGGTGAACATCACATTGATGAGCTGGTTGGAGCGACCCTCGCGAATGAGGTTGCGCACCGGGCTCGTGGCGACCAGCACCTCGAAGGCGGCCACCATGCCGCCATCGATCCTCGGCACCAGGCGCTGGGCGACGATGGCCGTCAGCGAGGCGGCCAGCTGCACGCGCGTCTGCTCCTGGCGCCAGGCGGGGAACACGTCGATGATGCGGTCGATGGCCTGGGGCGCGTCATTGGTGTGCAGCGTCGCAAAGACCAGGTGACCGGTCTCGGCCATCGTGAGGGCCATCTGGATCGAGTCGATGTCGCGCATCTCACCCAAGAGCAAGATGTCGGGGTCCTCGCGCAGGGCCGAGCGCAGGGCGCGCTCGAAGGACGGGCTGTCCAGGCCGATCTCGCGTTGGCTCACCGCCGACATCTTGTGGCGATGGACATACTCGACCGGGTCCTCGATGGTCAAGATGTGGGTCGCGCGCGTCTCGTTGATGCGGTCGACGATGGAGGCGAGCGTCGTGGACTTGCCCGATCCCGTGGGACCGGTCACCAGCACGAAGCCGCGCGGCTGGGTCGCCACCCACTCGGCCGCCCACGGCAGCCCGAGCTCCTCGAAGCTGGGGATCTTGGTCGGGATGATGCGCAGCGAGACCGCGACCTGCCCGCGCTGGGTGAAGACGCTGCCGCGCACGCGCGCGAGGTCGCGCCACGAGAAGGCGAAGTCCACGTCCATCATTTCGTCGAAGGTCGCCTTCTGGCCCTTCGTGAGCAGGGGAAAGGCGATCGCACTGACGTCGGCGGCGCTCAAGACGCGCGACCCCTCAATGGGGACCAGTCGCCCGCTCACCCGAATGCGCGGAGCCGATCCTCCCGCGAGCAGCAGGTCCGACCCGTGGTTCTCCCAGAGGATCTGGAGCCACTGGTCGACTCCACTCACGTCAACATCCGGTGCCATCTCGCGACCTCTCGTCGTCAGGCTTGCTCAACGGGGAAGGGTGGGCGCTGCTCTCAAGGAGCAGTGCCCACCTCTCACCCAAAGCACGGTTACCGCAGTCCTGGAGCGTCGCATCTCACGCCTGTCGCGCGAGACCCAACGCGCCTCGTCCTCAACTAGCTGTTGATTGCCTGGTAGCACGCCCCACCGGTGCCGGACGGGTTGAGCGTGGCGTCCCACCACTTGGTGGAAGTACCGCCCTTGGCCACCAACACGTCACCCGTCTGCGCCTTCTGACCGGTTCCCACGGTGATCGTACCGCCGCCCGGTGGGGCAGGGGTAACACCCGTTGCGATGGCGATCCGGTACGTAGCGCTGTTACCAGACGGCCAGGTCTGCAGAAAGGGACCCCCAACAATGCTGTAGCCGGCGTCGGAGACGGAGGTCAGCCCGGTGATGTCGGCTTGCCAGGCCGTGAGGGCCGTCGTCCCAGCGCCAAGCTGCGGGTTCGATGCCTCGAGGGCGGCAACCGCGGTGTTCACCGTGCTTGCATCGGTCTCGCACGCGGCGACCGAACTCTTCCCGGTCACCCCGCCCAGGGCAAAGACCACGATGGCGGCGAGAATGCCCAGGATCACGATGACGATCAGCAACTCGATAAGGGTGAATCCCCCCTCGCCCTCACCCCGTGATCGTTGCTCCTGCAAACGCCGGAGGGTAGAAATCATTACGTCCTGCCTTTCAGTAGCCGGAGCCGACACTACGGATATTCGCCACGCGCGAAGTCCGTGGTTCTGTCTACCACGTGTCCACGTGTTTGGCAAGAATCACAACACAATTGCGACACAATTCAAAAGAACCCTGAAAGTTTTCGGAGACACTTCTCGGGCGTCCGCAGCCCTTCAGGAAACGCGTGGCAGCAGGGCCTGGGGTGCGGGAGCAACATCTCGTGTCCTCCTACTTCACACTCCACGTCAAGATGTTCATCGAAGTGTCACACGTGGACGTGCTGCAACTTCCGGGAGGGTTCGTCGGTTTGTCGATGAACCCGACCGTCGCCGTCGCCAGCGGCACCCAGGAGCTCGGCGGCCCGCTCGCCGGCATCGAGCCACCAGAAGAGACGTCGTAGGCCTGAACGGTGACCAGGCGGCTGAACACCCCCCCAACCTGCAGGGTGCACCAGGTGGCAATCGACACGGACGGCTCGTAGGCCGGCGACGCCGTCTGACCGAAGTCGACGACGGCCGCACCCGGGCACGCGCCCGACCACGAGCCGTTGGTCACTCCGCTGCTCGGGTACCAGTAGCGCGCATCGCTGATCGCGACGCTGACCGCCCCGTCGGCGCTGTAGGTCAGGCTGCGTCCCATCTGGAAGTGGGCACTGCTGCCCAGATCGCTGCTCGCCCACCCCGCCAGCGTCGTTACGATGAGCGAGCCGAGCAGAAGAAACGCCATGGCGAAGATGAGCGAACTGCCACGATCGCCACCGGGCCCGACCATGCGCTGCTCTGCTCTCTCGCGTGCGCACTGAGGGTTAACCCCTGGGCTCTCTGGTGCACGCCACCTCGAAAGTGAGATCACCACGGCCGGCCCCTAGGAGTCCGACCCGACGAGGTCGGTCACAACGATCTGCACGGCTTCTCCCACCCCGTGAGGTCCGAAGGCACTCAGGGTCAAAAGTTGTGGACCGTCTTGGTTGTCGGCGGGACAACTGGGGACCCAGCTCCCCGCAGCGCTATCCCAGTACTGGGGTCCGCTCAGCGACAGCGACTCCCCGGCCCTGAGCGTGATGCCCGACAGATCCAGCTGGTCCGAACCGTACGTGAGGGAACCCGTCAGACCCGAGGACGAGCTGTAGGTGATCGAGCCCCCCGCCGCCGCGCAGGGTGTGTAGCGAGGGTTCGCCGGTGACTGGATCTGGTAGGTCACCTGCTCGGCGGCGTCGCGCAGGGCCACGTCGAGTCCGGCGAGGCTCTGGTGGGTAGCCGATCCCGCGATCGTCGTGGCGTAGCCCGACATCAGCGCGACCGAGGTCAAGGAGATCACGAGCAGGGCGAGCAGCACCTCGAGCAGGGTGTCGCCGCGGTCGGATCCTCTCGGTCCGGCGAGGCTGCGATGCGACCGCCGTGCGGGTGGAGCACCGTCGTGTGCTCCAGGACCCACAGTGCTTGGCGCCAGGAAGGACATACCGCTCAGGCGTTCGGGTACCGGGATGTGAGATACAAGTTGCTGCCAGTTCCTCCGCCCTTGCAGGTCAGGCTCTGCACGATCGCGCTCTCCGCGGTGATCTTGGGTGTGCCAGACACGCTCAACGTGGTGTCGGGCGCATAGAGGATGCCGTAGGTTCCGAGATTGATGGTGGTGTTGCCCTTGACAAAGAGCTGCGAAGGCGCTGCGATGTTCTGAGTCGGGGCACCCCACAGGAGGATGGAGCCCGAGTTCGCCATGTCAATGGTCGGAACCGTCGTCGGTGTGTTCGACCCCATGACGTAGATCGTGCCCGGTGTGAACGTCGAGGGCCACGAGGACCCCAGGTACACGATGCTGGTGTACCCGAGGAGACTCTCCACGGTGGCCAGAGAGTCGCCGCTGAACGGATCGGACGTCGAAGCATAGTTGATGGGCAGGGTGTTGCCGTGACCAAAGTCGATCGTCGTCGCAGTGCCGTAGCCCGTCCCGTAGACGTTGGTCACACCGGAGAAGGGATTCGAGTTGCCGTTGTGGGAGATTTGCAGATCGTTCAGCCCGACGGCCGAAGCGAAAATGGCGCACGGGTTGCCCTTGAAGGAGAGTGTCCCAGTCGCTCCACCGAGTCCGAGGACCAGCCCCGGGCTCTGGATCGGTGTGCCACTCGGGCACAATTGGTCCGAGCCGCACTCTTTGAGCTGAACCCAGTTGCGCGGGCTCGCCCCCAGGCTATAGCTCCAGCCGCCACCCGTCCCCGCGATCCCCGTGTCCACGACGTGGATGCTCACCGCCCGCATGCCGTACGTCGAGATCCACGCGGACTGCGCGGCCGTGGTTGGATCGGTGGAGCAGGGCGAGCCCGTCGAGGCAGGCGAGCACGAGACGCCCGAAATGCTCACCTGCAGGTTCGAGCTGGGGACGTGGCTAGCCAAGGTCGCCATCGAGTCGTAGATGACCTGGCCCTGATCGTTGAGGGAGCACTGCCAGCGCACGAGGGCCAGCGTGGACGAGGTCGAGGTGCCAAAGGTGGAGCTGGGAACCAGGCCGTAAGAGACATCGAACACGAACTGGCCCCCTGTTGCTGGCTCCTGGAGCCCGAGCAGCCACGTATCAGTGCTCGGCAGGCTCGGGGGACACACGACGGGCTGGGTAGCGATCGGGTCGAGGGTGACCAGCGACGCGCTCTGGAGATCGTTGAAGAACGACGAGGAGACCACCTGGGCGTCCGCGGACGACGTCAGGCGATTGGCCACCGTGGCGTGCCCCTGCATCAGCCCAATCAGCGAGAATGTGGCCGCGCCGATCAGCACGGGGATGATCAGGAAAGTGACCAGCATCTCGATCAGGGTGAATCCTGACTCTCCGGCGCACCGGTAGTGAGCCTGACGGTGGCGCGAGCACTGAGACGACTGCACATCGCCCCCCCGGCGGGGGATTTGCTGACGAACGCTCACGCACACCTCCCCGCCCGGCCGACAGCCTTCAGTGCACCTGGACCTGATTGTAGATACCGTACATGGCCGATATCAACGCGATCGCAACAAATCCCACGACGACACCCATGGCGACGATGATGGCCGGCTCAAACAGTGAGGTGGCGTGGTCGACCTTGGTCTCCAATTCCCGCCCGTAGTAGGCAGCGGCCACCTCGAGCTGCGTATCCAGCGTTCCGGTCTCCTCGCCCACCCGCAGCATCTGGCGTGCGGCACCGGGAAACAGCCCGGTGCGGGCGAGCGGCGTGGCCAGGCCCTGCCCTTCCATCATCTCATCGCGGATGTGCTCGATAGCCGTTCGATACACGCTGTTGTTGGCGGACTCAGCCATCACCGCCATTGAGCGAGGCATGTCCACACCGGCTCGAAGCATCGAGGCCAGAATGCGCATGGTGCGCTCGAGAATCGACGTCTGGGTGATGTCGCCGATGACCGGGATGCGCAGGATCCACGAGTCGAGAATGGCTCGACCGTTCTGGGTGCGCCGCATCGTCAGGAATCCGGCGACGAGCAGGATCAGCGCCCCCAGGACGAGGAACCACCACCGGGTCAGGTAGCCCGAGAAGTTGAGCAGCATTCGCGTCACCAGCGGGAGCTTGGCGTTGAGTGACTTGAAGAAGGTGACGAAGCGCGGGAGAACGAAGACGGTCAGCACGATCACGACCACCACCGACATGACGGCGACCACCACCGGGTAGATGAGCGCCGACGTGATCTTGGCCCGGGCCTTCAGGTCACGGTCCATGTAGTCGGCCAGCTGGTTGAGGACCTGGTCCAGATCACCCGTCAGCTCGGCCGACTCCAGGATCCCGACGTAGTAGTTCGGGAACGCCTCCGGATGCGCCGCCGCGGCCACGGCGAACGTGTCGCCATTGCGCAGCGAGTCGATCATGTCAGCGATGACGATCCGCATCATCTTTCCCGTCGTCTCCTCAAGGATCACCTCGAGCGACTCCATAATGGGAACTCCGGCACGGATGAAGACGGAGAGCTGGCGCGAGAAGTTCATCACCTCCTTGCGCGGGACCAACTTCTTGGTTATCTCGAACTTGAGGATGCTGCGCTTCTCGTTGACCTCGACCGGTTGCAGGCCCCGACGTAGCAGGGCCATGTGGGCCGCTCCCGCCGAGATCGCCTTCTCGACCCCCTTGATTGACGCACCTTGGCTGTCCAGGGCCACGAACTCGAATTGCTTGATCGGCAGGTCCTTTTGCTGCTTGGGCTTCTTGCCGCGTGCACGCCGCCGATCCTTGCTGGTCCTCTTGGCCACCACTCTCTCGCGCTTGCGAGCCCGTGAGTCGTCACGCTCCTTCTTGGCGGCGCGCTTCGCGTCAGCCTGCACCGACTTGTCGTCGTCGTCGCTCATAGTGTGTACACGCTCCGAATCACCTCGTTGATTGTGGTGATGTCCTGGGCGACCAGGTTGAGGGCCTCCTGGCGCAGCGTGCGCATGCCTTGCTTCACGGCGAGGTTGCGCAACTCCTCCTGGGTCGCCCAGCCAACGATCAGGCGTCGGATCTCGGGCGTCATCGTCAGCAGCTCGTAGATGCCAATGCGGTCCTGGTATCCCGTGTGGCTGCAGTAGTTGCATCCCGCGCCGTGATAGAAGGTCTCCTTGGGCTCACCCCCGCTCTCCTCGTAGAAGAGCAGTTCCTCGTCGGTCGGCGTGTACTGCGTCTTGCACGAGGTGCAGATGCGGCGCAGGAGGCGCTGGCCAACAACTGCCAGGACCGACGAGGCCACCAGGAACGACTCGATGCCCATGTCGAGCAGGCGGTGCAGTGCGGCCACGGCGTCGGTCGCGTGCATCGACGAGATGACGAAGTGACCCGTCAATGCGGACTGGACGGCCACGCGCGTGGTCTCGACGTCGCGGACCTCGCCGACCAGGATCACGTCAGGGTCCTGGCGCAGGATCGACTTCAGCCCGGTGGCGAAGGTCAGACCCGCCGTGTCGTTGGTCTGGATCTGGTTGATCATCGGGAACACGTACTCGACCGGGTCCTCAATGGTCATCACGTTCATCGCCTCGTTGCCGATCTCGGACACCGTGGCGTAGAGCGTCGTCGTCTTGCCGCTCCCCGTGGGTCCGGCGCACAGCACCATCCCGAAGGGGGCGCGCACGAGCTTCGAGTAGGCGTGGTGGGTATCAGCCGGCATCCCGAGGTCGGCCAAGCGCAGCAGGGAGCGTGTCTTGTCCAAGATCCGCAGCACGCACTTCTCGCCCATGATCGTGGCCACGGTCGAGACCCGGACGTCGACCTCCTTGCCGTCGATGGTCACGGTGAGCTGGCCGTCTTGGGGACGGCGACGCTCGACGATGTTCATGTCGGCCATGATCTTGATCCGGCTCACCAGCCCCGGACCCATGTTGGCCGGCAGCTCCAGGATCTGACTGAGCGCGCCGTCGATGCGGAAGCGCACCCGCACCACGTCGTCCGAGGGCTCGATGTGCACGTCGGAGGCGCGATCGCGCATGGCCTGGGTCAAGATGCGGTCGACGACCTGGACGACGGGCGCATCGTCGGCCACGATCTCGGGCGCGGCCGCCTCGGGCCCCCGCCGCCGCGACTCCTCGACGACCTTGAAGGCCTCCACGAGGGTCCCCACGTCGCTGATCGCCCGGTAGTTCGAGTCGAGGGCCCAGCGCACGTCCGACAGTGAGGCGATCTCCAGGCGCACGGGACGCCCCAGACGATCTGCCACCAGCTGGGTCAACTCGGGCCGCGGCTCGGCGCAGGCGACCACGATGGTCCCCGCGTCATCTCGCACCGGGACGACGAGGAACTCACGCGCGAACTCCTCGTCGAGCATCTTGAGGACCGTGACGTCGACATCCACCTGGTGCAGATTGATGACCGGCATCGTGAGTAATATGGACAGGGCGGTCGTCAAGGTGCGCTCGTCGATGGCGCCGGCGGTGACCAGGATCTGCCCCAGACGCTGGCCGCTGCGCTTCTGCTCGTGGAGGGCCCGAGCCAGTTGCTCGGTCGTGATCGCTCCCGACTTGACGAGCGTGTCTCCCAGGCGGCCCACCTTGGGCGCGCTGTCCTGGTCCTTGGGCTCTTGCGCCTTCCCTTCCAACGGGAGTTCGTCACCCGGGCGATCCACCAGGTCGACGGTGACCGCTCCGGCCGCGTGCGCGATTGCGTCGTGCCCCTTGTGAGACGCGTCCTTCTTGTGGTCCTTGTGGGGAGCGTCCTTGTCTCGCCGCTTAAACGCCACCGACACTCCGTTCTGCGCGGTAGATAGAGAATCTGTCACATGGCGAGCAACGACGCAACATCGCCACGCACCAATGCCGCGCCCTGCCGGAGCCCAGCGTAGTGAGCTCCGCGCGCGCCGTGCGGTATGTCCGCGCGCCGTGCCTAGACGAAGCGCAGCCTCGACCGTGCTGTGATAACGACGGCCTTGTCGCGCGCCAGGAGCTCCGCACTCTGGCGCAGGGCATCAACCAGGTCACCGGGCAGCTCCATCGTCTCGTCGCCAATCGTCAGGAGCACCGCCGTCCCCGACGTGGTGGCATCGGCGATACGGTCGTAGATCGACCAGTCCTCGGTGGGGATGATCGCCTGAGAGGCCACGGCTACCTCACTTTCGCTCCAAGGCATTCTACTAAGATTTCCCTCAGTTTACCCCCACCTGATCAGTTCCGAGTGGACAGTCTCACGTCCCATCACCAGAAGTGATGCCGGACATCACGACTTTGGGGTCGCGCCAATCCCTGCGCGGTGGTATGACGGGCGCACGGGGGGAGTGTTGACCCGGGGGGTAGAGAAAGGCGCCCCATGATCGAGTTGCAAGACCGGCCCGCCCAGGTCGCACCGTCACCGCGGCCCGGAATCTACCCGGCGCACCTCACCCGGCGCGTGACGACCGAGCACGGCGTGACCTACGTCTTGCGGCCGATCCGCCCCGACGACGCCGACATCCTCCAGCGCTTCCACGGCGCGCTCTCCCCCGACTCGGTCTTTCGCCGCTACTTCTCGCTGCATCCCGAGCTGTCGCCCGCCGAGCTGGCGCACCTGACCACCGTGGACTACGTGGACCGCATGGCTTTCATCATCATTGAGCACCAGGACCTGGTGGCGGTGGGCCGCTACGACCGCATCGACACCTCGGATCGCGCCGAGGTGGCCTTCCTGGTGGCCGACAACTACCAGCACCAGGGGTTGGGCCTGCTCCTGCTCGACCATCTGGCCCAGGCCGCCTGGGACTGCGGCATCACCACCTTCGTCGCCGAGACCCAGGCCGACAACCGTGCGATGATGGGAGTCTTCCGCGCCTCGGGGTTCCCGGTGACGGCGCGACTGGAGGACGAGATCATCTACGTGCGCTTCCCCATCGCCCCCACGCCCGAGAGCGAGGCGGCCTTCGAGGCGCGTCGACGGCGTTGGGCCGCAGCGCGGGCCGCCGCCCTGCGCTGACATGCTGATCACCCACGAGATCCTCGACTCGGCCGGGCACGAGGATCCGGGGCATCCCGAGCGGCCCGCTCGTCTCGACGCCGTGTGGGCGGGCGTCGCGGACCTCCATCTCGACTCCGACGTGGTGCGCGTGCCCGTGCGCAGCGCCGGTCGTGCCGAGTTGGCGCGCGTGCACGAGCCGGTGTACCTGGATCACCTGGGCGCCTTCTGCTACGAGGGCGGTGGTGAGCTGGACCCGGACACCTACGCCACCTACGACTCGTGGCTGCTCGCCCAGCAGGCCGCCGGGACGGGGCTCGCCGTCCTCGACGAGCTCCACCGGCGCGGCGAGGGTGTCGGCTTCGTGGCCGTGCGCCCACCGGGCCACCACGCCCTGCGCGACCGGGCCATGGGCTTCTGCCTCGTCAACAACGTGGCGGTCGCCGCGGCGGCCCTGCGCAGCGCCGGCGAGCGTGTGGCGATCATCGACTGGGACGTGCACCACGGCAACGGGACCCAGGCCATCTTCTGGAACGACCCCGACGTGCTGTACGTGTCGACCCACGAGTGGCCGCTCTTCCCGGGCAGCGGCGTGGCCGCCGAGGTCGGCGGGCTGGCCGCCGTCGACCGCACGGTGAACCTGCCCCTGCCCGCTGGGGCCACGGGCGACGTGGTCCTGCGGGCGCTCGAGGAGGTCGCCGGACCCGTCATCGACGACTTCGACCCCACCTGGACCCTGGTCTCGGCCGGATTCGACGGGCACCGCGACGACCCGATGGCCGACTTCGAGCTGACCAGCGGGGACTACGCGCGCCTCGCGGCCTGGGTGCGCGGCTTCGCGCGCCCCGGACACCTGGCGATCTACCTGGAGGGCGGCTACGACCTGAACGCGCTGCGTCACTCGGTCGCCGGGACCCTAGCCGAGCTGCTCGATGCCTCGACGCCGCTGGAGGATCGCAGCCAGGGCGGCCCTGGCCTGGACCAGGTGGCCCGCATCGGGACCGAGCGCGACCAGACGCTCCAGCTGGTGCGGGCCCAGGCGCTCGGGGAGGCTCCATGAGAAGACCGTCGCGGATCGTGGTCGGCTATGACGGGTCGGCACACGCTGACCGGGCCCTGGACTTCGCCTTGATGATGGCCGACTCGTGTGGCGCCGAGGTGCTGGTGCTCCACGCGACGGGGCTCCTGGAGCGCTACGAGCACCGCGACGTGACGCACCTGCCCGACCAGGTCGCCGCCCGGGTCGCCGCCTCGCGCCTGCCTCCCGCCCGGGTCCACTTCGCCTTCGACGACGGGGACCCCTGCACGACGCTGCTGCGGGCGTCCGCGCTGGGCCGGTCCGCCGACCTGATCGTGGTCGGCACTCGCGGCCATACCACCCACGGGGGTCGCCTGCTCGGGTCGACGAGCCTGGAGCTCGCCGAGCACGCGACGGTGCCCGTCGTCATCGTCCCCCTACAAGAGGGGCCGACCCGCGCGTAGGCGGCGGCGCAGGTCGGCGAGCACCCAGGAGAACGGCAGGGCGCGCAGGGCCGGCGGCAGATGGCGGTGCACGCGCGCGACCTGGCGCAAGCCCCGGCGCAGGCGCCGCTCGCCGGCCGCGCTGAGGTGCAGGCCGAGGTCCTCGCGCAGGTTGGGGGGCAGGAACGTCGCGGCCAGGGCCCGCGACAGCGGGGCGCAGGCGCGCAGGGGCCACGGGAAGGCTGTGAGATCGAGCACGTCGCGCAGGTAGGCCCGCGTCACCGAGTCCAGGCGGGCTGAGGCCAGCCCCTGGGTGACGAGGCGTGCCAGGTCGGCCCGATCGGGGGGCCAGGCCGCAGCCGGCACCTGCAGGGTGGTGGCGAGGCGCGCGGCGTGGCGGTAGAGCGCGTCGAGCTCGGCGTCGGGCACCGGGTCCGGCGAGACGATGGCGAGCACTTCGAGGGCCCCCTGGAACAGGCAGGCGGCGACCCACAGCTGGAGGCCGGGATCCAGGGCGTCGTAGGGCACCGGGGCCCCGGGGGCCGAGCGCACCCGGCGGTGCTCGGCGGTGATCGCGCGCCCCAGGGCGCGGCACTCCGCGTCCGTGCCCACCAGGCAGACCGCGAGATACGCGAGCGTCGTGCGCGTGCGGCGCCCGGGGTGGCGACGCAACGAGCCTTCGGGCACGGGCTCGGCGGCCACGGCGTGGCCGACCGCCGGGTGGCTGAGCTGCCACACGACGTTGGCCCCCGCTCCCACCAGGACCAGCCCGCTCAGCAGGTCCCCCACGAGCGCGGGGGGCAGGCCCGAGCCCGACCGGTCGCGCGGGCCCCTCACCGGTCGCCCCGCGCGGTCACGCCAACTGTCACGACCGTTACACTAACGCCCATGTCCCCCGCCTCCCCGCGCGCCCCCCGGGTCACCGAGAGCGTCGGCTTCCGCCTGAGCCGCGTGGCCCGCGCCCTGCGGGCCCAGTGGCGCGACCAGCTGGCCGACCTCGGTGTCGAGCCCCCCGAAGCGGCCGTGCTGCGCGTGGTGGCCATCCAGCCCGGTGCGGCGCTGCGCCAGCTGGCCCGGATCCTGGGCTCGGACCCGATGTCGACCAAGCGCTGCGTCGACGGGCTCGAGGCCCGCGGCCTGGTCGCGAGCACCCAGCAGGGCGAGGGCCGCTCCCGAGCGCTGCGCGTCACCCCGGCCGGCGCGGACCTGGTGGGCGAGATCGAACGCCGCGCCGCTGCTCGCGAGGGCTCCGTGGTGGCCGCTCTCGGACCCGCGGCCTCCGCCCAGCTGCGCCAGGCCCTCGACCAGCTCGAGGCGAGTTTGTCCCCCGAGTCGAAAGGCTGACCATGGATCATCATCACCACCAGCACCACCACGCCGCGGCCGGCGACGGGCCGGCCACGTGGGACCAGCGCTACGCGACGACCGGGTGGTCGAGCGTGCCCGACGCCGAACTCGTGGCGCTCGCCGCCACCCTCGAGGTGGGCACCGCGCTCGATCTGGGCTGTGGGACCGGGCGCAACGCCGTTCACCTGGCGTCGCTCGGCTGGGCGGTGACCGGCGTCGACTCCTCGGCTGTCGGCCTCGACCAGGCGCGCACCGCCGCCGCCGGCCTGCCCGGCTCCCTGACCCTGATCCAGGCGGACCTGGCCGACTTCGAGCCACCCGCCACCTACGACCTGGTCGTCGTGGCCAACATCCACCTGGCCCCCGCTGAGCGGCCCCGACTGTTCGCGACCGCGAAGCGGGCCCTCGCCCCGGGGGGCCATCTCTACCTCGTGGGCCACCACCGCGACGCCCTCGGCCTGGCCGGCCCGCCGATGATCGAGCGCCTCTACGAGCAAGACGAGCTGGCGACCGCCTTCGCCGACCTCCACGTCGAGCGCCTGGAGCGCCTGGAGCGCGCCCTCGAGGATGGCAGCGACCGCCCCGTCGTGGACGTGCTGGTGTGGGCCTCGCGCCCGGTGACCCCGTGAGCCCGCGCCCCCACCACCGCCTGGCCCTGGTCGTCATCGCGGCCGCCCAGCTCATGGTGATGCTGGACCTGACGATCGTCAACGTGGCGCTACCGGCCATCCAGCACGAGCTCGGGTTCTCCACGACCAACCTCAGCTGGGTCATCGACGCCTACGTGCTGGTCTTTGGCGGCCTGCTGCTGCTGGGCGGACGCGTCGGGGACATCTTCGGACGCCGCCGCATGTTCATCGCCGGCGTCGGGCTGTTCGCGGTCGCCTCGCTGCTGGGCGGCCTGGCGACCAGCCAGGGCTGGCTGATCGCCGCGCGCGCCCTGCAGGGCATCGGCGCCGCCATCGCCTCGCCGACGGCCCTGGCCCTGGTCGCCACGACCTTCGAGGAGGGCACCGAGCGCCACCGCGCCATGGCCGTCTACGCGGCCATGACCGGAGCCGGCGGAGCGCTCGGGCTGGTCCTGGGCGGGCTGCTGGTCGACGTCGCCTCGTGGCGCTGGGTCCTGTTCGTCAACGTCCCCATCGGGGTCGCCGTGGTGCTGGCCGCACCGGCCGTCTTGCCCACCGTCGACGGCCACGGCGGCCGCCTCGACGTGCCCGGGGCGCTGACCGCCTCGGTCGGCATCGCCAGCCTGGTCTACGGGCTCATCCACGCCCCCGACGCCGGCTGGACCAACGCGGCGACCCTGGGCGCCTTCGCGCTGGGCGTGGTCGTGCTGGGCGCCTTCGTCCTCATCGAGGCGCGCGGACGGGCCTCCCTGGTGCCCCTCGGGTTCCTGCGACATCGCAACCGCGCCGGGGGCTTCGCGGTGATCCTGCTGCTCGGCGGCGCGCTGCTGTCGATGCTCTACTTCCTCACCCAGTTCCTCCAAGAGCAGCTCCACTACTCGTCCCTGGTCGCCGGCGTCGCCTACCTGCCGATCCCGGTCATGGTCGCCAGCTCCAGCCTGCTCGTCCAGCGCTGGATCCGTCACGTGGGGGTGCGGCCCTTCCTGGTGGCCGGCCCGCTGCTGGCCAGCGTCGGGATCTTTGGCGCCTCCCTGCTCCAGCCCACCGACTCCTACTGGCACGTCTTCGTGCCCCTGGCGCTGGCCGGCCTCGGGATGGGCCTGACCTTCGTGCCCCTCACGGTGAACGCGCTCGCCGGTGTCGCGCCCCACGAGCAGGGCCTGGCCTCGTCGCTCCTGAACACCAGCCAGCAGGTCGGCGGCTCGCTCGGCCTGGCCGTCTTAGTCACGGTGGCCGCCACCGCAGCCCACCACGTCCTGGCCAGCGGTGCGACCACGGTGGCCCTCCAGCAGGCGGCGGCCGTCCACGGCTACCAGATGGCCGTGCGCGGCGCGGCCCTGGGGGCCTTCGGCGCGTTCGTGGGGGCCCTGGTGCTGCTGCGGCCCGATCGGGCGGTGGCCCCCCGCGAAGCCGTCGTGGCCCTCGAGGGCTAGCGGGGCGGCCCGTCCGGGATCTCGCCGCGGCTCGAGGAGAGGCGACCTGTTGGATTAACGGCGCGACCGCGACCTCGGTGAGATCCCGCCCCCCCGCGGGCCCGGCTCGTGCCCCGACGTGGTGCCGGGCCAGGCCGAGCGACGTCCGCGGCGCCGACGGCACCACCCGGTGGCGCCGCGATACCGGGCGGGAGGTTGGCACCACGCTCGGCACGGACGGGGCGAACCTTCTGATCGGTACGGTGCGACCCGTCCTGGGCACCGACGCCCTCTTGACCGCCGTGCTGGCCGGGCGGCTTTCACCACCTGGATGGCGTCCCGGAGCCTCGTTCTCGACCGCACTGGACCTGGTGTGCTGGTCGGCGGCGCTGAGCGAACCCTCGCGCACCGCGATCGCCCGCCCGGTTGACGGGACCCTCGAGGGGCGATCGTCGTGGTCTGACACCTGGTATGGCCGCTCTTGGCCGAGGGCGGGTACCAGCCTGCGCGGGCCCTGCGGGCCGTCACCTGGCGCATCCTGCGCGCCAACCACGGGCTGCGCCTCGGGCCGAACGCGGCGAGACCGCCGTCTAGCTGCCCGGGCGTCCCGCCTCGGCCAGCACCGCATCGACACGATCGGCCAGGCCGGCGTCGGCACCGGCGTCGTAGCCCGCCGAAAGCGGGGTGAGCAGCCACTGGGCGGTGGCCACGCGCCCTGCGCGCGCCAGCAGCGCGGCTTCGGCGCACACGCCGAGCCGGTCGAGATGGTCGCGCCCGTGCCAGGCGGCGTGCGCGGCGTCGCTGCGGCACCGCGCCAGACCAGCCAGCGCCGGGGCCATCTGCGCCTCGATCGCCGCGGCCAGCGGGGTGCCCGCCGCGGCCCGACGCACCAGGTCGGCCGCCGGCTCGAGCAGCTCTAAGCGGCGCAGGTCGTTCATCACCTGAGCGGCCAGCACGTTGTGGGTGCCCTCCCAGGACTCGTAGACGATGGCGTCGCGGTAGAGACGCGGCAGGACGCTGAACTCCTCGATGGTCCCGTTGCCACCGAGGACCTCGATGGCGTCGCGCACCGCGGCCGTGGCCTGGCGCGAGGCCAGGTACTTGGCGACGTTGACCCAGAAGCGGTGCGCCGCGACGATCTCGGGATCGGTGGCGCCCGCGTCCAGGCGGTCCTCGAGGTCGGTGAGCGCCATCACCAGGGCCAAGGACCCGTCGGCCTGGGCGCACAGGGACGCCAGCAGGCGGCGCAGCGAGCCGAACTCCTCGATACGCCGGCCGAAGGCCTCCCGGTGGTGGGCGTAGGCCACGGCCTCGCGGCGAGCCCGCCGGGCCAGTCCAGCCGAGCCGACCGCCGTCATCCAGCGCGACGTGTTGAGCACGATGCCCACCGCCGTGCGGATCCCGTCGGCCAGATCCCCGATGGGCCAGGCCACCGCCTCGGTGAAGTCGATCTCGCCCGAGGCCAGGCCGCGCGTGCCCAGCTTGTCCTTCAGGCGCCGCAGGCGGAATCCGTTGGGTCGCCCGTCGATCTCGCGGGGCACGACGAAGCTGCCGATTCCCGCCGTCCCGGCGGGTCCCCCCGCCACGCGCGCGGTCACGAAGAACTGGTCGGCGTCGGCGACCGAGCAGAACCACTTCTCCCCGCTGATGCGAAACTGCTCGCCGTCGGGCGTGGCCACGCACGCGTTGGCCCCCACGTCGGATCCCCCCTGGACCTCGGTCAGGAACTGGGCCCCGCGCGCGGCGCGCGCGTAGTCGGGGTCGAGCAGGGCGGGCAGGAAGCGGTCGCGCACCTCGTGGCTGGCCCGGCGGCGCAGCGCGCGGGCCAGCCCGATGGTGCACGTCGCCGGGCAGGCGTGACCCGCCTCCCCCTCCAGGGACAAAAGCAGCAGCAGCGTGGCCTGCTCGAAGGCTCGGCCCGGCTCGCCACTATGGGCCACAACGCGGCTGGCCCACACGGCCGCACCGGCCTCGTGGTAGCCCGGATCGAACTCGACGGCGTCGATGCGCTCGCCCAGCCCGTCGTAGGCGACGTGCTCGGGGTCGTGGCGCCGGTCGTAGCGAGCGGCGCGCGGGGCGATCACCCCGGTGAGGGCCCGGGCGAAGCCCGCCCCCTGGACGTCCAGGGCGGCGCGCCGGTCGTCGTCGAGGTAGGAGGCCAGCAGGTCGCCCAGCAGTCGGTCATCGCTGTAGGGGTCCGCGGGCAGCTCGTCGCGCCAGGCGCGCAGGGCCTGGCGAGCCGTGTCGTAGGTCATGGAGGCAGTATCGTCCCGCCCGGCCCGGCCCGCCACTCGGCCAGCGCCTGAGAGTTCCTCAGCGGCCAGGAAACCTTGCCGCAGTTCTTCCCCGGCTCTTAGGGAGCCCCGGTACCGTTCCAGCGTGACTGCGGCCCCGACGACCCACGAGACCCGTCCCGTGTGGGCGCGGCCGGCCACGTCACCGCCGCGACGCTCCCCCCAGCCGCGACCGGCGGTGGTGCGCGGCCTGGTCGCCGTCGCGCTGGTCGGCCTGCTGGGGGTCATCGTCCTGGCCCTGTGGGGCGAGACGGCCGCCAGCCTGGCCGCGCCGGGCGGCTGGTTCCTCGCCGTGGCGCGCCTGTGCGGGCTGACCGGCAGTTTCCTCCTGGTCGCCCAGGTGGTCCTCATGGCCCGCGTCCCGGTCCTGGAGCGCGCCGTGGGCCAGGACCGGCTGTCGCGCTGGCACCGCCACCTCGGCCCCTGGCCGGTGTCGCTGATCTCGGTCCATGTGGTGTCGGTCATCTTCGGCTACGCGGCCATGGATCACACCAGCCCCCTGCACCAGGTGCTGGTCTTCGTCCTGCACTACCCCGACGTCCTGGCCGCGATGGTCGGCTTCGCCCTGCTCGTGATGGCGGCTGTCAGCTCGCATCACCTGGCTCGCCAGCGCCTGCGCTACGAGACCTGGTGGACCGTCCACGTATACGTGTATCTGGCCTTGACCCTGGCGTTCTTCCACCAGATCCGCGTCGGCATCCCCCTGATCACCCACGTGCTGGCCCGTGACGCCTGGATCGGGCTGTGGGCCCTCTTGGCCCTGACGGTGATCGCCGGCCGCGTGGCCCTGCCGGCGTGGCGCAACGCGCGCCACCAGCTGCGCCTGGCCGAGGTGTCCGAGGTCGCCCCGGGGGTGACCAGCCTCACGCTGCGCGGGCGCCACCTCGAGGACCTGGCCGTGGCGGGCGGCCAGTTCTTCCAGTGGCGCTTCCTGACCCCGGGGATGTGGTGGCACAGCCACCCCTACTCGCTGTCGGCCCTGCCCCAGCCGCCGTACCTGCGCGTGACCGTCAAGGCCCAGGGCCACCAGTCCCGGGCCCTCGCGCACCTGCGTCCCGGGACCCGGGTGCTGGCCGAGGGCCCCTACGGCGCCTTCACGCACCACCACCTGGTCACCCGGCGCGCCGTTCTAGTGGGCGCGGGGGTCGGGGTCACCCCCGTGCGGGCCCTGCTCGAGGACCTGCCCCGCGACGTGGTCGTCACGGTGATCCAGCGCGCCTCGCGCCCCGAGGAGCTGGTCCACGGCGAGGAGATCGCCCTGCTGGTGGGAGCCCGCGGCGGCCAGTACCACGAGCTGGTGGGCCCGCGCACCAAGGTGCGCTTCGACGCGCGCACGCTGCGGCGCCTGGTGCCCGACATCGCCCAGCGGGACCTGTTCGTGTGCGGACCGGCCGGGTTCGCCGACGTCGTCGTTGACGCGGCCCGGCGCGCCGGGGTCGCCCCCGAGCGCGTCCACCTCGAGGCCTTCGCGTTCTAGGAGGTTGAGCATGCGACGCGCTCCTTGGGTCCTGGCTGGCACGGTCGCCGGCCTGTTCGGCATCCTCTCGTTCCGCTCGAGCCCCCAGAAGATCACCCTCTCGACCCTGCCGACGACCTCGGCCCCCGCCACAGCCAGCACCCCGGCGAGCGGCAGCCCGAGCGGCGCCACCGTCGGGCCCGCCGCGCCCACGACGTCGACCGCCAGTGGCGGCGTGGTCAGCGCGACCGGGCCGCTGGTCAACTACTTCTACGGCGTGCTCTCGGTGCGTGTGACGGCTGCTAGCGGCCACATCACCAAGATCGCCATCGCCTCGCTCTCCGACGGCGCCTACGCCTACTCGCACTACGTCGACAGCGTCTCGCTGCCCATGCTGATAAAGCAGGCCATGGCTGCTCAAAGCGCCAAGATCCAGGGCGTCTCGGGAGCCAGCTACACCAGCGCCGGGTTCGCCCAGTCGCTCCAGGGGGCGCTGAGCTCCCTCAAGCTGTCGTGAGCAGCGCGGGGCACCGCCGCGTCGAGGCGATGGGGACGACCGTGACCCTCGACCTGTTCGGTGAGGGCCTCGACGGCGTGGTCGACACCCTCGCGGCGCGCGCGGCCGCGACGCTGCGCCAGATCGACCGGACCTTCTCGACCTACCGCGAGGACAGCCCGCTCAGCCGCCTGCGCCGCGGCGCGGCGACGCTGGCCGAGATGCCCCCCGAGGTGCCCCGGGTACTCGACGCCTGCCGTGAGGCCCACCGCCTCTCGGGCGGCTGGTTCGACCCCTGGCACCTGCCCGGAGGCGTCGACCCGACCGGCTACGTGAAGGGGTGGGCGGCCGGCCGCGCCCTGGAGGAGCTGCGCCACCCCCAGGTCGTCGGGGCGCTGGTCAACGCCGCAGGCGACCTGGCGTCCTTCGGCGACCTGGACGGGGAGCCCTTCCGCATCGGCATCGCGGATCCCGGGAACCCGGGGGCGCTGATCGGCGTGGTAGCGCTCACCGGGGCCCTGGCCACCTCGGGGACGGCCGAGCAGTCCGGACACCTGATCGACCCCTTTGCCCACACCGCGACCGCGCGGGCCGTCTCGGCCAGCGTGTCCGGACCCGATCCGGGCCTCTGCGACGCCCTGGCCACGGCCCTGGCGGTCGGCGGCGCCGAGGTGCTCGCGCGTCTCGAGGCCCTCGAGGGCTACGACGGCCTCATCATCGACGCCGGCGGCTCCTGGCGCGCGACCACGGGGTTCCCCTGGGTCGAGTCACCTCCGGCCCGCCTCAGTCGCTGAGCGCCGCAGCGATCGTGGTCACGATCCCCGTGACCGAGACAGTCGTCCGGTCCTCGACGACGTCGGCCGGCGGCCCGGGGGCTGTGCGGTGTGATCGAGCGCACGATACAACCGTCCAGTTCGTAGAGGATCTCCTGGCTCATCTCGGCAGCGATTCGGACGCCCCCGTCCAGCGCTCCGGGCAGTGGCGCGGCCCCGCCCCGGGGGCGGACGCACGTCGACATCTCGCCGAGGGCACGTCGGTTTCCGTCTGGACCGCCGCGGACCGGCGGTGCATCCAGCGAAGCCTCAACTCCGGTCCCCACGCCACCTTCGCCACCCGGACACCACTGGGGAAACGCACCGGGATCCCTGCGTTGACCGGTTGCAACCACCCTTCACACCGAGACCGGAGTCCGGCCGGCCGCCCCATGAGGGCCGGGGTCGGCGCGGTCTCGATGCCGCCCCGGGGTGGGGCTGGGCCGGTCCGGTCGTTCACGGGCTATTTGCCCCAGGCCGGCTTCGGGTAGAGCACCTTGACCGAGTTGGGATCACCGACCGGGTTCACCTGGACGAGCTTGGCTCCCTGCCACTGAAAGGTGAAGGCCGTCGGCTCGGTGTTCTGCCCCAGCGCGTTGAAGTTCACGGATCCTTGGACCGACTGCAGCGTCACGCCCGAGTGCAGGAACGCGATGATCTTCTGGTTGTTGAACCCGCCGGTCGCCAGGACCGCCTGGGCCACGACCTGCCCGACCGCGAAGGCCTCGGCCACGCCGCTGCTCACCTGAAAGGCCGTGCCGCCATAGCGCTTGACGTACTGGCTCACCATCGTGCTGCTGAGCGAGTTGGCCGATCCGGCGTACCAGGCGTTGGGCACCATCACGCCGTTGGCGTTCTTAGGACCCACCGACTTGAGGAACGCGGCTGCCTGGTTGGGACCGCCCGTGGCGATGAACACCTTGGGCGAGAAGCGCAACCGCTCGAAGGCCCGCACGAATGCCGAAACGGTGGGCACGTTGAGCGATCCCAGCACCACCACCTGGGGCCGGGAGGCCGCGACGGCGTGCGCGAGGGACGCGTAGTTGGTGGCCCTGGCCGAGAACACGTGTCTGTAGACGACCCTGACGTGCGCATGACGCAGCACGGGCTCGATGGTCGTGACCTGGGGCTCGGTGCCCGGGTTGTTGGACGTGACGAAGGCCACCGTCTTGGGCCGCTGGGCCGGGGGCAGGCTCGTCACCCACGTGGCGAAGGGCATCAGGGCATCGGCGACCGGGAGCGACACGTCAAAGAGGTTGTGCAGCCGCGCCCGAAAGACGCTGGGGGACCCGCCCGCCCCCTCGACGAGGGCGTAGCCGTAGGCCGAGACAGCCTGGGCCGCCCGCAGCGACAGCAGCGACGAGAAGGGGCCGAACGTGAGGGCCACGTGGTCGTTGGCAATCAGGTCTCGGTAGTTGGCCACGACCTGCGTGGGTCTTGAGGCGTCCGACTTGATGTCCAGCACGACACGGCGGCCGAGCAGCCCGCCCGTGCGATTGATGTCCGTCTGCCAGAGCTGGTAGCCCTGCTGGAGGGCCCGCCCGCCAGCCGAGAACGCGCCGGACAAGGAGAGCGAGATCCCGATCCTGACGGGCCCTACGGCGTGGCTGCGGGCCGAGGCCCCACTCGCGCTGACGGTCGTCACCCAAGAGGCCCCCGCCAGCGACGTCGCACTCAGAATCCGCAGATACCTGCGACTTGCGCCATTCATATTCCCCCTAGGTCGTGGGCACAGCGGATCCCTCTGGCCGCGCCGCTCGCTCGTCGAGCAGCGCGGCACTCTAATGAGGGGCGTCGGGGCAAGCAACGTCACGTCCCGTGACTTTCCTTCGAGGATCAGTTATAACAAAGGGGGTCACTCCTGGAGGGCCACCAGATGAGATTTACCTCCAAGGTGGCCCTGGCCCCAGACTCGCGGCGCCAATGCGTGGGTTGCCTCCTGGGCAGAAGTCCCTGGTGTCAGGGGGCCACCCTCGACCCCCCAGTGCTGCCAAGAGCGCCTATCGCTATCGATGCCACCGGGAGGTGGCCAGTCTGCTGGTTGAGACGCCCATCGCCAACCAGGGGCCGTGTTTCGCGGCCCACGCGGTGACGGGCTTCGCCATCGCCCGGATCTGGTACGCGCTGCTTGTCGGCCCGATCGCCCGGGTGGGCGAGAAGAACCTCGCGGTGTCCGCCGAGAACTGACGGCGCGCCCACGAGGTCCGGGCCGACGCGGTGGTGCGTCCAGACTGACCAAGGTCCCGGCCGACGCGCCCGGCGCCCCGTGACCTCGTGGCTAGCCTGCTGCGGTGACCCAGGACCGTATCCTCGAGGCCTCGGTGCGCGAGCTCGACGAGCACGGCGTGACCTCCTACCGCATCAAGCGCGTCGCCGAGCGCGCTCGCGTCTCGGTCTCCTTGCTCTACGCGTACTTCGAGGACCGCGAGTCCCTGGTCGCCGAGAGCGTGGTGGCTCGCTACCGGCGCGCGGTGGTGCCCGCGGCCGAGCACTTCGCGCGACCGCTGCGCGCGGTAGCCACCCGAGACGAGCTGCGCCGGGCGCTGTTCGAGCTGATCGACCGGTCCCAGCGACCCGAGCACGTCCTCGTCCACCGCGTGCGTCTCGAGAGCCTGGCCTTCGCCCAGCACAACGCCCGGGCGGCCGCCGGCATCGAGGCGGCCCAGCACGAGGCGGGCACGATCCTGGTCGGCGCGGTCCAGCCGCTGGTCGACCACGGGCTGATCTCGCCGGGGATCGATGCCGTGAGCTTCACGCGTCTGTGGTACGCACTGTTCTTCGGCCAGGTGTCCCTGGGCGGCGAGGGTCATCCCCTGGCCCAGACCCCCGTGGCCTGGAGCCGCTCCCTACGCGCCCTGGTCGACGTCGTGGCGCGACCGCAGATGGCGAGGGCCTAGCGGGACGACGACGTCGACCCACGCGTAGAGGCTGAGGGCGTAGCCGAGCGCGTAGACGGACTCGCCCACGAGCAGCATCGGGAAGTGCCAGTCGGGCAGCGAGGCCGCCGCGACGATCCCGCCCACCAGCTGGAACGAGAAGAGCGCCACGCGCGGGAGCGTCGCCCCGCGGCGCACCAGGGCGAGGGTGCTGGCCAGCTGGGCCAGGGCCACCACGACGCCGACGGTCATGTGGGACCAGTTGAGGAACTCCCCCTGGTTGTAGGGCGTGATCAGCAGGGCCAGCAGGCCCACGGCCACCACCCGCGCCCCGAGGAAGAGGATCGCCGGGCCGCCGTGGCGGGCGAACCACTGGCCCACGCGCCACAGGCCGACCGCCGCGGTGCCGTAGCCCACAACCACCAGCGCGATGGTGGGCCCGTACACCCCGTAGAAGGAGATGCCGTCGTTTTGGGCGGTGTAGGAGGCGTCGATCAGGACGCAGACGACCAGCGCGACGAAGAACACCCCCTGGGTCGCCAGCATCCAGCGGCGCACCTCACGCGTGGGCGCCACGGCGACCCGTCGGGAGGCGGGCCCGGTCACGCCCCCGCGAAGCGCTGGCGAGCGTTGGCGAGCTCGGCCAGGGCCTCGTCACGGCCGACCCACTGCTCCACCTTCATCCACTTGCCCTCGTCGAGGTCCTTGTAGACGGTGAAGAAGTGGCTGATGCGGTCCAGCACGTCGCGGGGCACGTCGCCCAGGTCGGTGGCTGCCTTCCAGCGCGGATCGTAGGTCGGGACCGCCAGGAGCTTCTCGTCGGGGCCGTGCTCGTCGGTCATGATGCACATGGCCAGGATCTTGACCTCGATCTGGCACCCCGGGAAGGTGGGGTACTCGGTGAGGACCAGGACGTCCAGCGGGTCGCCGTCGCCGCCCAGGGTGTCGGGGACGAAGCCGTACTCGGCGGGGTAGCCCATCGACACGATGAGATGGCGATCCAGGCTGATCGCGTGGGTCTCGTGGTTGTACTCGTACTTGTTCTGGCTCCCCCGGGGGATCTCGACGACGACCGTCACGCTGTCCATGTCGCTCCTTTTGGCACTGCGGCCATCGTAGTCAGGGTCACCCAGTTCGAGGACCCCGCGCCGGGCTCCTAGACTCGAGGGGCCACGAGGCGAGGTGACAGGGAGGTCCCGATGGATCGCGTCGGAGTCGTTGGGTGCGGGCTGATGGGCTCGGGGATCGCGGAGGTGGCCGCCCGGGCGGGCGCCGACGTCGTGGTGATCGAGCGCAACGCCGAGGCGCTCGCCGCCGGGGTCGCGCGCATCGAGAGGTCGCTCACGCGCGCCGTCGCGGCGGGCAAACTGCCCGAGGACGACGCCAACCGCGCCCGCGGCCACCTCAGCTTCTCGGAGGACTTCACGCGCCTGCACGACCGCGAGCTGGTCGTCGAGGCGGTCGCCGAGGACGAGGCCACCAAGCTGCAGGTGTTCCAGCGTCTCGACGCCGTGGTGACCGACCCGGGGGCGATCCTGGCGACCAACACGTCGTCGATCCCGATCATCAAGCTGGCCATGGCCACCAAGCGGCCCGAGCAGGTCATCGGCATGCACTTCTTCAACCCGGTGCCGGTGCTCAAGCTCGTCGAGGTCATCTCCTCACTGCTGACCAGCCCCGAGACCACGGCCCGCGTGCGCGAGTACGCGACGACGACGCTGGGCAAGAAGGTGATCAGCTCGCCCGACCGCGCGGGCTTCGTGGTCAACGCCCTGCTCATCCCCTACCTGCTCTCGGCCATCCGCATGCTGGAGTCGGGCTTCGCCAGCGCCGAGGACATCGACACGGGCATGGTCGTGGGCTGCGCCCACCCGATGGGTCCCCTGGCCCTCACCGACCTGATCGGCCTGGACACGACGCTGGCGGTCGCCGACTCCCTCTACGCGGAGTTCAAGGAGTCGCACCTGGCCCCGCCACCGCTGCTGTCGCGCATGGTCCAGGCCGGGCTGCTCGGGCGCAAGTCGGGACAGGGCTTCTTCGCGTATCGCGCCTAGATGACCGACCTCGTCGTCACGCTGCAGTGCCCCGACCGGCCGGGCATCGTGCGGGCGCTCAGTGCGTCGATCTTCGCCATCGGCGGCAACATCCTGGAGAACGACCAGTTCACCGATCCCACGACCGCGCTGTTCTGCATGCGCACGCGCTTCGAGGCCGACGCGACGGTCGCCCAGATCGAGCAGCACCTGGCGCACGACCTGGCCGAGTTCGGCCCCACGCTGACCCTGCGCCCCGACGCCCAGCACCGCCGCGCCGTGGTCATGGTCTCCCAGTTCGACCACTGCCTGGTCGACCTGCTCTACCGGCGAGAGCGCGGCGACCTGCCCTTGGACATCGTGGCCGTGGTCTCCAACCACGAGGTGTGCGCCGACGTGGCCGCGCACCACGGCGTGGCCTTCCACTACGTGCCCGTCAGCGCCGCGACCAAGACCGTCGCCGAGGACCAGGTGCGCGAGCTGATGGCGGCCAACGGGGCCGACCTAATCATCCTGGCGCGCTACATGCAGATCCTCAGCCCCGAGATGTGCGCGCAGTTCGCCGGCCGCATCATCAACATCCATCACTCCTTCCTGCCGGGATTCACCGGCGCGCGCCCCTACCATCGGGCCTACGACCGGGGGGTCAAGCTGATCGGCGCGACGGCCCACTTCGTGACCGCCGAGCTCGACGAGGGCCCCATCATCGACCAGGACGTCGAGCGCGTGACCCACGCGCGCCGCGTCGAGGACCTGATCGCCCTGGGCCGCGACATCGAGCGCACCGTGCTGGCACGCGCCGTGCAGCTGGTGGCCGAGGATCGCGTGATGATCGTCGGCCGGCGCACGGTCGTGTTTCGCCAGTAGGTCAGGTCACCGCCTGGCGCGTGGCGTAGCGCGCGTCGAGGTGCTCGCCGGTCGCCAGGACCGCCGCCAGGTGCTCGACGGCGTCGACGACGTCGACGAAGCGCACGTAGAGCGGGGCGAACCCGAAGCGCGCGATGTCGGGGGCGCGGAAGTCGCCCACGACGCCGCGAGCGATCAGCGCCTGGACGATCCCGTAGGCCGCGGGGTGGCGCCAGGACACCTGGCTGCCCCGGCGGGCGTGGTCGCGGGGCGTGACCAGGGACAGCGCACCGGGCAGGCGCTCCTCGACCAGGGTGATGAACAGGTCCGTGAGGGCCAGGCTCTTGGCGCGCAGAGCCGCCAGATCGACACCGTCGAAGGCGTCCAGGGCTCCGTCGAGGGCGGCCAGCGCCAGGATCGACGGCGTCGAGGTGACCAGCCCCCGGATGCCGGGCGCCGGCGTGAAGACCGGCTCGAAGTCGAAGGGTCGGGCGTGGCCCAGCCAGCCGGGCAGCGGGTTGACGACCTGCGCCACGAGCCGAGGGGCGACCCACAAGAACGCGGGCGATCCGGGGCCCCCGTTCAGGTACTTGTAGGTGCACCCGGCCGCGAAGTCGGCATCGGCGCCGGTGAGGTCCACCGGCACCGCGCCGGTCGAGTGGGCCAGGTCCCACAGCATCAGGGCGCCGGCCCGGTGGGCCTGGGCGGTCAGGGCGCCCAGGTCCAGCATCTCGCCGGTGCGAAAGTCCACGTGGGTCAGCATCACCAGGGCCACCGAGTCGTCGAGCGCGCCGAGCAGGTCGGCGCGGTCGAGGGCCCGCACCTGCACGGGGCGTCGCGCGCGGCGGGCCATCGCCTCGAGGATGTAGAGGTCGGTGTGGAAGTTGGCGGCATCGGTCAGCACGACGGAGCGCTCCGGTCGCAGCTCCAGGGCGGCGCCGATCGCCTTGGCCAGCACCATGGTCAAGGTGTCCACCGCCACGACCTCGCCGGGCCCGGCCCCGATGAGGGGGGCGATCCGGTCGCCGACGGCCAGCGGGAGGTCCATCCAGCCCGCCGCGTTCCAGCTGGTGACCAGGCCCCGGGCCCACTGGTCCGCCACGACCGCACCCACCCGCGTCGCACTGGCCCGGACCAGGGGACCCAGCGAGTTGCCGTCGAGGTATATCAGCCCGGGGGGCAGGTCGAAGGCGTCGCGCCGAGAGGCCAGCGGATCGGCGGCATCGGCGGCATCGGCGGCCAGGGCGTCAGCACGTACGTATCGGGTCATGGCGCACGCTAACGCGTCAGCCGCGGTGCACGGGCTTGTAGCGCAGGCGGTGGGGCTGGTCGGCCGCCGTGCCCAGGCGACGGTGCCGGTCGGCCTCGTAGTCCGAGAAGTTGCCCTCGAACCAGCGCACCTCGGCGTCGTCCTCGAAGGCCAGCACGTGGGTCGCGACGCGGTCGAGGAACCACCGGTCGTGGCTGATCACGACGGCACACCCGGGGAACGCCTCCAGGCCCTCCTCGAGCGCCCGCAGGGTGTCCACGTCCAGGTCGTTGGTCGGCTCGTCGAGCAGCAGCACGTTGCCCCCCGCCCGCAGCACCTGGGCCAGCTGGACCCGGTTGCGCTCCCCGCCCGAGAGCTGGCCGACGCGCTTTTGCTGGTCGCTGCCGGTGAACCCGAAGCTCGCGACGTAGGCGCGCGGCCAGCTCGCGCCCACCCACGACGATCCGGTCCTGGCCCTCGCTGATCGCCTCGTAGACGGTGGCGTTCGCGACGAGGCCCGCGCGCGACTGGTCGACGTAGGCGAAGCGCACGGTCGGCCCCACGCGGATGGTGCCCGCGTCGAGTGGCTCGTGACCCAAGATGAGCCTGAAGAGCGTCGACTTGCCCGCGCCGTTGGCGCCGATCACGCCGACGATGCCCCCCGGGGGCAGGAGGAAGGACAGGCCCTCGATGAGCACGCGGTCGGCGAAGGCCTTGGTGACCCCCTGGGCCTCCACCACCAGGTCGCCGAGGCGCGGGCCCGGGGGGATGGCGATCTCCAGGCGCTCGGGGAGGCGCTCGGCCGCCTCGGCCTGCGCGGCCAGGGTGGCGTAGGAGGTCAGGCGGGCCTGACCCTTGGCCTGGCGCGCCCGGGGGGACAGGCGGATCCAGGCCAGCTCGCGCGCCAGGGCGGCCTGGCGCGCCGCGGAGCGCCGCTCCTCGGCGGCCAGGCGCGCGGCCTTGTGCTCGAGCCACGCCGAGTAGTTGCCCTCGAAGGGGTACCCCGCCCCCCGGTCCAGCTCGAGGATCCACCCGGCCACGTGGTCCAGGAAGTAGCGGTCGTGGGTGACGGCCACGACCGTCCCGGGGTACTCCTGGAACGCCCGCTCGAGCCAGGCCACCGACTCGGCGTCCAGGTGGTTGGTGGGCTCGTCGAGCAAGAGCAGGTCCGGTCGGGCCAGCAGCAAGCGGCACAGGGCCACGCGGCGGCGCTCCCCACCCGACAGCGTCGTCACGTCAGCGTCGGGTGCGGGCAGGCGCAGCGCGTCCATGGCGATCGCCAAGGTGCGCTCCAGGTCCCAGGCCCCCAGCGCGTCGATGCGGTGCGCCACGGCGGCCTGCTCGGCCAGCAGGGCCTCGACGTCGGCGTCGGGCGCTCCGAAGGCGTTGCAGACCTCCTCGTAGCGCGCCAGCAGGTCACGCTGCTCGCCCACCCCGTCGGCCACGTTGCCCACGACGTCCTTGTCGGGATCGAGCACGGGCTCTTGGGGCAGGTAGCCCACCGAGAAGCCGGGGGTCACGCGCCTCGCCCCGGTAGCCGTCGTCGAGCCCGGCCATGATGCGCAGCAGGGTCGACTGGCCCGAGCCGTTGGACCCGATGACCCCGATCTTGGCGCCCGGATAGAAGGAGAGGCTGATGCCGCCCAGGACCTCGCGGTCGGGCGGGTAGAGGCGGCGCAGGTCGCGCACGGTGTAGATGAACTGGGCCGGCACCCCTCCAGTGTGACCCGCCAGGAGCCCGCGCAGCGCGCCCGCGGGCGGGCTAGTGTCCTCGGTGCACGGCGCGCGCCCAGGCCAAGGGGGACTCGGGCGTGGGCGCCGGGCTGGGAGGAAACTTCATGAGCAGGGGAGACAGTGGGCGCGTGCGCCTGGGCACATGGCTCGGGACCGCGTCACTGCTGGCGGGAACCTTGACGCTGGGTGCGGGCTCGGTGAGCGCGCAGGCCGCGGCCAAGCCGTTCAAGGCGTGCGTGGTGACCGACACCGGCGGCATCAACGACAAGTCCTTCAACGCGTCGGCCTATAAGGGCATGGAGGACGCCCACGCCCGGAACAAGAACATCGTGGTGTCGTACCTGTCGTCGCAGTCCTCGGCCGACTACGTGCCCAACATCAACAGCTTCGTCCACCAGGGCTGCGGGATCATCGTCACCGTGGGCTTCCTGATGGACACGGCCACCCAGCAGGCGGCCAACGCCCACCCGCACCAGAAGTTCGCCATCGTCGATGACGCACCCCAGCACCTGAAGTACCACAACGTCCTGGCGCTGCAGTACGAGACGGATCAGGCCGCGTTCCTGGGCGGCTACCTGGCCGCGGCCAGCACCCATACGGGCGTGGTGGGGACCTACGGCGGCATGGAGTTCCCGTCGGTCACCATGTACATGAACGGCTTCGTGGCCGGCGTGCGCTACTACGACAAGGTCAAGGGCGCGGCGGTCAAGGTCCTGGGATGGACGCCCGCCAAGGGCAGCTGCTCTTTGGCCAGCTGTGGCGGCACGGGCACGTTCGTGGGCAACTTCACGGACCAGACGGCCGGCAAGACCATCGCCGCCAACGACTTCGCCGCGGGTGCCGACATCGTCTTCCCGGTCGCCGGCTCGGTGGGCCTGGGGTCGGTCGTCGCGGCCCAGCAGGCCGGTCGGGGCCACTCGATCATGTGGGTGGACTCCAACGGCTGCGTCTCGGACGCGGCGGACTGCTCGTGGTTCATCGGCACGGTCGCCAAGGGCGTCGAGGCCTCGGTGCGTGACGCGGTCCTGGCGGCGGCGTCGGGCAAGTTCCACGGCGGCACCTACCTGGGCACGCTGAAGAACCAGGGGACGGCCCTGGAGTACGGCGGGATCCCGGTCCCCGCAGCCATCAAGAAGGCGATCGCCGCGATCGCCAAGGGCATCGAGTCCGGCCGGATCTCGGTCAACCCGAACAACTACCCCGTCAAGTAGAGCCTCGAGGGGCCCGAGGCACGGTCGCCTTGACCGCCTCGGGCCCCTCGCTACGATACGGACCCATGCGCCTCGAGCTGCGGGGGATCACGAAGCGATTCGGGACGCTCACCGCGAACGACCACATCGACCTGACCGTCGAGCCCGGACAGATCCACTGCGTGCTGGGCGAGAACGGCGCGGGCAAGTCGACCCTCATGAACGTCGTCTTCGGCCTGCTCCACCCCGACGACGGCGAGATCCTCATCGACGGGGTCCCCCAGCGCTTCGCCAACTCGGGCGACGCGGTGCGCCGCGGCATCGGCATGGTCCACCAGCACTTCATGCTGGTCCCCGTCTTCACCGTGGCCGAGAACGTCGTGCTCGGCTTCGAGCCCACCAGCCGCCTCGGCCGGCTGGACCGCGCCCGGGCCCGCCAGGAGATCCGGCACACCTCCCAGCAGTTCAACCTCGAGGTCGACCCCGACGCGATCGTGGAGAACCTGCCGGTCGGCCTCCAGCAGCGCGTCGAGATCTTGAAGGCGCTGAACCACGACGCCGAGCTGCTCATCCTGGATGAGCCCACGGCCGTCCTGACTCCCCAGGAGATCGACGCCCTGATGGCCATCATGCGGTCCCTGGCCGCCTCGGGCAAGTCGATCCTGTTCATCAGCCACAAGCTCAAGGAGGTCCGGGCGATCTCCGACGTGGTCACGGTGATCCGCCAGGGACGCGTCGTGGACCAGGTGCCGCCCACGACCGGCGAGTCCACGCTGGCCTCGCTCATGGTGGGCCGCGACGTGACCCTGACCGTGTCCAAGGAGGCGGCGGCGCCGGGGGCGCCGGTGCTCGAGCTCGACGACGTCGTCGTGCGCGACGATCGCGGGCTGGCCGCCGTTGACCACGTCAGCCTGCGCGTGCACGCCGGCGAGATCCTGGCCCTGGCCGGCGTGCAGGGCAACGGTCAGACCGAGTTGGTCGAGGCCATCGTCGGCATGCGCCCCGTCGAGTCCGGGCGCATCACCCTGGGCGGCCAAGACGTCACGGGCGCCACGCCCCGGTCCGTGCTCGACAGCGGTCTCGGGCACATCCCCGAGGACCGCCACCGCTACGGCCTCGTGCTGTCGCTGTCGGTGGCCGACAACCTGGTGCTCAACGCCCCGCGCCGCGCGCCCTTCGCGCACCGCGGGACCCGCAACCTGGCCGCGGTGCGCGGCAACGCCGAGTCCCTGGTGAGTCGCTTCGACATCCGCACCACCTCGGTCCAGGCGCCCCTGTCGTCGCTGTCGGGGGGCAACCAGCAGAAGGTGATCGTGGCCCGCGAGCTCTCGCGCCCCCTCCAGGTCCTGGTGGCCTCCCAGCCCACCCGCGGGCTCGACGTGGGGTCCATCGAGTACGTGCACCGCCAGATCGTCGAGCAGCGCAACGAGGGGCTGGCCGTCCTCATCGTCTCGTCGGAACTCGACGAGGTGATGGCCCTCGGCGACCGGATCGCCGTCATGCACGCCGGGCAGATCACCGGCGTGGTCGATCCCTCGACCAGTCGCGAGCGCATCGGGCTCCTGATGGCCGGAGCCACGGGAGACGGCCATGAGTGAGTCGCGCCGGCGCTGGTGGCACCGCCTGACCACCCGCAGCCCGCTGCTGGTGACCCTCGACGCGCTGATCCTCGGCTTCGTGGTGGGCGCCCTGGTGATCATCACGACGACCGCCTCGGTCCTGGACGCCTGGCGCGCGATGTTCTCGAGCTGGGCGGCCTTCGCTCACGCGTGCCAGCTGACCGCCGACGTGGTCGGCGCCGCCTACCGAGCCATGTTCACCGGCGCCGTCGTGAACCCGCGCATCTTCTGGCACGCCGTGACGACCGGCCAGGGTTGGACGCTGGCCCTGACGCCCCTGTCCGAGACCCTGACCTACGCCGCGCCCCTGATCATCGCCAGCATCGGGGTGGGCATCGCCTTCCAGACCGGCATCTTCAACATCGGCGCCAACGGCCAGGCGATCCTGGGCGGCGTGGCCGGCGCCTACATGGGCTCACTGGTGCACCTGCCCACGGTCGTGCACTTGCCCTTGACCCTGGCCGCCGGCATCGCCGGTGGCGTGATCGTCGGTCTGGTCCCCGGCCTGCTCAAGGCCTACACCGGTGCCCACGAGGTGATCGTGACCCTGATGCTCAACTACGTCGTGGCTGCCCTGCTCATCTTCACGCTGCTGTCGACGGTCCTGCAGCAGCCCGGCCAGCAGAACGACATCTCGCGCACCCTGGCCCCCTCGGCCCAGCTGGCCCCCCTCTTCGGGGCCGCGTCGGGCCTGCGCGTCAACTGGGGCCTGGCGGTCGCCGCGCTGGTCGTGGTCTTCGCCTGGTGGTTCCTGGAGCGCTCGTCGCTCGGCTTCGACTTCCGCGTGACCGGCGCCAACCCGCAGGCCGCGCGCGCCTCGGGCATCAACGCCCGTGCCGTGATCGTGCTGGTCTTCGTCATCTCGGGGGGCCTGGCCGGCCTGGCCGGGATCGTCCAGCTGGCCGGCACCACCCACTACCTCGATGGCGGGTTCCTCATCGGCAACGCCGGCATCGGCTTCACGGCCATCACCGTCTCCCTGCTCGGGCGCAACCGGCCGGTCGGGATCGTCTGGTCCTCCCTCTTGTTCGCGGGGCTCGGCGTGGGCGGGCGGGCCATGCAGGCCGCCACGGGCATCCCGCTCGACCTGGCCACGGTGATCCAGTCGGCGGTCGTGCTCTTCGTGGCCACACCGGTGCTGGTCCAGGAGATCTTCCGTCTCCGCCACGCCGCGGCGGCCGGTGAGGTGCGACTGGCGACCAGCGGGTGGGGCTCGTGAGCACCGTCTCGCGCCGGCGCACCCGCGGCATCGGGGTCTTCATGGCCCTCCTGGGCCTGGTGACGGCCCTGGGCTTCGGCCTGGCCAGCGGGAGCGCGGCACGCTCGTCTTTGACCTTCAACCCCGTCGACCTGAGCGCGTCGGCCCCCCTCCATCTGGGGACGCTGACGCTGCCCACCGCGATCGCCAACCTGGTGCTGGGTCTGGCGATGGCGGCCCTCGGGGTCGAGCTGCTGGTGCGCGTGCCACGCCGCGGCGTGATGGCCCGCTTCGGGGCCGTGGCGCTGCTGTTCTTCCTCGCGCTGCTGCTGTGGGCCGTGCGCACGACCGGCCCGGCCCCGATCAACTTCGTCAACGTCACCGCGGTGCTGGTGGGGGCGTCGGCCCTGACGATGGTCCTCATCTTCGGCTCGCTCTCGGGCGTGCTGTGCGAGCGGGCGGGCGTGGTCAACATCGCCATCGAGGGCCAGTTCATCGGGGGCGCCTTCATCGGGTCGATGGTCGCCTCCACGACGCACGACTTCTTCTTCGCGGCCGTGGCCGGCGGGGCCGTGGGTGGGCTGCTGGGCCTGGTGCTGGCGTTCCTGTCGCTGCGCTACCTCTCGGACCAGATCATCGTGGGCGTCGTCTTGGTCACCTTGCTGTCGGGGCTGTCGTCCTACCTCAACTTGCAGGTGCTCACGCCCTTCCCGCAGTACAACACGGGCAACCTCGCGCCCAACCTGCCCATCCCGCTGCTGACCAAGATCCCGGTGCTCGGCCCGGTGCTCTTCGACCAGAGCGGCTTCTTCTACCTGATGATCGTCCTGGTGGCGGCGGTGAGCTACGGGCTGTTCCAGACGCGCTGGGGGCTGCGCGTGCGCGCGGTCGGCGAGCACCCCCAGGCCGCCGCCACCGTCGGCATCAAGGTCATCGGCGTGCGCTACGCCAACGTGATCCTCGGGGGCGTGGTCGCGGGCCTGGGCGGCGTCGCCTTCATGGCCACCCAGGGCCAGTTCCAGCCCGGCTACACCTCGGGACTGGGCTACATCGCCCTGGCCGCCCTGATCTTTGGCCGCTGGCGCCCCTCGGGCGCGGTCGTGGCCTCGATCGTCTTCGGCCTGTCGCTCTACCTGTCCTACAACCTGCAGACCTTCCAGGTCCCCGTCTCCACCGAGGTCCTGGGCATGGTCCCCTACCTGATCACCATCGCCGTGGTGTCCGGGCTCATCGGGCGGGTGCGGCCCCCGGCCGCCGACGGCGTGCCCTACCAGCGCGACTGAGCCCCCGGGCCCACGACCCCCACCACCGACGCGGCCGCGGCGACCGCCGCGTCCAGGCAGGCCGCGAGCGACCCGCCGCGCAGGCGGGCGTCCAGGTAGCCCGCGGTGGCCGCATCACCGGCCCCCGTGGTGTCCACCACCCGCGCCGTGCGCGCCGGGACGGCCGCCTCCTCGGCCCCGTGCCGGGCGACGGCCCCGGCGGCGCCCCGCGTGACGACGACCTCGGGGTAGCGCGCGGCCAGGCTCGCCAGGGCCTCCTCGAGAGGCCCGCCCCCGACGAGCTCGGCCTCCTCCTGGTTGGCCAGGAGCAGGCCCGCCCCGGCGCTGGCCGCGCGAAACGCCTCGGCGCCCGCGGCGCGCCAGGGCGCGATCGAGCACACGTCGACCGAGGTCGACGCACCCCGCTCGGCCAGCGCGCGCAGTGCGGCCGCCCCGATCGCGCGGGTCGCCGGGTCCACGAGGGTGTAGCCCGACACGTGCAGGTGGTCGACGGGACCAGCCAGCGCGGCCGTGACGTGCTCGGCGACCAGGTGGCTCGCGGCCCCGCGACGGGTGCGCATCGCCCGCTGGCCCTCGGCGTCGACCAGGGCCACCACGACGCCGGTGGGCGCGGCGACCTCGACCAGGCGCGCGTGCACGCCCACGGCCTCCAGCTCGTCGCGCACCAGCCGGCCCGCCGCGTCGTCGCCGACCGCGCCGATGAAGGTCACCTCGTGGCCCCGGGCGGCGAGGTGGGCCGCGATGTTGGCCGACGACCCGCCGCGGCCGAGGCGGATGTCGGCGGGGGTGTCGCTGGTCGGGGCCACGGGGCCCCGGGTCACGACGGCCACGTCGAGCACCACGTCGCCGATCAGGGCGACGCGGCTCACGTCAGCGCGGCCAGGGCGACGGCGACGTGGCCCGCCAGGCGGGCGTTGGCCACTACCAGGTCGCGGTTGGTGGCCACCGACGCTCCCCCGGTGCGCTCGGCGAAGCTGGCCAGCAGCGCCGGCGTGACCGCCTTGCCCCACACGCCGGCGACCCGAGCCTCCTCCAGGGCCGCGGCGACCGCCGCGTCGTGGAGCTCGGCGTCCAGCTCGCTGGCCGCGGGCACCGGATGCGCCAGCAGCCAGCCGCTCGGGCTGAAGGAGAGGTGGGCGGCGAAGGCCCGGGCGACCTGGGTGGGCGTGTCCATCGTCCACTCCAGTGCGAAGCCGGCGTCGCGCCGGTAGAACCCGGGGAAGCGGTCGGTCTGGTAGCCCACGACCGGAACGCCCAGTGAGTCGAGGCGCTCCAGCGTGGCCCCGATGTCGAGGATCGACTTGACGCCCGAGGCCACGACCAGCACCGGGGTGCGCGCCAGCGTCGTCAGGTCGGCGGACTCGTCGAAGGTGGTCGCCGCGTCCCGGTGGACGCCGCCCAGCCCGCCGGTCGCCATGACGGCGATGCCCACCTGGTGGGCCACGGCGATCGTCCCGGCCACGGTGGTCGCGCCGTCGAGGCCCCCGGCGGCGGCCAGCCCGAGGTCGCGGGCCGACAGCTTGGCCACCTCGCGGCGCGGGTCGGCCAGTGCGGCCAGCTCCGCGGGGCTCAGGCCCGCCACCACGCGCCCGGCCACCACGCCGACGGTCGCGGGCACCGCCCCGCTCTCGCGCACGGCCTCCTCGCAGGCGGCCGCGACCTCCAGGTTCAGCGGTGCGGGCAGCCCGTGGGCCACGATCGTGGTCTCCAGGGCCACGACGGCGCGGTGAGCCGACAGCGCCTCGGCGACCGCCGGGCCGAGCACCACGGGGACCGAGCTCACGGAGGCGAAGTGTACTGTAGGCCGGTGATCGCCCCCGGGACGGAGTCTCCCGCGCGCCCTGGAGGCGCCCCGATCGACTGGGCACGGCTGCGGGCGGCCGCTGTCGCGGCCGCGGCGCGGGCCTACGCCCCCTACTCGCACGTCCACGTGGGCGCCGCCGGCCTGAGCGCGGCCGGCGATCTCGTCGAGGGCTCCAACGTCGAAAACGCCAGCTACGGCTTGACCCTGTGCGCCGAGTGCGGCCTGGTCAGCGACCTCGCGCGCCACGGCGGCGGGCGCCTGGTGGCGGTCAGCATCGTGGCCGGCGACGGCGACCCGGTCGCGCCGTGCGGGCGCTGCCGCCAGCTGCTCTACGAGCACGGGGGCGCCGAGCTCCTGGTCGACGACGGCACCGCGACGCCCGCCCGCCGCCTGGCCGACCTGCTGCCCGAGGCCTTCGGCCCCGCCGACCTGGTGACCCGGCGCTCGTGAGCTTCGACATCGTCGAGCTGATCGTCGCCAAGCGCGACGGGGCGGCCCTGCCCGACGACGCGATTGCCTGGCTGCTGGGCAACTACCCCGGCGGCGCCGTGGCCGACGAGCAGATGGCGGCGCTGCTCATGGCCATCGTCTTTCGCGGCCTGGACCCGCGCGAGCTGCGCACGTGGACCGACGCGATGATCGCCTCGGGCACGCGCCTCGACCTGCGCGGGCTGAGCCGGCCCACGGTGGACAAGCACTCCACGGGCGGCGTGGGTGACAAGATCTCGCTGATCCTGGCCCCCCTGGTCGCGGCCTGCGGGGCCGCCGTGCCCCAGCTGTCGGGTCGCGGGCTCGGCTACACGGGGGGCACGCTCGACAAGCTCGAGGCGATCCCCGGCTGGCGCTCGACGCTCGAGGACGACCAGATCCGCCGCCAGCTCGAAGAGGTGGGCGCGGTGGTGTGCGCCGCCGGCGGCAGCCTGGCCCCGGTGGACCGGGCCCTCTACGCGCTGCGCGACGTGACCGGCACCGTGGAGTCGATCCCCCTGATCGCCTCGTCGATCATGTCCAAGAAGATCGCCGAGGGCACCCAGGCGCTGGTGCTGGACGTGAAGGTCGGCCGCGGCGCCTTCATGGAGTCGCCCCAGCGCGCCCGCGCGCTGGCCGCGACCATGGTCGCGCTGGGAGAGAGCCACGGCGTGCGCACCCGGGCCCAGCTGTCGGCGATGGACCGCCCGCTCGGGCGCGCCATCGGCAACGCGCTGGAGGTCGCCGAGTCCATCGACGTGCTGCGCGGCGGGGGCCCGGCCGACGTGCGCGAGCTGACCTTGGCGCTGGCCCGCCTGATGCTCGAGGCGGTCGGCATCGACGTCGACCCGGTCACCCGCCTCGACGACGGGTCAGCCTACGAGACCTTCGTCGCCCTGGTGCGCGCCCAGGGGGGCGATCCCGACGCCGCGCTCCCGGTGGCCGCACACCACGCCCGGGTGCGCGCGACCCGCCCCGGGGTGGTCGCGGCCATCGATGCCCGGGCCATCGGGGTGGCGGCGTGGCGCGCGGGGGCCGGTCGCGCGCGCAAGGAGGACCCGGTGAGCCCGGGCGCCGGCCTGCGCCTCCTGGTCGAGCGCGGACAGCCCGTGGCCGTGGGTGACGAGCTGCTCGAGGTGCGAGCCGATGACGTCACGCACCTCGAGCGCGCCACGGCGGCGGCGGCCGACGCGGTGCGGATCGACGAGGTCGTGGCGCCCGAGCTCGCCCTGCTGCTCGACCGCGTGGAGGGCGCCGCGCACTAGCCTGTCGCCATGTCTGGCCCGGTGATCACCCGCGACCTGCTGGTGCGGGCGCCCAAGGTGCTGCTCCACGACCACCTCGACGGCGGGCTGCGGGCCACCACGGTGCTCGAGCTGGCTGCCGAGACCGGCTACGGCGGCCTGCCCACGCGCGATCCCGACGCCCTGGCCGCGTGGTTCGTCGCCGACGCGCCCGGCGGCGACCTGGTGCGCTACCTGGAGGGCTTCGCCCACACGACCGCGGTGATGCAGCACGCCGAGCACATCGAGCGGGTGGCCGCCGAGTGCGCGCTCGACCTGGCCCGTGACGGCGTCGTCTACGCCGAGGTGCGCTTCGCCCCCGAGCTGCACTGCCGTGAGGGCCTCACCTTGGACCGGGCCGTGACCGCGGTGCTGGCCGGCGTGGCGCGCGGCACCGCCGACGCCCGCCGCGAGGGCCGGGGCATCGTGGTGCGGGTGATCCTGTCGGCGATGCGCCAAGCCGCCCTCTCCGAGACGGTGGCCGCCCTGGCGGCGGCCCGCCGCGACGAGGGCGTGTGCGGCTTCGACATCGCCGGGCCCGAGGACGGCTTCCCGCCCACGCGCCACCTGCGCGCCTTCCAGCTGGTCAAGCGCGACAACTTCCACATGACCATCCACGCGGGCGAGGCCTTCGGTCTGCCCTCGATCTGGGAGGCCCTGCAGTTCTGCGACGCCGAGCGTCTCGGGCACGGCGTGCGCATCGTCGACGACATCACCAACGTCGACGGCGAGTTCCGCTTGGGCCGCCTGGCCAACTACGTGCGCGACCGGCGCATCCCGCTGGAGGTCTGCCCGACCTCCAACGTCCACACCGGCGTCGCGCCCTCGGTGGCCGCCCACCCCATCGACCTCCTGCGCCGGCTGCGCTTCCGCGTCACCGTGAACACCGACAACCGTCTCATGAGCGGGACCTCGCTGTCGGCCGAGCTGGCCGCGGGGGTCGCCGCCTTCGGCTGGACCCTCGACGACATCGAGTGGATGACCCTGAACGCCGCCAAGAGCGCCTTCTACCCCTTCGATCAGCGCCTGGCGCTGATCGACACGGTGATCAAGCCCGGCTACGCCGCCTTGCGGGCTGCTGGACCCGAGCCGGTCAGCGCGGGTCCCCGGGTGCGAGCCGGGCGCTGACCGCCGCGGCCAGCGCGGCCAGGCGCTCGCGGGCGCGGGCGCGCCGGGCGGCCAGGGTGGCGCGCGGGCCGGGCTCGCCGACCACCTCGAGGTAGGCCTTCACCTTGGGCTCGGTGCCCGAGGGGCGCACCACCACGCGGCCGTCCGCCGTTTGCCACCGGACGCCCGGGGTCGCCGGACGATCCGCCGTGCCGACCGCGAGGTCCTCGACCTCCTCGACGTGCTGGTCCCCGAGCTGCGTGGGCGGGCGGGCCCGCAGCGCGGCCACCAGGGCGGCCAGGCGCGCGGCGCCGCCGGGCGCGTCGTCGCGCCGGGACACCTGGGTCCCGGCGTGCACCCCGAAGCGGTCCTCGAGGTCGTCGAGCAGGTCCAGCAGCGTACGGCCGGCGCGGGCCAGCTCGTCGGCCAGGCGGGCCAGGGCCAGGGCCGCCGACAGGCCGTCCTTGTCGCGCACCGCCGGGTCCACGGCGTAGCCGATCGCCTCCTCGTAGCCAAAGCGCAGGGTTCCCGGGTCGGCGGCCCGCGCGATCCACTTGAAGCCGGTCAGGGTGGTCACGCAGCGCAGCCCGACGTCGGCGGCCAGGGCGCCCAGCATCGTCGAGGAGACCAGGGAGGTGGCGACCACCTGACCCGGGGCGGCCGGGTCGTGGAGCAGCGACCAGCCCAGCAGCCAGCCGACCTCGTCCCCGCGCAGCATCCGCCAGCCCGCGGGGGTGCCCACGGCGACGGCCAGGCGGTCGGCGTCGGGATCGTTGGCCAGCACCAGATCGGCCCCGCGGGCCCGGGCCAGGGCCAGCGCGCGGTCCAGGACGCCGGGCTCCTCGGGGTTGGGGAAGGGCACGGTGGGAAAGGCCGGGTCCGGTGCGAACTGCTCGGGGACGCTCGTCACGTCGGGGTAGCCGGCCTCGGCCAGCAGCCCGGTGGCCAGGGCGCCGCCCACGCCGTGCAGGGGCGTGTAGACGATGCGCAGGCGGCTCGGGCGAGCCAGCGCGAAGCGCGCGAGGATCCCCGCGCGGTAGCGCGCCAGCACCTCGGGGCCGATGACCCGGTGGGCGCCGGGCTCGCCGGGCGCAAGGACCGGCCGGCCCATGAGGGCCTCGACGCGCTCGTCGTCGGGCGCGATGATCTGGGTGCCGCTGGCGTCGTAGAGCTTGTAGCCGTTGTCGGCGGCCGGGTTGTGGCTGGCGGTGATCATGATGCCGGCCGCCGCCTGGAGATCCCGCACCGCGAAGGGCACCAGCGGGGTGGGACCCGCGCTCGGCCACTCGTGCACCGTGACCCCCGAGGCCCGCAGGGTGGCCACGGCCTGCGCGGCGAAGGCCGCCGAGCCCCGGCGGGCGTCGTGGCCCACGACCACCCCGCGCGCGGGGGCCCCCGCGCTCTGGTGCAGCCACCCGGCCACCGCCTGGGTGGCCCGGCGCACGGTGAGGCGATTCATGCCGGCCGGTCCGGCCTGCTCGGGTCCGCGCAGGCCGGCCGTCCCGAAGCGCAGCGGGCTGGCGAAGCGGCGCGCCAGCTCGGCCCGGTCGGTCGCGGCGAGCTGCTCGAGCTCGGCGCGCTCGGTCGCGTCGGCGCCCTGGGCGAGCCAGGTGGCCAGCTGCGCGTCCAGGGAGTCGGTCACGGGCCTCTCGCCGTCCTCGCGGCTCACACCACGGGGACCACGGTGGCCAGCAGGTCGCCCAGGGCACCGCTCGCGGCGCGCCCGCGCGCCAGCACCTCGGCGTGGTCCAACACGGCGCCCTCGACGCCAGCAGCGAGGTTCGTGACCAGGGACAGGCCGAGCACCTCGGCCCCCAGGTGCCGCGCGGCGATGGCCTCGAGCACGGTGGACATGCCCACCAGCTGCGCACCGGCCCGCGCCAGCATCGCGATCTCGGCCGGCGTCTCGTAGTGCGGGCCGCGCAGGCCGGCGTAGACGGCGCTGGCGATCTCGGGCACGGCGGCCGCGACCGCCGCGCGCACCCGGGCGCTGTAGAGATCGCTCAGGTCGACAAAGCGCGAACCCAGCGGGGCGGGCGGCTCGGGCCCGGTCAGCGGCGAGGCCCCCGTCAGGTTCAGGTGGTCGCTGATCATCACGACGGTGCCGGGACCGAGGCGGGGGTCGAGGGACCCGCACGCGTTGGTCAAGATGACCCGCGTGGCCCCGGCCGCGACCAGCGTGCGCACCGGATGCACGACGGTGGCCGGGTCGTGGCCCTCGTAGAGGTGGACCCGCCCCGACAGCAGGCCGACGACGCGCCCGGCCACCCTCACCGTGGCGACGCGTCCCTCGTGGCCCGGCACGGTCGGGGCGACGAAGCCGGGCAGGTCCGTCGTGGGGACCACGCTGGAGGCCGCGCCGAGGGCGACCGCCCCCTCACGCCAGCCCGAGCCGAGCACCACGACCACGTCGTAGGCGTCCACGCCGGCGCGCGCGCGCAGGGCGTCGGCAGCCTGGCGCGCGAGCGCGAAGGCGCTCACGCGCCCACCGTGTGCCAGACGGTCGTCGTGTCCACGAAGGCCCGCAGGCGGCGCAGGCCGCCCTCGGGGGTCGCGGGGGGACCGGCGTGGAGCACCCGCGTGAGGGAGTCGGCGGCCAGGGCGGCCAGGGCGGCGGGGTCGGACGCCCCGGTGAGGTCCAGGCCGTCGACGGCCTCGTGGGCCGCCAGCACCGGGCCCAGCTCGTCGAGGTGGCCCGTCAGGACGTTGACCAGCCCGGCCGGCAGGTCCGCGGTCGCCGACATCTCGCCCAGCAGCACGGCCGGCACCGGCCGGCGCTGGCTGGCCAGCACGACCACGGCGTTGCCCGTGACCAGCGGGGCCACCAGGGCGTCGATCAGGCCCTCGAAGGACGAGTCGGCCGGCGCGATGACCCCGACCACGCCCACGGGCACCGGGACCGAGAAGTTGAAGTAGGGTCCCGCCACGTCATTGGCGCCACCCAGGACCTGGCCGACCTTGTCGGCCCAGCCCGCGTACCAGACCAGACGGTCGACCCCGCGCGCGACGCTGGCCCGCGCCGCGGCCTCGTCGAGGCCCTCGGCCTGGGCCACGTGGTCCCCGAGTTCGGCCGCGCGCGCCTCGGCCATCTCGGCCAGGCGGTAGAGCACCTGGCCCCGCAGCAGGGCGCTGTGGGCCACCCAGGCCGGCTGGGCGCCCTGGGCGGCGCGCACCGCGTCGCGCACGTCCTTGCGCGACGCGCGGGCCGCGTTGGCCAGGAACGTCCCGTCGGCGCCGGCCACCGCGTAGGCGCGACCGGACTCGGAGCGCACGAAGGCCCCGCCGATGACCAGCTTGTAGGTCTTGCGCACGTCGAGCCGCTCAGACATCGAGGTAGGCCTCCAGCCCGTGGCGGCCGCCCTCGCGGCCGAATCCCGACTCGCGCACCCCGCCAAAGGGGCTGGCCGGGTCGAAGCGGTTGTAGGCGTTGGCCCACACCACGCCGGCGCGCAGGCGCTGGGCCACCCACAGGGTGCGACTGCCCTTCTCGCTCCAAACGCCGCAGGCGAGTCCGTAGGTCGTGTCGTTGGCCTTGGCCACGGCCTCCTCGGGCGTGCGGAACGTCATCACCGCCAGCACCGGACCGAAGATCTCCTCGCGCGCGATCCGGTGGGCCGGGGCCACGTCGGTGAAGACGGTGGGCGCGAACCAGTAGCCCGCCGCGGGCAGCGGGCACGCGCTGGTGTAGCGGGTCGCGCCCTCGGCCTCGCCGGCCGCGACCAGCTCCCCGATGCGGGCCAACTGGGCCGCCGAGTTGATGGCCCCCACGTCGGTGTTCTTGTCCAGGGGGTCGCCCACGCGCAGCTGGTCGACGCGCCGGCGCAGGCGGCGCAGCACCTCGTCGGCGACGCCCTCGTGGACGAGCAGGCGCGAGCCCGCGCAGCACACGTGGCCCTGGTTGAAGAAGATGCCGTCGATGATGCCCTCGATGGCCTCGTCGAGGGGGGCGTCGTCAAAGACGATGTTCGCGCCCTTGCCGCCGAGCTCCAGGGTCAGGGGGAGGCCCCGAGCAGCCAGACGTCGCTGGATCTGGCGACCGACCTCGGTCGAGCCGGTGAAGGCCAGCTTGTCGATGCCCGGGTGGTCCACCAGGTCGGCGCCAGTGGCCCCGTCGCCCGTGACGATGTTGACCACCCCCGCCGGCAGCTCGGCCTGCTCCAGGATGTCGGCCAGGGCCAGCGCGCTGAGCGGCGTCGTCTCGGCTGGCTTGAGCACGCAGGTGTTGCCCGCGGCCAGGGCCGGGGCCAGCTTCCAGGCCGCCATCAGCAGCGGGAAGTTCCACGGGATGATCTGGCCGGCCACCCCGCGCGGCCGCGGGTCGGGCCCGAAGCCGGCGAAGGCCAGCTTGTCGGCCCATCCGGCGTAGTAGAAGAAGTGGCCCGCGGCCAGCGGGATGTCCACGTCACGCGTCTCACGGATCGGCTTGCCGTTGTCCAGGGTCTCCAGCACCGCCAGCTCGCGCTGGCGCTCCTGGATGATCCGCGAGATGCGGAAGAGGTACTTGGCCCGCTCGGCTCCCGGCAGCGCCGACCAGGCGGGCAGGGCACGGCGCGCCGCCTGGACGGCCGCGTCGACGTCGGCGGCGCTGGCCCGGGCCACGCGGGCCAGGGGCGCGGCGGTCGCCGGGTTGAGGGTCGCGAACGACTCGTGGCGCTCGGGGTCCGTGAAGTGCCCGTCGATGTAGAGCCCGTAGGCGTCGGCGATCGAGACGATGGCGGCGGACTCGGGAGCCGGTGCGTAGTCGAGATCCCCCAGACGCGAGACCCGCCCGGTGCTCGCCAGCCCCTGGCCGCCCGGCTCACTCGACACTGACGTGCTCCCGCCGGGCGTAGGCGCCGGTGCGCTGGCTGCGGCGCTGGAGGAGGAGGTCGGTGAGCAGCGAGGAGGCCCCGAAGCGCAGGGTCCCCGGCTCCAGCCACGTCGAGCCCGCCGTCTCACTGGCCAGCACCAGGTAGCGCAGCGCCTCCTTGGCGCTGCGGATCCCGCCCGCGAGCTTGACCCCCACCACCTGGCCCGTCGACTCGGCGAAGTCGCGCACGGCCTCGAGCATCACCAGGGCCACCGGCGGCGTCGCCGAGACCGCCACCTTGCCGGTGGAGGTCTTGATGAAGTCGGCGCCGGCCAGCATGGCCAGCCAGCTGGCCCGCCGCACGTTGTCGTAGGTCCCCAGCTCGCCGGTCTCCAAGATGACCTTGAGCGCGGCGGGGCCGCAGGCCTCCTTGACGGCCACGATCTCCTCGAACACCTGGCCGAGCCGCCCCGACAGGAAGGCTCCCCGGTCGATCACCATGTCGATCTCGTCGGCCCCGGCGGCCCGCGCCTCGGCGACGTCGGCCAGCTTGACGGGCAGCGACGCGCGTCCCGCCGGGAAGGCGGTGGCCACCGAGGCGACCCGCACCGCGCTGCCCGCCAGGTGCGCCCGCGCCGTCGCCACCAGGTCCGGGTACACGCACAGCGCCGCGACCGGCGGGCACGTGGGGTCCTCGGCGTCGGGGCGGCGGGCCTTGGCGCACAGCGCGGCCACGTGCCCGGGCGTGTCGGCCCCCTCGAGCGTCGTCAGGTCGACCATGGCGATGGCCAGGTCGAGCGCGCGACGCTTGGTCTCGCGCTTCAAGGAGCGCGTGGCGAGCTTGGCCGCCCGCGCCGCCACACCCACGGCGTCAACGCCCGAGAGCCCCGCCAGCACCGTGCGCAACTGGGCCTCCGAGGCGACCTGCGGCACCCGTGACCCACTGGGGATCTCCACCACCGCCGTCCCGGGTCCCGACGCCGCGATCACCTCGTCACGCTAGCAAGGAGCCCGACGCGCCGTCAGGGGTAGCCGGGCAGCTCACCGGCGGCCCGCCGCTCGCCCAGCGTGGGGGCCGCGGCGTCCTTGGGGCTGAGCACCGGCTCGCCGTCCAGGTCCCAGGGGATCGCCAGCGCCGGGTCAAAGGGGCTGATCTCCAACTCGACGGGGGCGTTGTAGGGCGACGAGAGCAAGTAGACCAGCGTCGCGCTCGCGGAGCGGACGACGAACCCGTGGGCCACCCCGGGGGGCAGGTAGACGGCGCGTCCCGCCGCGGCCTCGAGGCGGACCACGTCGACGGCCCCGAAGCTGGGCGACCCCTCACGGATGTCGACGATCACGTCGTCGACGGTGCCGGCCGCGCACGTCACCAGCTTGGCCTGGCCCTCACGGGCCAGCGAGTAGTGCAGGCCGCGTACGACGTTGTGCTCCGACACCGACAGGTTGGCCTGGGCCACCCGGAAGGCCGCCGCGCGAGACAGGGCGTCGGCGCGGAACCACTCCCGGAAGAGTCCGCGCTCGTCGCCAAAGACGGGCGACTCCAGCACGACCAGGTCGGCGACGCTGCGCTCCTCGGCCCTCACGGGGCGGCCTTCAGGGGGCGCCACCACGCCTCGTGGTCGTGGTACCAGGCGACCGTGGCCGCCAGGCCCTCGGCCAAGGAGACCTGGGGCGCATAGCCCAGCTCGTCGCGGATCTTGGACCAGTCCACCGAGTAGCGCCGGTCGTGACCGAGGCGATCGGTCACCGGGACGACCATCGACTCGTCGGCCCCGCACAGCGCCAGCAGGCGCGTGGTGAGCTCACGGTTGGTCAGCTCGGTGCCCCCACCGATGTTGTAGATCTCGCCGGGCCGTCCCCGCTCGAGCACGGCCAGCAGGCCGCGGCAGTGGTCGTCGACGTGGAGCCAGTCGCGCACGTTGCCCCCATCGCCGTAGAGGGGTACGGGCAGCCCGTCGGCCAGGTTGGTCACGAACAGCGGGATGACCTTCTCGGGGAACTGGCGGGGCCCGTAGTTGTTCGAGCAGCGCGTCACCATCACGGCGAGCCCGTAGGTCCGGTGGTACGCCAGGGCCACCAGGTCCGAGGCGGCCTTGGAGGACGAGTAGGGCGAGGAGGGCTCCAAGATGTGGTCCTCGCGCCACGATCCGTGCGGGATCGACCCGTAGACCTCGTCGGTCGAGACGTGGACGAAGCGGGCCACGCCGGCGCGGCGCGCCCCCTCGAGCAGCTGCTGGGTCCCCAGGACGTTGGTCTCGAAGAAGGGCGTGGCCGCGGCGATCGAGCGGTCCACGTGGCTCTCGGCGGCCAGGTGGACGACGGCGTGGGCCCCCCCGAGCGCCTCGTCGACGGCGGCCGGGTCGGTGATCGACCCGTGGATCAGGCGCGCGCGCGGGTCCGCCAGCACCGCCTCGAGGTTCTCGCGTCGGCCCGAGTAGGTCAGCGCATCGAGCACCACGACCTCGTCGTAGCCCAGCCGCTCGGCGTCGGCCAGCAGCATCTCGGTGAAGCGGGAGCCGATGAATCCGGCCGCGCCGGTGATGACAACGCGCATGGTCTCCCTCATCTGGGCTCGACGCGACGGCTTCTTATACTACTGAGGTGAAGGGAATCATCCTGGCGGGCGGGAGCGGCACGCGCCTGTACCCGATCACCCGAGCGGTGTCCAAGCAGCTCCTGCCGATCTACGACAAGCCGATGATCTACTACCCGCTCAGCACGCTGATGCTGGCCGGGCTGCGCGAGATCCTCCTGATCACCACGCCGCACGATCAAGACGCGTTCCGTCGCCTGTTCGGCGACGGCCGCCAGCTGGGCCTGGACCTGCACTACGTCGTCCAGCCCCAGCCCAACGGGCTGGCCGAGGCGCTCATCTTGGGCGAGGAGTTCCTGGCTGGGGACAAGTGCGCCCTGATCCTGGGCGACAACCTCTTCCACGGTCCGGGCCTGGGATCGCACCTGGCGGCCAACCGCGACATCGAGGGCGCCCTGATCTTCGCCTACCAGGTCTCGGACCCCTCGCGCTACGGCGTGGTCGAGTTCGACGACGCCGGCCGCGTGCTGTCCATCGAGGAGAAGCCCGCGCACCCCAAGAGCTCCTACGTGGTGCCGGGCATCTACTTCTACGACGAGCACGCCTCGCAGATGGCCCGGGCCCTCACGCCGAGCCCCCGGGGCGAGCTCGAGATCACGGCGCTCAACTTGAGCTATCTCGAGCGCGGCGCGCTGCGCGTGGAGGTCCTGTCGCGGGCCACGACCTGGCTCGACACGGGTACCCACGAGTCGCTCTACGAGGCCAGCGGCCTGATCCGCACCCTGCAGCAGCGCACCGGCCTGCGCATCGGCGACGTCGACCAGATCGCGCGCGACCAGGGTTGGTGCTAGGGCTCCGATGCCCTAGAGTTGGGCCAACCAAGGAGGCCTCATGTCCACCGTCGCCGTGCCCACCCGTCGCGTCCTGGCCGACGTCGTCTCGCCGTCCCGCCTCGCCGACGCGGGACTGGTGGTCGCCGGAGCGACCCTGACCGGCCTGCTGGCCCAGGTCTCCATCCCCCTCGGCTTCACGCCCGTGCCCCTGACGGGGCAGACCCTCGGCGTGATGCTGGCGGGCGCGGCCCTCGGCTGGCGCAGGGCGACGGCCGCCATGTCCCTCTACGTCGTCGCCGGCGTCCTGGGCGTCCCGTGGTTCGCCGGTCACGCCTCGGGCTTTCCGGCGGCGACCTTCGGCTACCTGCTCGGCTTCATCGTCGCGGGCGCCGTGCTGGGACGCCTGGCCGCGTCGGGCGCCGATCGCACCGTGGGTCGCGCGATCGCGTCGATGGTGGCCGGCGAGGTGACGATCTTCGCCTTCGGCGTCACGTGGCTGGCCTTCGACCTGCACGTCTCGGCCGCCCAGGCGCTCGCCCTGGGGCTGGCGCCCTTCGTGGCGGGCGAGCTCATCAAGGCCGGCCTGTGCGGGATCGCCCTGCCGGCCACCTGGCGCCTGGTCGACCGGGCGCCGCGCTGATCAGGGAGCCGGGGGGAACCCCAGCGTCGTGGTGACGTCGCGGAACACCACGCGCTTGTGGGCCGCGACCACGGCACGATCCTTGCCCGCCTGGGCCGCCGCGACCGCGACCGCCCGCTCGACCAGCCCGTCGGCGCTGGCCACCTCCTCGACGATGCCCGCAGCCATCGCGTCGGGGCCCGGGTAGCGCCGGCCCGTCAGCATCACCTCGAGCGCCGTCGCGCGCGGTAGGCGGTTCAGCACGATGGCGGCGAGCTTCTCGTCCAGGGGCAGGCCGATGTCGACCTCGTTCATGCACCAAAAGCCCCGGTCCTCGCGCATGACCCGGTAGTCGAGGGCGCAGCTGAGCAGCGCCCCGCCCGCGAAGGTGTGACCGTTCAGCGCGCCCACGGTGTAGGCGGGAAACAAGAGCAGGCGCGCGACCGCCCGGTGCAGCCCGGGCAGGACGCGAGCCAGTCCCGCCCAGTCGGTCCCGTAGCGCTCCAGGTCCAGCCCGTTGGAGAAGAACTTGCCCTCCCCGGTGAGCACCAGCGCCAGCGGGCCCGCAGTCGTCTCGAGCGCGTCGAGGATACCGTGCAGCTCGCCCAGGGAGTCCTCGTTGATGCGGTTCTCGCCGTCGCGCCAGCGCAGGAGCGCGACGGGCCCGTCGTGGTCCAGGTCGAAGATCACCCCCGAACACTACGTGGTGGGACAGCCGGAGCTCGGAGAGCCTCGGCTACATTGAGCCCATGACCGACCTACCCGTGACCGAGCCCGACGTCTCGGCAGAGCACCCGCTGTCGGCGACCTGGGTCTGGGCCGGCCCGCACCGCCCGCCGGTGCCCCGCGCGCTGGTCGCGCAGATGACCAGCGGCTGGGGTGTGGCGGCCCCTACGAGCACCACCTACCCGGCCGCCGCCGCCTGCGCCGAGCGCCGGCGCCGCCTCGGCGAGCGCTTGAGCGGCGCCACGCTGGTCGTCCCGACCGGGCCCTTGAAGGTGCGCGCCAACGACACCGACTACCGGTTCCGCCCCGGCACCGACTTCTTCTACCTCACCGGCTGCGACGAGCCCGACGCGGTCGTCGTGCTGGCGCCGGGAGCCGGTGACGTGCACGCGACCTTGTTCCTCCCCGAGCGCCGCGACCAGCGCTCCCACGAGTTCTTCACCGACAGCCGCTACGGCGAGCTGTGGGTCGGGCCGCGCCGCGGGGTTCGCGAGGCCGCCGCCTACTACGACATCGACACCGCGCCCCTCGAGGAGCTGCCCAAGCACCTGAGCGGCCTCCAGGGAACCCGACTGGCCGTGGTGCGGGGCCTCGACCCGGCCGTCGACGCCTTGGTGGCGCCCTCGGACACCGACGCGGTCCTGACCGCCGCGCTGAGCGAGCTGCGCCTGGTCAAGGATGCCTTCGAGCGCGCCCAGCTGGCCGCGTCCATCGCCGCCACGGTCGCCGGCTTCGCCGACGTGGTGCGCGCCCTGCCGACCGCCCAGGGCCACGGCGAGCGGGTGGTCGAGGGCGTCTTCAACCTGCGCGCCCGCGTCGCGGGCCGCGACGTCGGCTACGACACGATCGCCGCGGCCGGCGCGCACGCCTCCATCCTGCACTGGACGCGCAACGACGGACCGGTGCGCGCCGGGGACCTCCTGCTGCTCGACGCCGGCGTCGAGGGGGACCACCTCTACACCGCCGACGTCACGCGAACCCTGCCGGTCTCCGGGACGTTCTCGCCCGCCCAGCGGCGCATCTACGAGATCGTCCTGGCCGCCCAGGAGGCCGGCATCGCCGCCGTGCGCCCCGGCGTGCCCTTCGCCGCCGCCCACGACGCGGCGACCGCCGTCCTCGTCGAGGGGCTGGTCGACCTCGGCCTGGTGCCCGACGCGGCCACCGCGCTGCGACGCGACGTGCAGTCCTACCGGCGCTACACGCTGCACGGCACGAGCCACATGCTGGGCCTCGACGTCCACGACTGCGCCAACGCCCGCCAGGAGCTCTACCGCGGCGACCTGGCCGAGGGCTACGTGCTGACCGTGGAGCCGGGTCTCTACTTCCAGGCCCACGACCTCACCGTCCCCGAGGAGTACCGCGGGATCGGCGTGCGCATCGAGGACGACATCTGGGTGGGGGCTGACGGCCCGGTCAACCTGTCGGCCGCGCTGCCGCGAACGGTCGAGGACGTGGAGGCGTGGATGCACGAGCTGTGGCGCGGCGGGACGACCAACCTGCTCCTCAGCCACTGAGGCCGCCGCCCCAGCCGAGCACGCGGGACCCGAAGGCCACGATCGCGTCGCGCGCCTGGGCACCGGCCACGCTCGCCCCAGGCGTCAGGGCGAAGTCGTGCCACTGGCCCGGCCACTCGTGCAGCTCGACGCCCGGCCAGCGCGCGAGTGCCGCGGCGTCGGGGGCCACGAGATCATCGTCGGTCCCCACGACCAGCGTCGGCGGCAGGGCTCGGGGCGGCCCGCGCAGGGGCGAGGCGAGCGGGTCCCGGGGCTCGCGCGCGTAGTGGCGCGCGCACGCGGCGAGCCAGCCCGGGCTGACCAGCGCGTCGCGGGCCGCGAGGTCGGGCGCCAACTGGCGCGCCAGGTCCAGCCAGGGCGACACCAGCACCTGGGCGGCCAGCTGCCCGGGGCGCGCCGCCGTGGCCGCGAGGAGGGCTCCGGCGCCCGCGGAGTCCGCCAGGGCCAGCACCACGCGCGTGGCGAGCGCGGCCAGCACCGCGGCGACGTCCTCGACGGCCGCCGGGCAGGGGTGCTCGGGCGCCAGCCGGTAGTGGGGGGCCACCACCGGCGCGGCCCACGCGACCGCCAGGTGCGAGGCCAGCGCGCGACCCATGACCGGCGAGCCCAGGCAGTACCCGCCGCCGTGGACGTAGAGCACCGTGCGGTCCCGGTGGGCTCCCGGCGGGGACCAGCGCTCCACCGGCACGCCACCCAGGACCAGCGCCTCGCGCGTGACGCCCGGGGCCGCACGACCCGCCACCGCGGCCGCGAAGCGGGCCCGCTGGCGCGCCAGGGGCACGTCGGCCGAGAAGATCAGGCGTCGCAGACCCACCAGGCTCGCGGGCCGGGTCTCGCTCACGCCTCGGCGCGCAGCCCGAGGAACACCAAGACGGCGTCCAGGTTGGGCACCGAGAGGGTCGCGTCGGCGTGCTCACGCACGACGGGCTTGGCGTTGAAGGCCACCCCGAGGCCCGCCGCGACCAGCATGTCGATGTCGTTGGCCCCGTCCCCGATGGCCACCGTACGCTCCAGGGGGATGCCCAGCTCGGCCGCGAAGCGGCGCAGCGCGGCCGCCTTGCCCGCACGGTCCAGGATGGCGCCCACGACCCGTCCAGTCAGGCGCCCCTCGGCGATCTCCAGGTGGTTGGCCGCGTAGTGCTCGATCCCCAGCTCGGCCAGTAGGGGCGCCAGGACCTCGGAGAAGCCGCCCGAGACGACGGCCGGCACGTGGCCCAGCCGCTGCAGGGTGCGCACCAGGGTGCGCGCGCCCGGCGTCAGCGACACGACGCCGCGTACCTCGTCGAGCACCGACGCCGGAGCACCGGCCAGCGTGGCCACGCGTCGTCGCAGGGACTCGGCGAAGTCCATCTCGCCGGCCATCGCGGCGCGCGTGACGGCCTGCACCTCGGCCGCGCGCCCGCAGATGTCAGCCAGCCGGTCGATCACCTCGTCTTGGAGCAGTGTGGAGTCCGCGTCCATCACCACCAGCCGCGTCGACCAGCGCTCCGGGCCGTCGCGTTGGATGGCCACGTCGAGCCCGTCAGCCGCGGCCGCCGCTCCCATGGCTCGGCGCAGCGCCTCGGGGTCGCTGGTGCGCACCACGATCTCGTAGCCCGTGACCGGCTGGCGGGCCAGCAGCGTCGCTCGCTGGAGGCTCGCGCCGGCGCCGGCGATCGCCCGCCCCACGCGGGCCAGGGCGGCCGGCGCCACCACGGGCGCGAGCACCGAGACGACGTAGGCGTCATCGCGCGCGGGCCGCAGCCTCGCGGTGGAGACCAGGACGCTGGTCGCCGGTCCGAGTGCCTCGACCAGGTGCTGGCGCAGGACCGCGGGGTCGGCGGGCGCCCCGGTCACCTCGGCCACCGTGATCGCGCCGTCGCCCAGGGCCGTCTGGGCCAGGTCACGCACGACGACCTCCGGGGCCGCCAGCGCCGCGAGGGCCCCCAGGGCGGCGGCGGCCTCGCGGCGCGGGCCCAGCACGCTCACGGCGTAGGTCGGCATCCCTCGAGGATAGAGCCCGGCTAGGCGGCCGCCCGCTGGCGGGCCACCCCGGCCACGTGCTCGTCGGTGCGCGCATCGAAAGACCACAGGCGTGGGAGGGCCACCGCGACGCCGGCGACCGAGCCCGCGGCACCGATCCCCCCCAGGCCGAGCGAGAGGCGCAGCGACCACCACGCGGCCATCCAGCCCGAGCGCAGCTGGCCCGTCGTGGGCCCCAGGGCGTAGGAGATCAGCTCGACGCCAGCCAGGCGGCCCCGCACGTCCGGCGGGATCGACTCGTTCCACAAGGTGGTGCGAAAGATGCCGCTCATCGCATCTGCGCCGCCGGCGATGGTCAGGCCGACCAGGTCCAGGGGCAGGCTCCGGGCGAAGCCGAACAAGGTGATGCCGGCTCCCCACACGACCGCAGCCACCACGATCGCGCGCCCGTAGTGGTGGACGTGGCGGGTCCAGGCGGCACCCAGGGTCGCCAGCAGCGAGCCCAGGGGGAGGCCCAGGTAGAGGAGCGCCAGCGCGTCGGGTTGGGGGAAGGTCGCCGCGACGAAGGGCAGCATCACGACCGGGTAGGCCCAGGCCATCGCCAGCAGGTCCACCACGTACGTGCCGATCAGGTCGGGGCGCGTGTGGGTGTAGCGCAGTCCCGTGCGCAGCGAGGCGACCACCGCGGACCCGCCCCCGCCGCGCGGGGGTCGGGGCAGCGAGGCCAGCAGCGGCACCGAGACGCTGAAGGCCACCACTGTCACCAGGTAGGCCCACCCCGGGCCGGCCAGCACCGCGATCAGGCCCCCGATGGCCGGGGCGACCAGCGTCGCGGTCGTGTCGCGGATGGCCCCGAGCGTGGCTGCCGCACGCTGCTCGTCGTGACGCACCAGCAGCTGGCGCATGGCGGCCACGCTCGGGGTCTGCAGCGACCCCGCCGACACCACCAGCGCGTCAACGGCGTAGAGGACCCAGGCGTGGGGATGCCACAGCGTGTTGACCAGCAGGGAGACCGACAGCAGCCCGAGGGCCACCTCGGTCGCCACGGCCATGACGCGCCGATCCAGGTGGTCGGCCAGCACGCCGCCGTAGAACCCGAGGACCACGATGGGGATCACCTCGACGAGGCCCAGGCTCCCCACCGCCAGCACGGAGTGCGTGAGGAGCCGCAGCTGGTAGGCCGTGACCACGTAGGTCAGCTGGTTGCCAACGCCCGAGAAGAAGCGCGCGACGTAGAGCCGGCGAAAGGCCGCCGACGAGCGCAGCGGACCCAGGTCCACGCCCACCCTCACGGAGCGCCCTCGACCCAGCCCTCCCCGGGACGGTAGTGGCGCAGGATTCGGGCGGGCACCCCGCCGATCACCACGTGACTGGGGAACTCGCCGCGCACCACGGCGCCCGCGGCGACCGTCGTGTGCTCGCCCAGCACGGTGCCGGGCAGGATCACGACGTGGGCGCCGAGCCAGCTGCCTGAGCCGATGCGGACGGCCGCCTCCCGTGGCGTCTGCCATCCGATGGGCCGATCGGGATCCTCGTAGGAGTGATTCTGGTCGGTGATGTACACGTAGGGCCCGGTCTGGATCTCGTCACCCAGCTCGACGCGCCAGTGGCCCACGATGTGCGATCCCCGGCCGATGACGCAGCGACGCCCGAGCGAGACGACCGGGCTCGACAGCATCTCCTGCTCGGGACCGATCCCGACCGCCAGGGTCACTCCGGGGCCGATCATGGTCTCGTCACCGATGGCGATGTAGCGCTCGTTGTAGATCACACCCTGGGGCGCGAGGAGCGCTGCGCCGCGCCCGAAGGAGGCAAAGCGCCGGGCGTAGCGGTCCTGCGGCCCCACCGTGGCCACCTCGTCGAGGTAGCGGCGAGCGGCGCGCACGGCCTCGCCCAGGCGCCGACGCAGGACCAGTCGAGGGCGCATGCGCCCACGCTACTGTCACGCCTCCCGAGGGCCCGGGGTCAGTCCAGGGTCAGCGGCGTGTCGATGTCGAGGGGTCCGCCCACGACGTCGGGAGTTTGCATCGTGGCCAGGCGATCGCGGACGCGCTGGTCGATCTCGGCCATCAGTTGCGGGCTCTCGCGCAGGAACGTCTTGACGTTCTCCCGACCCTGCCCCAGCTGCTCACCCTCGTAGGTGAACCAGGCCCCCGCCTTCTTGACCAGTCCCAGCTCGACGGCCACGTCGAGCACCGAGCCCTCCCGGCTGATCCCCTGCCCGTACATGATGTCGAACTCCGCCTGCTTGAAGGGCGCCGCGCACTTGTTCTTGACGACCTTGACCCGCGTGCGGCTGCCCACGACCTCGGCACCATCCTTGATCGACTCCACGCGACGGATGTCCATGCGGACCGAGGCGTAGAACTTGAGCGCCCGACCGCCGGGCGTCACCTCGGGCGAGCCGTAGATCACGCCGATCTTCTCGCGCAGCTGGTTGATGAAGATGGCCACCGTGTTGGACTTGGACAGGCCCCCCGTGAGCTTGCGGAGGGCCTGGCTCATGAGCCGCGCCTGCAGGCCCACGTGGGTGTCGCCCATGTCGCCCTCGATCTCGGCCCGCGGTGTGAGGGCCGCGACCGAGTCCACGACGACCACGTCCAGCGCACCCGAGCGGATCAGCATGTCGACGATCTCCAGGGCCTGCTCGCCGGTGTCGGGCTGGCTGATCAGCAGGTCGTCCACGTTGACGCCGATGGCGCGCGCGTACACCGGGTCCATCGCGTGCTCGGCGTCGATGTACGCGCACACGCCGCCATTGCGTTGGGCCTCAGCGACCACGTGCATGGCCAGCGTCGACTTGCCCGAAGACTCGGGACCGTAGAGCTCGATGACCCGGCCCCGCGGCACCCCGCCGATGCCGAGCGCCATGTCCAGAGCCAGCGCGCCGGTCGGGATGGCTTCGATGTTGAGGTGCATGTTCTCGCCCAGGCGCATGATCGAGCCCTTGCCGAACTGCTTCTCGATCTGGCCCAGCGCCGCCTCGAGGGCCTTGCTCCGGTCGTCGGTCGCCATGTGGTCTCCTTTGCTCAGTGGACGCACCCTAGAGGTGCCCACTGACATGGATCGGGGGACGCGCCCACCGTACTACGAACAGGTGTTCGTATCAAGCACCCTCACGGTCCAGCACCCGGCGAAGCACGTCAAGCGCGCTGATGGCGGCGTAGGCGCGCACGCGGGGCCGGTCGCCAGCCAGCCGCAGCGCTCGCGCCTCGACCTGCCCACCCCGGTCCAGGCCCACGAAGACGGTCCCGACCGGCTGGCCCTCCTGCTCGTCGGGGCCCGCCACCCCGGTCACCGCCAGTCCGATGTCCGCGCGTAGCAGCGCCCGCACGCCGCTGGCCAGGGCCCGCGCCGCCGCCTCGGAGACGACCGGCCCCTCGGGCACGTGAAGCACCTGGTGCTTGACCTCGCTGGCGTAGCTCACCACGCCACCGCGGAACCACGTCGAGGCCCCCGCGACGTTGACGAGGCGGCTGGCGATCAGCCCGCCCGTGATCGACTCGGCCACCGCCAGCGTCGCGGCGCGCGCGCGGAGACGTGAGGCGATGGCGTCCTCCATCGTCTCGCCATCGACGCCGAAGACGATGTCTCCCAGCCGGGCGGTGATGGCGCGGCGCACCGCCTCCTCCTCGGCGGCCAGGAGCTCGCGCGCGTGGTCCTCATCGTCGCCCCGCGCCGTCACGCGGACCTTGATGCCCTCGATGCCCGAGGCCAGGAACGCGATCGTCAGGCGACCATCACCCTCCAGCGCGCTGAAGCGCTCGGCCACCGCGTCAGCCAGGGCTGACTCGCTGGCCCCCCAGGTGCGCAGGACCCGGCTGACGATGACCGCCTGGCGACCCGCGGCTCGCTCGCGCGCGAGCAGGTCCGGCAAGACCGCCCGTTCGAACATGTCGGACATCTCGTAGGGCACGCCCGGCAGCAGGTAGGCGACCTTGGCGCCGATGGGGCAGATGAGTCCGGGCGCGGTGCCCCGCCGCTGCTCGATGGTGGTGGCGCCTCGCGGCACGTCGGCCTGCCGCAAGTTGTTGGTCGGCATCTCGCGACCGCGCGCCGCGAAGAAGCCGGCGATGCGTCCCACGAGGGACGCGTCGCGCTCCAGGGGCACGTTCATCACCTCGGCGATGGCCTCGCGCGTGATGTCATCTTGCGTGGGCCCCAGACCGCCACAGACGATGACCGCGTCACTGCGCGCCAGGGCCGTACGCAGCGCGAGCACGATGCGCGCGTGGTTGTCGCCGACGTGCTGGTGGAAGTACGAGGAGATGCCGTGCGCCGCCAGCTGCTCGCCCAGCCACTGGGAGTTGGTGTCCACGTTCTGGCCCAGCAGCAGCTCGGTCCCGACGGCCACAACCTCAACGCGCATGGAGCAAGCGCCTCCCGTCCACGTAGTAGCGCCAACCGGTGTACAGGGTCAGGACCACGGCGATCCAGATCGTCGCCTCGCCGAGCCACACGTGGTGCGCCGTGACGGGCAGCACGCAAAAGGCGATGGCCCAGTCCTGGGCGAAGGTCTTCCATTTGGCGATGCGGGTGGCGGGGATCGATATCCCGTGGCGGGCGGCCCGCGCTCGGTAGTAGCTCATCCAGATCTCGCGCAGCGTGATGAGGATCGAGGGGACGAGGAACGACGTGACGCCGTGGGGACGGGCCAGGACGATCGCGTAGAGCGAGCCGAGGACGAGGATCTTGTCGGCCAGCGGGTCCAGGAAGGCGCCCGAGGTCGTCGTGCCGTGGCGACGGGCCACGATCCCGTCGAAGTAGTCCGACGCCGCCGCCAGGAATCCCACCAGCGACGTCCACCACGAGATGCGATCGATCACGACCAGGTAGACGAACAGGGGCGCCATCAGGATGCGGAAACCCGTCATCAGGTTCGCGGGCGTCAGCAGCGCGGTCTCGCCGTAGCGCGGCGCGCTCACCGCGCCACCACGTCCACACCGTGACTGGCCACGATCCGCACGTCGACCATGCTCCCCACTTCCCACTGTCGGCTGACTTCCACAATGCCATCGATCTCGGGGCACTCGCGCACGCTGCGGGCCACGCCCGGCCGATCCACCAGGACGCGCTGGATCGTGCCGACGAGTGCGTCGCGCCGGCGCGCCGTGATGGCGTCTTGGAGCTCACTGACCTCGCGTAGCCGGTCCAGCGCCAGCTCGGGGTCGACGGTGTCACGAGCTGCGGCCGCGGGCGTGCCCTCCTCGGGGGAGAAGGGGAAGAACCCGGCCCAGTCGAGTTGCGCCTCTTCGAGGAATGCCAGGAGCTGGCGGTGGTCGTCCTCGGTCTCCCCGGGGTAGCCCAGGATGAACGACGACCGGAACGTGGCGTCGGGCGCGAGCGCCCGGATCCGGGCGATGCGCTCGAGGAACCGGTCCGCGTCGCCCCAGCGGCTCATGCGACGCAGGTGGGCGCGGGTCACGTGCTGGAGCGACAGGTCGAAGTAGGTCACCCCGGTGGCCACGATGGCGTCGATCAGCTGGGGTGTGAGGCTCGAGGGGTACAAGTAGAGCAGGCGCACCCGGTCGACCTCGCGCGCCAGCTGCTCGACGAGCCGGACCAGGGGTTGGGCGGTGCCGTCCTCGAGCGGCTCGACCACGTCGAGGCCATCACGGCGACGTCGCCGGTCGAGTCCCCAGCTGGCCAGGTCCTGGGCGACCAGGACCAGCTCGCGCACGCCGCTGACCGCCAGTGCGCGAGCCTCCTCGAGAATCGCATCGGCCGCCCGGGATCGCTGATCGCCCCGGAAGCTGGGGATCGCGCAGAACCCGCAGCGCCGGTCGCACCCCTCGGCGATCTTGAGGTAGGCCCACGGGGCGGCGGCGGGGGGGCGCGGCAGGTTCAGCAGGTCGAAGTCACTACGGGGACCCCGGCGCACGCGCACCGGGGTGATCGAGGCGAACTCGTGACCAAAGCCGGCAACGACGTCGGCCTCGGGCAGGGCGTCGGCCAGCTCGTCGCCGTAGCGCTCGGCCATGCAGCCCGTCACCACCAGGCGGGCGCCCGGGGCCCGGCGCTGGGCGAGGTCCAGCACGGTGGCCACCGACTCCTCGCGCGCCGCCTCGATGAAGGCGCACGTGTTGGCCACGACCAGGTCCGCGGCGGCGGGGTCGCTCACCGGCTGGTAGCCCTGCCCCTCCAGCAGGCCCGCGAGCTTTTCCGAGTCCACCTGATTCTTCGGACAGCCCAGTGTCTCGATGTAGTAGCGCAGCGCGGTCTCCTGACACGACGGCACCGAGCGCTGCGCGCTCGGTGCCCATTGCGGAGAGGGAGGGATTCGAACCCTCGGGCCCGCGTTAACGGGCCGCATTCTTAGCAGGAATGTGGTTTAAGCCGGACTCACCCACCTCTCCCCACGAGCATCTTACCCAGCCTTCGTCGCCGACACCGACGGTGCCCGCCCCCCTGGCGACACTGCGGGATCGGTAGACTGCCGCCGCCATGGCTTCGCCGCTGCCGTCCTCGCTCGTCGCGCGCGGGGTCCTGGCGGTCGTCCTGGTCGGTGCGACACTCACCGGCGCCGCGTCTCTCCCCGCTGCGGCCTCGCCCGCCGCACTACGCGCCCTGGGCCAGTGTCGGGCCTCCCTCTCGTCCCTCGAGCACACGCCGGGCGTCCTCACGGTGGCCACCGAGCGACCCGCGATCTGGCCGTGGTTCATCGACAACCGCCCGGCCAACGGTCGAGGCTACGAGTCGGCCCTGGTCTACGCGATCGCGACGTCGCTGGGTGTCGCCCGCCGCGACGTGCACTGGGTGCAGCAGCCCTACGCCACCGCGACGACACCCGGGACCAAGAGCTTCGACTTCGACGCCGACGAGATCGCCGAGCCGGTCTCGCCCACGACGGCGGTGACGTACTCGAGCGCGTACTACAACCTCCACACCGCCCTAGTGGCGCGCCCGGACAGCAGAATCGCGGCGCACCACGACGCGGCCGCCCTGCGCACGTACCGCTACGGAGCCCTCGCCGGGTCCGCCGAGCTGCGCTATCTCCAGCGCTCGCTCCACCCCCGCCCCGCACCGCAGTCCTTCCCGTCGGTGAGCAGCCTGCTGGCGGCGCTGCAGACCGGGACCGTCGACGCGATCGCGCTCGACACGGCCTCGGCACTGTCGCTCGTCCATACGCCGGCCCACGCGTCTGGTGCCTCGCTGACCATCGTCGGTCAACTCCCCGGGGTGAGTGGCCACTACGCCCTCGTCTTCCAGCACCGAGATCCCCTGGCCGCGTGCGTCGATCAGTCTCTCGCCCTGCTGCGGGGAAACGGGACGCTGGCCGCACTCCAGCGCCGCTGGCTGGCCCCCTTCGCCGCGGTGCCCACCCTCCAGCCCTAAGCGGCCAGCTGCTCGAGGACGAGGGCGAACAGTTCCCGATCGCGATCCCAGGTCAGGCGCTCAGCCACCTCGGCCAGGGTGAGCCACACCAGATCGTCAACCTCGGCGTTGGGGGCAAAGGACCCGTCCTCGACGGCCATCAGGTAGTAAGCGACGATCTTGGGCCGCCCCTTGCGGTGGGTGTAGTTGGTGGTCCCCACGAAGCGCTCCACGCGGCAGCGCAGGCCGGTCTCCTCCCACACCTCGCGCAGCGCGGCCTCGGGGAATCCCTCCCCGGGATCCAACTTGCCCTTGGGGAACGTCCAGTCCCCCCGCGCCTCGCGGTAGATGCACGCGACCTCGGGCCCGTGGGGACCCTCGCGCACGACGATTCCCCCAGCCGCCCGGATGAGGTCCCGGGGCGCGTCGTGGGGAACGTTGAGCCCGTGCGTCATCGCGCCAGTCTCGAACGTCGCGCGTAGCGGGCGGGGGCGACTCGAGGCACGTCCGTAGAGTAGTGAAAATGTGGTTCGCTGCCGTTGCCGCGCCGTGGCGCACCGTGGCGTTCTTCCTCGCGGGCGTGGCTGGGGGGCTCGCCAACGGCGTGGCGGGCGGGGGCACCTTCATCACCTTCCCCACCATGCTCGCGCTGGGCGTGCCCCCGCTCCCGGCCAATCTGTCGACCACCGTCGCCATCATCCCGAGCTTCCTGTCCAACCTGCACGGCTTTCGCGCCGAGATCCGCCAGCACTGGCCCCTGATCCGGCGGCTGGTGCCGATCGTGGCCCTCGGGACGGGAGCGGGCACCGCCCTGCTGCTCTTGGGCTCGTCGCACACCTTCGAGCGCGTGGTGCCCTGGCTGATCGGTGCGGCGACGCTGGTGTTCGCCACGGCCCCGCTCCTCACGCGACGCCTCGCCGGCGTGGACCACCATCACCCCGCTCGCTGGTGGCTGCTCGCGGTGGGCATGGGCGTCACCGCCGCCTACGGCGGCTATTTCGGAGCGGGGGTCGGGATCATGATGCTGGCCACCATGGCCATCGCACTGCCTTTGGAGCTCGCCGAGATCCAGGGCATCCGCAGCGTCTTGTCCCTCCTGGTGACCATCGAGGCGGCCGTCGTCTTCGTGGTGTACGGACACCTGGCACTCGGTGCGATCTACCCCATGCTCGTGGGGGCCCTGCTCGGCGGCTGGCTGGGCACGCAGGTGCTCCTGCGTGTGCGCACGTCGTACGTGCGCGCCCTCATCGTCGTCATCGGCGTGGCGACCACCATCCACCTGGCCATGGCCGCCTGAAGCTATTGCTGACTATTCCACTAGGCTTTGTTGCATGGGACGGCTCTTCTCCTACCCGAATCCCGTCAGCGAGGCATCGGCCCGCGTCATCGCGCTCGGCGTGGTGTCCATGGCCGTGGCCGCGGAGGTCCTGCGCCTGCCGGTCCTCCTGATCCCCCTGACCTACGGGTTCTGTGCGCGCGTCGCCGCCGGACCGACGCTGTCACCGCTCGGGCTGCTGGCCAGTCGCGTGGTGGGACCACGCATCACGCACTGGCGTCGCCGCGTGCCCGGGCCGCCCAAGCGGTTCTCCCAGGGGATCGGCGCGGTGCTGACCCTGGGCGCCACGGCGGCGTGGCTGACGGTCGGCTGGGGAGTGGCTCGCTGGGTTCTGCTGCCCCTGGTGGTGGCGGCGGGCCTCGAGGGCCTCGCCGGGTACTGCGTGGGTTGCGCGATCTTCGGCTTCCTGATCCGCTGGGGCGTCGTGCCGGCCAGCGTCTGCGCCGAGTGCAGCGACTTGTCAGCGCGTTGGGCACATCGCCCCTAACTTTCCCCCAGTGCCGACCCGACAGGCGAGGTGCCCCGTAATCTGAGCCGGTGACCCGAAGACTGATCCTCGCCGCGGCGGCCGCCCTGGGGATGGGTGCACTGGTGGCGCCCGTCAGTGCACGGGCCAGCGAGCCCCGCGTCGCGGTGGCCCAGCCGGCCCCCCTGCCTCGCGGCGCGACTGCGGTCGTCGGCTCGATGCGCACGTCGTTCGACGTGGTGCTCGCCCAGCCGCGAACGGCCGCCCTGCACACCTTCCTGCGCGAGCTGAGCGACCCGTCGTCCCCCAACTATCGGCACTTCCTCACCACGGCCCAGTTCGCCGCCCGCTTCGGCGCACCAGCCGCCGAGGTCGCCACCGTGCGCCGCTACTTCTCGTCCTACGGCGTCCACGTCGGCTCGCTCAGCCGCGGACGCCTCGTCTTGCACCTGCGGGCGAACACCGGCAACATTGCCCGCGCCTTCGCCACGTCGGTGGCGACGGTCCGCATCGGCACGCGGCGGGCGGCCCAGTTCAGTGCGACCGCCACGCTGCCCAGCGCCATCGCCCACGACATCGCGGCCGTCGCCGGGCTGACGAGCGTCCGCACGCCGCACGCCCTGGGCCTGGCTCACGGGGCTCGCGCTCACGCGGCCTCGGCGAGCAGCTGTGCTGGAGCGACCGACGGGTCCTCTCCCACCAGCTGGACGCCCAACGCCCTGGGCGGCTACTCCCTCCAGCAGCAGGGGGCGCTCTACGGCCTCCAGTCCGCCTGGGCCCAAGGAGACGTCGGCACGGGCCAGACGATCGCGGTCTACGAGCTGGGCACCTACAGCCCCAGCGATGTGGCGACGTACCTGTCGTGCTACGGCCTGACGACCACGGTGAACAACGTCCCCGTCGACGGCGGGGGGCCGAGCTCGTTCTCCGACGAGGCGACCCTCGACGTCGAGGAGGCCGCCGGCCTGGCGCCGGGAGCCACGATCGACGTCTACACCGGTCCCAACAACTCCACGGGACCGCTGGACATCTACCAGGCCATCGCCGACGCCAACACCGCCAGTGTGGTGACAACGTCGTGGGGCACCTGCGAGGCTGACCCCTCGGGCGATCCGGCAGCCGAGCAGGCCATCTTCGAGCAGATGGCCGCCCAGGGTCAGACGGTCGTCGCGGCTGCCGGTGACAACGGCTCCTCGGACTGCGCCGGCATCACGACCAATGCGCCGGCCGTCGACGACCCGGCGTCCCAGCCCTTCGTCACCGGTGTGGGCGGCCTGACGGTGTCCAGCATCAATCCGCTGGTCCAGACAGTGTGGAATGACGGCACCGGCAGCGGTGGTGGAGCCGGGGGTGGGGGCATCTCCTCGCTCTGGTCGCGCCCGAGCTGGCAGGTGGCCCCCGGGATCGCCACCAGCGAGTCCCATCGCCTCGTGCCCGACCTGTCGGTAATGGCCGACCCCAGCACCGGCTTCATCCAGTACTTCACCGGCAACTCCGGCACCAACTGCGGCACGAACTGCGGCAGCGGATGGTCGAGCATCGGCGGGACCTCCATCGGCTCGCCCTTGGTGGCCTCCCTGGTCGCCGTCGGCGCCCAGGCCTGCGGCGTGCCACGCCTCGGCTTCCTCAACCCGACCCTGTACGCGATGGCGACCACGGGATTCATTGACGTGACCACCGGGTCCAACGACCTCTACGGCGTCGGGGTCTACAGCGCCGGTCCGGGCTACGACATGGCCTCAGGACTCGGCAGCCCCAATCCGGCAACCTTCCTGGCCGGTCTGTGCCCGCCACTCTTCGATCCCGGCGCCAGCACCGTCACGGTCCAGCCCCACGCTGTGGCCACGAGCGAGCCCGTCACGGTCGACGTGCACCTGGTGCGCACCGATGGCACGCCGGAGGCCAACGCCACCGTGGAGTTCACCGCACGCGCGCGCCAGGGCCTGGTGCTCTTCGACGCCACACGCTCGAGTGCCACCGGGACGGGACGCGCGAGCTTCTCGGTCACCACCGACGCGACCGGGCACGCGTCCGCGACCGTCCTGAGCACGTTGCCCGGCGCGCTCACGATCACCGTCTCGTACCAGTCGACGGTGGTGGCCACCGAGACGGTCAACGTCGGATCGGCTACCACCAGCACAGCCCTGACACTGGCGCGCCCGCGCATCGTCCGCGCCTCCGCCCTCGCCGGTGGAGCCGTGCTGGCGGTGCGGTGGCCCAGCAACGCGCGCGGTGCCCGGCTGGAGTACTCGCTCGACGGCGGACGCACCTGGGTCAGCACGTCGATTCGTGGGGCGCGCCTGGTGCTTCAGGGGCTGCGCCGAGGCGTCACCTACGCCGTCGCGGTCCGCTACCACATCGCCAGCCAGATGAGTCCGCCATCCCCGGTGGTGCACGTCCGTCTTCCCTGAGACGTCCGGAAGTGCTCGCGCGTGTTCTCGTAGACTCGGGACATCCGTTCTCTTCTCGCCGTGCCCCATCTTCGCGGCCGACGACCAGTGATGCTCCGCCTGGCGCTGGGAGCAGCACTGGCGGCGGCGAGCGTGCTCGCCACGATCACGCCCTCACACGCCACGTCTCCGGCACCCACGACCGCACCGCCGAGCCTTCCGCTATTCGCCTTCACCGCCTCGGGAACCGGGGCCCTTCCCTGGAACGCGACCGCACTGACCAGTCAGATCAACAACTCGACGATGCTGGGCACCCCGCACGCGGCCAGCAACGGCAGCGTAGGTGCGCTGGCCTACCGGACCAAGGCGAACCAGATCGCCGTGCTGACCGTGACAGCGACGGGCGCGAGCTCGTGGCAGACTCTCACCCCCCACATCCACGCCCCGGCACCCGCCGGAGACCCGATCCCCTTCTTCGACCCGGCCGGCAACGTCGACGTCGCCTACGTCGACGCCACGGGTCGGCTCGTCCTGCTCACGCCCAACGACCCGGTGAGCGCGCTGTGGCTGCACACCCACGGGGACGCGGCGTGGCGACCGGAGGTCTCCACGGACCTCTCCACCCTGACCGGGGTGACGGTGCTGGGCGAGCCCAGCGTCTTGGTGAGCGGGTCCACGCTCCTGATCACCGCTCGCACGAACCTCAAGATGGTCATGCTCTTCACGCTCACCTGGGACGCGGGCCAGCCGATCCCCTACCTCACCGCGCCGGTGGCCAACCTCACGCACCTCACCCGGGGCGCCCGCGCCTCAAGCGACCCGGTGATGGTGACCGACACACCCGTCCCGGCTGTGGCGGCCGTCGGGATGAACGGGGACCTGGCACTCTTCACCACCAGCCCGGTGACGCCGGCGACGTGGATCGAGGAGGACCTGACGGCCGCCACGGGCGGGTCGCGTCTCGTGGGCGCGATCACCGCGGCCACGTCGTCGCTGAGCGCCTACGTGGCCGGCCTGAACCGCCAGGGTGACGCCGAGCTCTTCAGCGCTCCCCTGACCAGCCTCAACCAGCCCCCGATCCTGGTGCCCCCGACGACGACCACGACCACGACGACCTCAACTACCACGACGACGTCGACCACGACGACCACCACCACCCTGCCGGGGTCGACGACGACGGTGCCCGGATCGACCACCACGACGGTCCCGCCGACGACGACCACGACCGTACCCAATCCCACGCTGAGCGCTCCCTGGTCGATGTTCGACGTCATGGCGGCGACGCCGTCGGCGCCGCCGCTGTCGGGAAACCTCTACCTAGGCATCACCCCCACCCAGATCACGCTCGCGGGCGCCGCCGCGAACTGGGGCGACCTCTTCGCGCTCACCAGCCTCAGCGGGTACGCGCCCTGGAGCGCGACGGACGTCTCGGTGACCGCGGGAAGCCGGGCGCGCACGGTGGCGCCGAGCGTCGCGGGGGCCCAGGTCGGGTCGACGCTGACCCTCTTCGCCGCCGGGGAGGGCGCGCCCTCGCCCCAGGGCGTTGGCGTCTACGCGATTCCCAGCGCCCAGTGGACGCAGGCAGTCCTTGACGGCTGGCCGATCCTGAGCGAGACCGGCGGGCTCGGCACCACGGCATCGCCGTGGGTCGGCTGGGTCCACGCGACCAGCGTGACGGCGTCGCCCGACTACCTCATGGGCCAGAGCATCTACAACGGCCACCGGCGCGTGACCTGGCTGTCGTTCTGGACCGTCTCGGGTCCCTTGAGCGGTGAGACGCTGGCACCGGCGACCTACTTTGCCCACGGCTACGCGGCGGGGGCCTGGGTGGCCACGCAGATCGACCAGTACCGCGCCCAGGGCTTGGGCCTGAAGCCCGACTGGGTGATCCTGGACCCGGAGGGCTACCCGGACGCCCACTCCGGGCTCGACGCCCCCGGGGGCTCGTCGAATGCCACCATTGCCCGCTACGCCTCCTACTGGGCCGCCATGACCCAGGGCTGGGCCGCGGGCCTGGCCTCGGTGGATCCGACCCTCAAGGCGGGCATCTACGCGTCGCAGTACGAGTACCGCACCTACCAGCTGGCCAACTCGACCCTGCCCGCCTTCGTGGCCGTCGCCTTCACCGGCGGTGGCCCAACGCCGGTCTACGGCACCGATGCGAACAACATCCGCGGGTTCATCGCCTTCAGCGCCTCGTGCACGCCCACCGCAACGCTCCAGTCCGAGGAGTCCACGCTCCTCAACCCTCCCTGGGGGGGGCAGTTCAACACGCTCCAGTTCAACGCCGGCGTCTACTGCGCACCGGCCCCCCTCTAGGATGCGGCCGTGAGCGACGAGGGCTCCGCCAGCATTCGTGAGCGCCTGCGCGCCCTGGCCCAGCCGCTGGTCGACACCGTGGACCAGCGGCTCCGCGGCCAGCTTGACGACCGGGTCGATCGCCGCGTCGACGCCGTCGTGAGTGATCGCCTGGCCGTGCTCGAGCGGGCCGTCGCCGATCTGGATCGAGCCGTGCGCGAGCTCCAGGAGCGCCTGGACCCTTCCTAGCGCCGCCGGCGTGCCCGGTCCTGACCGAGAGCCCAGCGCACTGCCAGCACGCCGACCACGGCGAGGGCCACCAGGAACAGGCCGAAGACGAGGGCGAACACGGCGACACGTTAGGCACTGTCACAGCCGACCACAACAGTGGTGGACCGTGAGCACCCGGATCGACGAGCCCGCCACCGACACGAGCCGGCGCGAGCGCCGGCGCGCCGAGTCCGAGCTCGTGGGCGCCGTACGCGCCGAGCTGGTCGCGCGGGTGCGCCACCTGGTCGCGGCGGGGCCCCGCCCCGAGGGCACCGTCGCGATCGCGCTCGGCGCCGACGTCGGCGCGCGAGGCGTCGTGCCCATCGGCACCGCGCCGCTCGCCCAGCTGCGCGGTGCCCTGGTGGCGCGACTGATCCCCGTCGTGCTGGCCGGCATCCCGCTCCGGGATCCCTTCGCCCAGGCCGTGAGCGCGTGGCGGGTGGCGAGCCCCGGGCCCGCGCTGCTCGCTCGTCTGCGGGCTCTCGACGCCGAGGAGCGCGCCCGGCTGCGCGCGGACGTCGCCGGCCACGCCCGGACATTGGCCAGATCCCTGGTCGAGCTGGGGGTGCCCACGGGCGCACGGATCAGCCAGCGCTGCGTGATCCCCGTCGTTTCGACACCGGTCATCCTGGTCGACACGCTCGATCTCGTCTGGTCCGGGCCGATCGGTCCCCAGCTGCTCGACGTCACCACGTCGCCGCTAGGCCCCGAGGCCGCCACCCTCCGGTCGCGGCACGCGCTCGCGTGGACCCTGCGCACCGGACGCGTTCCCCACGCCAGCGCCAGCGTGTCGACGGCGACCGGCGAGCACGTGGCCGACGACGTGCGCGCCTCCACGCTGGCCGGGGCTCTCGATGCCGTGGTCGCCCAGGTGGCCACGCAGCTCGCGGGAGCCGGGGCGTGAGCGTCGATCTGGTGTACCTCGAGCCCGGCGCCGTCGCGTCCCTGGTCCTCCCGGAGGGCGACCCCGAGATCGTGCCCCCCACCCTCCCGGCCGCCTTGGCCCGGCGACTGGGCGACTCGCGAGCTGATCGCCGCCAGACGCTCGGCGCCTGGAGCGTGGAGCGGCGCACCGCGCCCGCCAACCCGTTCTCGTGGAGTGCGGCGACCGCCCGGCGGGCCCTCGGCCGCGGCGCCCTGGGCCGGCTGGTCAGCGGGGAGGACGCCACCCTCGGCGCCGCCTTGGCCCACGTGCTCGAGCACCGTCTCGATCGGGCCGCAACCGGCTACGCCAGCGTCGGCTCGCTGGGCGCGTGGCTGGCGCGCCTGGACGCCCCGGGTCGCGCCACGGTGATGAGCGCCGCGCGGGCGTGGGCCGTCTCGGTCCTCGAGCTGACCCACCAGATGTCGTCGTGGTCCGCACCCGAGGCCGACGCCTACTACGCCATCGACCGCTCGCGGGTCACCCTGCGCGGGCGACGCGACATCGTCACGGCCCGGTCGCTGATCTGCGTCCGGGCGGGCCGCCCGAGCGCCAGTGCCGGAGCGGGACTGCGCGTCGACCTGCTGGTGGCGGGCCTGACCCATCCCGCCGGTGTGCTGCCGACCCAGGTGGTGGGCGTCTGGCCCGACGCCGGACTGGCCCTGCGCCTGCGCGGGAGCCTGGCCGACGCGCGCCGCGGCGCGCGCTACGTGCTGGCCGCCGCGGTCGCGGCGGGGGTCGCCGCAGCCGCCGCCTGACCGTCGGCGGCGCGGGCCACTAGCGTGGATGGGTCATGCACGCCCGCCACACGCTCCGGAATATTGCCATCATCGCCCACGTCGACCACGGGAAGACCACGTTGGTCGACGCCATGCTGCGCCAGACCGGCGCCTTCGGCGAGCGCGAGGAGCCCACCGAGCGGGTCATGGACTCGGGCGACCTGGAGCGCGAGAAGGGCATCACGATCCTGGCCAAGAACACCGCCGTGACCTGGCGCGACCTCACCATCAACATCATCGACACACCGGGCCACGCCGACTTCGGCGGCGAGGTCGAGCGCGGGCTGGCGATGGTGGACGGCGTCTTGCTGCTGGTGGACGCCGCCGAGGGCCCCCTGCCCCAGACCCGGTTCGTCCTGCGCAAGACGCTCGAGCGACACCTTCCGGTCGTGCTGGTCATCAACAAGGTCGACCGGCCCGACGCCCGGCCGACCGAGGTCGTCACCGAGGTCGAGAACCTGTTCCTCGACCTGGACGCCGACGAGCACCAGATCGGGTTCCCGATCCTCTACGCCAGTGCTCGCCAGGGCTGGGCCTCGCGCTCGGCCAGCGAGCCGGCCAGCGACCTGACCGCGCTGTTCGAGACGATCGAGTCGACCGTCCCTTCTCCGCACTACGAGCCCGACCACGGCCTCCAGGCCCTGGTGTGCAACCTCGACGCTTCGCCCTACCTGGGCCGCCTGGCGCTGTGCCGCGTCATGAACGGCACCTTGGAGCGGGGCCAGCGCGTGGCCTGGTGCCGCCTCGACGGCTCGATCCAGTACGCCCGGGTTACCGAGCTGTTCATCACCGTCGCCCTGGAGCGGGTGCCCGCCCAGAGCGCGGGCCCCGGCGACATCGTGGCGGTCGCCGGCTTCGAGGACATCACCATCGGTGAGACCCTGGCCGACCCCGACAACCCCGAGCCGCTACCCCCTCTGACCGTCGACGAGCCCTCGATCTCGATGACCATCGGGATCAACACCTCGCCCCTGGCGGGCACCGAGGGCTCGCTGCTGACCGCGCGGATGGTGAAGGACCGCCTGGACCGCGAGCTCGTCGGCAACGTGTCGCTGCGCGTGCTGGCCACCGAGCGTCCCGACGCCTGGGAGGTCCAAGGCCGCGGCGAGCTCCAGCTGGCGGTCCTGATCGAGACGATGCGCCGCGAGGGCTTCGAGCTCACCGTGGGCAAGCCGCAGGTGGTCACCCGCCTGGTCGACGGCCACGTCCACGAGCCCGTCGAGCGGGTCACCATCGATACGCCCGAGGAGTTCGTCGGGGCGATCACCTCCCTGCTGGGCACCCGGCGCGGTACGGTGCTCGACCTGGTGAGCCACGGCACGGGCTGGGCGCGCATGGAGTGGCGCATCCCGTCGCGCGGGCTGGTCGGCATCCGCACCGAGTTCCTCACCGAGACTCGGGGAGCGGGCATCATGCACGCCGTCTTCGACGGGTACGAGCCCTGGGCCGGCGACATCCGCCCGCGGCGCGGGAGCGTGCTCGTCGCCGATCGGCGCAGCGTCACCACGGCCTACGCGCTGGTCGACCTGGAGGCCCGCGGCACCCTGTTCGTCGGCCCCGGCGTCGAGGTCTACGAGGGCATGATCGTGGGCGCCAATCCTCGCCCCGACGAGATGAACGTGAACCCGACGCGCGAGAAGAAGCTCACCAACATGCGCGCCGCGGGCAGCGACAACTTCGAGAAAATGGCACCGCCCACGGTTCTGTCCCTGGAGCAGGCCCTGGAGTTCATCGCCGAGGACGAGGCCGTCGAGGTGACGCCGTCGTCGGTCCGCCTGCGCAAGGTCGTCTTGGACCACGCGCAACGCGCCCGCCAGCGAAAGCGCGCCGAGCGCGCCGGATAGTCTCGTCGCCGGAGGGATGACAGAGCGGACGAATGTACCGGTCTTGAAAACCGGCGTGGGCTTGCCCACCGTGGGTTCGAATCCCACTCCCTCCGCGCTGGGTGCGTCCCCCTGATGACCCATCGGACCGGTGGCGCCGTCACGGCACTCGGTCTCGGCCCTACCGGAGCGGGGACCCCGGCGGCGGCTCGGACCCCTCTCCGCCCACCCGGTGACGCGGGACCACTCTCGAGCGTCGACTAGACCGGGAGAGCGGGCGACGCGGGCCGCCCCGGGAACCAGGAGGTCGGTCATGGACGCCCCCGCGGTGCGCGCCGATGGGCTCACCAAACGCTACGGGCGCACCGTGGCCCTGGACCACCTCGACCTCGTGGTGCCCGCGGGTCAGATCCTGGGCTACCTCGGCCCCAACGGCGCGGGCAAGACGACGACCCTGCGCCTCCTGCTCGGGCTGATCCGACCCACGTCGGGGCGCGCCGAGATCTTCGGCGTGGACGCCTGGCGCGAGCCGGTGCGCGCGCACGCCCACCTCGCCTACGTGACCAGCGACGTCGCCCTGTGGCCCACGCTGACCGGAGGCGAGGTCCTCGACCTGCTCGGCCACGCCCACGGCGCAGTCGACGGGGCCCTGCGCGAGGAGCTGATCGCCAGCTTCGACCTGGACCCGACCCTGCGGGTGCGCGCCTACTCGACGGGCAATCGCCAGAAGATCCTGCTGATCGCCGCGCTCATGACGCGCGCCGACCTGCTGGTCCTCGACGAGCCCACCCGGGGGCTGGACCCCCTCGTCGACCAGGTCTTTCGCACCTACATCCGCCAGGCCCGCGACCGCGGACAGACCGTCGTGCTCAGCTCCCACGAGCTGAGCGAGGTCGAGGCGCTGTGCGATCAGGTGGCCATCGTGCGCGCGGGACGCCTGGTCGAGCAGCGCACCCTCGCCGAGCTGCGCCAGCTGAGCGCCCTGGCCATCGAGGCCACGTTCCCGGGACGGCCCCCGGACCTGCGTGGCGTCCCCGGCGTGCACGCGCTCGAGGTCGAGGGGTCCGTCCTGCGCTGCCAGGTCGAGGGCTCGATCGAGCCCCTGCTGCGGGCGCTGGCTGAGGCCGGGGTCACCCGCATGACCAGCCGGGAGCCCTCCTTGGAAGAGCTGTTCCTCGCCCACTACGACCGTGCCGACGTGCCCGCGCCGTGAAGACGCCGACGGTGCCCGCCGGCGCACGACCCGCGCGCGCCCTCGTCTTCACGCTCACCGTGCGACGAACGGTCCGCTCGGGTGCGCTGTGGGGCGCCGCACTCGGCCTGATCACCGCGACCTCGGCCCTCAGCTACGACCGCGTCTACCCGACCCACGCCCTGCGCCTCGCTCTGGCCCGGGCCTTCGGGAGCAACACGATGACCATCGCGCTGTTCGGTCCCGCGCCGCACCTGGACACCGTGGCCGGCTTCACCTCCTTCAAGGTCTCCTTGACCCTGTCGGTGCTCGCCTCCCTGTGGGGCCTGCGCGCGGCGACCGGTGCCCTGCGCGGAGAGGAGGAGACCGGACGCTGGGACCTGCTGCTCGCCGGGCCGCGCCGTCGCGTGGCCACCACGGCCCAGGCCCTGGCCGGGGTCGGCGTGGGCGTGGTGGTCCTGGCCGCGACGTGCGCACTGGTGACCACGGCCGCGATCCGCTCACCGGCCAGCGGGCTGCGCTGGACCCAGGTCCTGGGACTGGGCGGGGCCGTGCTCGCCGCCGCCACGACCTTCGCGGCGCTGGGCGCCCTGACCAGCCAGCTCGATGCGACCCGGCACGACGCGACCACCACCGGCGTGGTGGTCCTGGCCATCGCCTACGCGCTGCGCCTGGTCGCCGATGCCGGACTGGGACTGCACGCCCTGGTGTGGGCCTCACCGCTCGGCTGGGTCGAGGAGATGGCCCCGCTGACCGCGCCCTCGCCCGTCGCCGCGGTGCCCGTGGCCATCTGGGCGATCGTGCTCGGAGCCGCGGCCCTGCGCGGCGCACGCGTCCGAGACGTCGGCGCCGGCCTGCTGGCTCGCGATGACCGGCGCCGTCGCCGTCGGCGCCTCCTCACCGGGCCGGGCGCCCTCACGTGGCGCCTGGGATCCTCGACCATCCTGCGGTGGTGGATCGGCATCACCCTGGGCGCCGGGCTGATCGGCCTCGTGGCGCGCAAGGCCGGCTCGACCATCGGTGGCTCCTCGGTGCGTGACGTCTTCAGCCGCCTGGGCGCGACGACGCTCGGCACGCGCGCCGTGCTCGGGGTGGCCTCACTCATCCTCGCCGTCGTCGTGTCGCTCCTGGCGGTCGGCCAGGTGGCGGCCGCCCGCGCCGAGGAGGCGCGCGGGCACCTCGACTGGCTGGTCGCCAGCCGGGTCTCGCGGGTGCGCTGGCTCCTGTGGCGTCTGGGCGCGGCCGCGATCGCCCTGGGTGGCGTGGGCCTCCTCGAGGGTCTGGCGACGTGGGGGGCGACCGCGAGCCAGGGCGCCCACGTGGGACCCACCCTGCTGCTCGAGGCGGGGGCCAACCTGCTGCCGCCCGCTCTGACCCTGCTCGGCGTCGCGACGGCGCTCTACGGGCTGTGGCCCCGCGCCGCGGTGCCCGTCAGCTACGGGCTCGTGGCGTGGTCCCTCCTCATCGTGATCGTCGGAGGCATCGGCGCGATCAGCCCCTGGCTGCTGGACACGTCGGTCTTCCACCACATGGCCGGCGCGCCGGCCGAGGCCCCCCGCGCCGCGGCGAACGCCATCATGTGCGCGATCGGGCTCGTCGGCATCGCGACGGGCGTCGTCGCCTTCGCCCGGCGCGACCTGGTGGCGACCTGAGGCTCGAGTTCGTGGCCCGCCACGCCGACACCTGACGCCCGCGGGTCGTTGCCCCGGCGTTGGGTTTCTGTCTACGGTATACAAACTGTGACATTTCGGGCCCCCCTCCCGGCCGCCGACCGCTCCACGCCCACGGCGCTGCATCGCCTCGGGGCCCTCAGCGGTCGCCACCCCTGGCGCGTGATCGCCCTGTGGCTGCTGGCCGCCCTGGTGTTGGGAGCCGCGACCCGGGCCGAGCGCCCGACGTACGCCGATGCGACGACGCTTGGGGGCACCCAGGCATCGGTCGGGGCCGCCCTGCTGCAGGCCCACGAGCCCGCGACCCGCGGGGTCACCGGCCTGGTCGTCGTGGCCACCGACCACGGCACGCTGGCCGCGTTCCAGCCGGCCCTGGCGGCCAGCCTCGCCAACCTGGCGCGCCTGCCCCACGTCGTGGCCGTCTCGGACCCGCTGACGGCCACCCCGGCGACGGTGTCGCGCTCGGGCACGATCGCCTACGCCACGGTGCGCCTCAACGTCGCGGCACCAGCGCTCGGGTCGAGGTTCGCGGCCAGCCTGCGCCGGGCCACCGCGCCGGCCACGCGCGCGGGGCTGGCGGTCGACTTCGGCGGCGCCTTCACCCAGATCACCCGCCCCCGCACCACCGACCTGCGAGCCGAGATGCTCGGGGTCGCGGTGGCGCTGATCGTGCTGGCCCTCACCTTTGGCAGCGTGCTGGGCGCCATCGTCCCGCTGGTGAGTGCCGTCATCGGTGTCGTGATCGGCCTGAGCATCCTCGGCCTGGTCGCCCTGGTGCTGACGTTCGCGACCGCCTCGCCGACGCTGGCCGCCATGATCGGCCTCGGCGTCGGCATCGACTACGCGGTCTTCCTCACGACGCGCTTTCGCCAACTGCTGATCGAGGGTCACGACGCCGCGTCGGCGGCCGGCCAGGTCACCGCATCGAGCGGGCGCGCCATCGTGATCGCCGCCTCGACGGTCGCGGTGGCCATGCTCGGCCTGTATGGATCGGGCCTGAGCTTCATCGGGCTGCTCGGTCTGGCCGCGGTGTTCGCCATCGTCGTGGCGGCTCTCGGAGCCGTCACGCTCGTCCCGGCGGCGCTGGTCCTGGCCGGGCGCCACCTGGATCGCTACCGCATCGGGCGCACCGTCGCCGAGGCCACGAGCGCCCACGACGGCTGGCACCGCTACGCGGCCTTCGTGGGCCGACATCCCGGGCGCGCGCTGGTCCTGGGTGCGGCGGTCCTGGTCGTCATCGCCCTGCCAATTCTCTCGCTGCAGCTGGGCCACGTCGGCGATGGCGCGGACCCGACCTCCTTCACCGACCGGCGCGCCTACGACCTGCTGGCCCAAGGCTTCGGGCCCGGGATCAACGGCCCGCTCACCGTGGTCGTCGACACCGCAGGTCGGGCCGGACCCACGGATCGCCCAGCGCTGGTGGCACGCGCGCTCGCCGGAGCGCCCGACGTGGCCGCGGTCACGCCCCTGCGCCCCTCGCCCGATGGCCGGCTCCTCGTGGCCACAGTGATCCCGGCCTCGGACCCCTCGGCGGCGGCCTCGACGACCCTGTTCTCGACCCTGGTCGACACGACGCTGCCCCACGCCCTGGCGGGAACCCCGTGGCGCGCCTACGTCACCGGGCCCACGGCCCTGCAAGACGAGTTCGACACGATCGTGGCCTCGCGCACGCCGCTGATCGTGCTACTGGTCATCGCGGTCGCCTTCGTGCTCATCGCCTCGGCCTTCCGGAGCCTGGTCCTGGCCCTGGAGGCGGCCGTGCTCAACCTGCTCAGCATCGGCGCCGCCTACGGCGTCTTGGTGGCGGTCTTCCAGTGGGGCTGGGGCCGCGCCTGGCTGGGCCTGCCGGGCAGCGTTCCCATCGAGGCCTACGTGCCGATGATCCTGTTCGCCATCGTCTTCGGGCTCTCCATGGACTACGAGGTGTTCCTGCTCTCGCGCATCCACGAGAGCTGGCTGCGCGGCGGCGACAACGCGGCCGCGGTGACCGAGGGCCTGGCGCGCACCGGACGCGTCATCGGGGCCGCGGCCCTCATCATGGTGAGCGTCTTCCTCTCGTTCGTCACGTCGCCCCTGGTCGTGGTCAAGCAGCTGGCCATCGGGCTGTCGGCCGCGGTCCTGCTGGACGCGACCATCGTGCGCCTGGTCCTGGTCCCGGCCGCCATGTTCCTGCTCGGCGAGCAGAACTGGTGGCTGCCGCGCTGGCTCGACCGGGTCCTGCCCCGCGTGCGCCTCGAGGGGTAGATCAGCCCACCACGCGCGCGCGCAGGCCGGCGATCCAGCGATCGGCCGAGCGCCGCGCCGCGCTGACGGCCGCCCGCCGGCTCGAGGCGGCCTCGCCGGTGACCGGGTAGGAGCCCAGGAACTTCACGTGGGCCAGGTGCGCCTGCAGGTCGGCGAGGCAGTCAGCCACGACGTCGTCATCGATGTGACCCTCGAACTCGATGACGAAGCAGTAGTCGCCCAGGCCACGCTTGGTCGGCCGGCTCTCCAGCTTGGTCAGGTTGACGTCGCGCGCGGCGAAGCGGCCCAGGATGCCGTAGAGGGATCCGGGGTGGTCGGCGTTCTGGAAGCAGACGATCGTCGTGCGGTCGTGCCCGGTGGGCGCGGCCACCTCATCGCGGCCCACCACCACGAAGCGCGTGGCGTTGCCCGCGTGGTCCTCGACGTCCCCGGCCACCACGGCCAGGGAGAAGAGCTCGCCGGCCAGGGCCGAGCCCACCGCCGCCCAGGGCTCCACCGAGGCGGACACCAGCCGGGCGGCCTCGCTGGTCGAGGTCGTGGGCACGACGTCGACCCCGTCCAGGCTGGCCAGGAAGCCACGACACTGGGCCAGGGCGTGGGGGTAGCTGTAAACGACGCGGATCTGGTCGAGGTCCCGTCCCGGACGGGCCAGCAGGTGCAGGTGGATCGGCCGCACGACCTCGCGGGTGATGTAGAGGTCGTGGTCGAAGACCAGGCCGTCGATGGTCGCCGACACCGTGCCCTCGATGGCGTTCTCCAGCGGGACGAGCGCGTGCTCCAAGGTGCCCCCGGCCACCTGGGCCAGCAGGTCCGGGATGGTCGCCACCGGCGTTGCGCTGCCCCCCAACTGGCGCACCGCCTCGTGCGAGAAGGACCCCTCAGGCCCCAAGTACCCGATCGGACCCTCGGCCATGCCCCATGGTACGCGAGCCCGTGGGGAGCGTGGCCAGGCTCTACGATGGCCAAGGCCCAAATGGGGAGGTCATGGTGGGGCACCCGATGTTCGCGTACGACGAGAAGGCGACCGAGGCGATCTTCGCCTACTGTCGCGAGCGGCTGGCGCTGGACCCGGTCCCGCTCGACTACGGCGGTCTCTTCGACATCCCCGCCGACGAGGTCGCCGGCTTGATCACCCAGGAGGGACGTCCCGTCGAGGAGGTCCTCGCCCTGTTCGAGCGGGACCTGGCGCCGGCGGTGGTCTCCATCGACGCCCCGACCTTCCTGGCCTTCATCCCCAACTCGCCGACCAAGAACTCGCTGCTGTTCGACATGGTGGTGGCCTGCTCGGGCCTGAACGGCACCAGCTGGCTGGAGGCGGCCGGCGTCGTGACCGCCGAGAACCAGGCCCTGGACTTCCTGTCGCGACGCGCGGGCCTGCCCGCGGGCGCCGGCGGCGCCTTCGTGTCGGGCGGCTCGATGGGCAACCTGGCCAGCCTGACCGTGGCCCGCGACGTCGGCCGGGCCCGCCACCCCGAGATCGAGCCGCACCGGGTGCGCATCGCCATCTCGGCCGACGCCCACGCCAGCGTGGGCAAGGCGCTCCACGTCATCGGCGTCGAACCCTTCGAGGTCGCCACGACCGACCACCGCTTCACTCTCGAGGCGCTGCGCGCGGCGCTCGCCGCCGACCCCCACCCCGAGACCGTGGTCGCCATCGTGGCCACCGCCGGCACGACCAACGCCGGCATCGTCGACGACCTCGAGGGCCTGGGCACCTACGCGCGCGAGCACGACCTGTGGTTCCACGTCGACGGCGCCTACGGCGGGGCGGCCATGCTGGCCCCCTCCCACCGCGAGATCTTCGCCGGGCTGCGCCACGCCGACAGCTTCGTGGTCGACCCCCACAAGTGGCTCTTCGCGCCCCTCGACTGCGCCGCCCTGATCTACCGCAACCCCACGATCGCCCGCACGGTCCTGGCCCAGCAGGCGGGGTACCTCGACATCCTGCACGTCAGCGACGACGCGGACTACGACTGGAACCCCTCGGACTTCGCGATCCACCTGTCGCGGCGGGCCCGCGGCCTCCCGTTCTGGTTCTCCCTGGTCACCTACGGCGTGGGCGCCTACGAGTCGGCCATCGAGCGCGGGATCGAGCTGGCGCGCATCACCGAGGAGATGGTGCGCGCGCGCCCCGACCTCGAGATGGTGCGGCCCGCCAGCCTCTCGATCGCGCTGTTCCGCCGGCCGGGCTGGAGCGAGGCGCGCTACAACGAGTGGAGCCTGCAGCTGCTGCGCGACCAGGTGGCCTTCGTCACCCCCACCAAGTGGGAGGGCGAGACGATCGGGCGCTTCGCGTTCCTCCACCCCGACACCGACGAGTCAACGATCGCCCAGGTCCTGGACTCCCTGCGCGACTGAGGTTCAGCGCGCCGGCCCCGTCCCGCGATCCAGCAGGGGCGCCGCCGGGTCGCGCCGGGTCGCGCCACGCTGCCAGGCCACCCCGGCGAGCGCCTCGAGCACCACGCGGTTGCCCAGATAGGCCGTGATCTCGGCGTGGTCGAAGGGCGGGGCCACCTCGACGACGTCCAGCCCCGCGAGCGGCGCCTCCATGGCCAGGCGCCGCACCGCGTCGAGCAGCTGGCGACTGGTCAGCCCGCCGGGCTCGGGCGTCCCGGTGCCCGGAGCCGAGCCCGGGTCCACCACGTCGACGTCGACGGACACGAAGACCGCGTCGCAGTCCTCGGTGGCGCGCTCGAGCGCCTCATCGAGCACGGTGTCCAGGCCGCGCGCCACGATCTCGCCCATCTCGAAGGAGCGCATGCCCTGGGCGGCCATCCAGTCCAGGGTCTCGGGCTCGGGCCAGTAGCCGCGCAGCCCGACTTGAAAGAAGCGGTCCCCGCGGCAGGCCCCCGACTCGATGAGGCGGCGCATCGGCGTGCCGTGCCCGTAGAGCGAGCCCATCTGCGTGTCGCCGGTGTCGGCGTGGGCGTCGAAGTGGATCACGGCCACCCGGCCCCAGCCCACGTGGCGCGCCACCCCGGTCACGTCGGGCAGGGCGATGGTGTGGTCCCCGCCGAGCACCACGGGGAGCACTCCCGCCGTGGCCACGGCCGTGACCCGCGCCTCGAGGCGCGCCAGGGACCGCTCGGTCTCGCCCGAGGGCATCTCGACGTCGCCCAGGTCCACGACGCCGAGGTCGACCAGCGGATCCACGCCGAGGGCCAGGCTCGGCCGGGAGCCGTCGTGGGGCAGGTAGTCGGTCAGGCGGATGGCCTGGGGCCCGAAGCGGCAGCCCGAGCGGTGGGAGGTGCCCCCGTCGAAGGGCGCCCCGATGATGGCCGCCGCGGCCCCGGCCCAGCTGGCCGGGTCGTCGGGGTCGGCCGCCGGGACGCCCAGGAAGGTCGCGTCGGGTCCGTACAGGTTGCCAATGCGCACCCGTCCTCCTCAGTGCTCGGTGTCCACGGCGGCCCACGCCGCCGCGAGACTCGTTAGGTTCTCCACGACCAGCGAGATGTGCCCGGCGGCCGGCTGGTGCTGCGCGCGGGCGCCGGGGATGTGCGCGGCGAGCCACGCCCCGTGGGCCGGGGGCACCATGACGTCCTGGTCGCCGTACCAGATCTCGACGGGCACCCCGATGCGCGTGACGTCACAGCCCCACGGGGCCAGCAGCGCCCGATCGTCGTCGATCCAGCCCGCGGCGTCCTCGCCCAGCCCCTGGCCCGTCGCGGCCGCCAGGATGTCGGCCACGCGCGGCGCGGCCAGGGCCGCTCGGTCGACCTCGCCGATCAGGGAGCTCAGCTGCGCGACCAGCTCGGCGCCCGACGCGGCGCGCATCGTCACCGCTGCGGCGTTGAGGGCCTCCTCGAAGGCCGGGCCCCCCGCCCGGGCCAGCGTGAACTCCTCGACGTTGTCGTCGGCCATCCCGCCCAGCCAGTCGATGTCGGCATCGGCGGGGGCCGGACCGGCCAGCGACCACGCCGCCGCGCAGCGCGGCGCGTCCAGCGCGGCGCAGGCCAGCGCGTGGGGCCCGCCCCCCGACCAGCCAACGGCCACGTAGCGCTCCCGCCCCAGGGCGTCGAGCACCGCGTCGACGTCCTCGACGGCCGAGGCGACGGTGCGTCCGAGCCGGCGCGTCGAGGCACCGTAGCCCGGACGCGAGATCATGACCAGGTAGACGCCGGCCGCCGTGGCGCTCTCGAAGAGCCGCACCAGGGAGGCGGCCCCCGGCGTGCCGTGGTGCACGACCACCGTCGTGCCGCTGCGGTGCCCCAGCACACCGACCTGCAGGCGACGCCCGTCGGAGGCCGCCAGCTCGTACTCCTCGTACACGGCACCCCCTCCCTGTCTGGTGGCGATGCTACCTGTGGACCTGCACGACGGCGCCGGCGTTCAGCAGCTCGACCCAGGTCTGACCCGGCGTGAGGGCCATCGGGGCCCCCGAGCGCGTCCGGTAGGCGATGGGGACGCGTGCGGTGGCGTGGCTCCAGGTGCCCACGACCTCGTGCCCGTCGCTGAAGAGGGCGGCGGGCCCCGAGCCCCGGAGGTTCGCGTACGAGGTGAAGGTCCCCACGCCGTTGACGTAGGTGACCCACATGACGAGCACGTTGGCCGGGGCCACGGGGACCCCGGTCCCGGTGATCACCGGCTGACCGAACAGGGTGCGGTCGTAGCCGTGGCGCTGCGGGTCCCACGTCCAGGTGACCGGATAGATGCTCGGGAACGGCACCGTCACCGAGGTCGCCCGGGCGCCCGTGGGCGCCGCGCCGGGTCGCCGGTAGGTGAACAGCGGGTGCGGCGGCACGGGCGCACCGTGGAACGCGAACAGCGCCGGACCGACCCCGTAGAGGTTGTGGGGAGCCACGCGGGCCAGGTCGCGGAACATCGCCGCGCCGGCGGTGGACTCCTGGACCTGGTCGACGGGTGAGGAGGCGATGGCGGCCAGCGCGTAGGGCGCCCCGCCCGAGAAGGCGAAGATCCCGCCGAGGGGATCGATGATCTGCGCGTCGGTGGGCCGCACCGAGCGGATCGGCCCGATCTTGGCGGGGTCGTGCGAGTTGAAGACCGCCGCCAGGCGCGTGATCCCGCCGTTGACGATCTCCTCGTAGACGACGTCGGCCTGGTCGATCCCCCACTGGGGCATCGCCTCGGGGGTGTTCTCGATCTTGACCGTGAGAGCCGGGTGGTGGGTCGCGAAGCCCGACGGGTCGGCCAGCCCGGTCAGCGGGGCCACGGGAACCGTCGTGGTCGTCGTCGTCGACCCGGCGGCCGCCGTCGCCGGCGGCCCCGCACCGGCGCCCCCGTGCCGCTTCGCCACCGCGACCAGCCCCACGACGATCACCACGGCCACGCCTACCAGGAGCCAGCGCCCCCCGCCGTGGCCACGCCGCGCGGACGCCGCGTGCCGAGCGCTCACGGGGCGCTCCGCCCCACCAGCTCCTTGACGATCATGGTGTGGGGCAGGCCGGTCTCCGGGCTCAGGTGCTCGCTGCCGGGCACGGTCGACCATCCCGTCGCGCGGTAGAAGGCCAGCGCGGTGTCGCGGCCGTTGGCCCAGATCTCGCGCACGCCGCGACCCCAGAGGATGGACTCGCCGACGGCCGCCACGCGGGCGCCGTAGCCGCGCCCCTGGACGTCGACCTCGGTGGCCATGTAGCGCAGCTGGTAGGCCGGCCGCTCGGGGTGCACCGGCGAGACCGAGGGGTAGTACGACGAGGTCACGACCAGGCGGGCCCCGCGCAGGCCGGCCACGTGCAGTGCCAGCGCGTCCCCGTCACGGGGGTCCTCGACGACCTTGGCCGGGTCGTCGCCGCGCAGCACGCGGCGGCGCACGTCGTGGAGACGCCGGGCGTCGACGACCTCGACCCGGAAGGCGAGGTCGGCGACCTCGTGGCCCAGGGGCCGCACCATCGTGATCAGCTGGCGGCTCGGGTCGCGGTCCAGCCTGGCCACCTCGCCGGTCTCGACGAAGCCGAGACGGCGATAGAAGGTGCGGGCGCGCGCCACCACGTCGATGACGTGCAGCCACAGGGCCGTGGCCCCGTCGTCACGAGCCCAGCGGTTGATGGCGGTGACCAGCTGCTCGGCCACGCCAGCGCCCCGGTAGCGCGCGCTCACGAACATGCCGTAGAGCCAGTGGGTGTCGGGGTAGCGGTCGTTGTAGCCGCCCGCGGCCATGCCGACCACCCGGCCCTCGGTCTCAGCCAGCACGTACACGCGCTGCGCGGCGACCTCGGCCCAGCGCTCAAGGGGCCAGGCGACGACCTCGTGGTAGGTGGAGCCGAAGGCCTCGGGCGAGTCGAGCAGCGCCTCGAGCCGAATGGCGCGCAGCGCCTCGGCGTCCGCCGCCGTCGTGGTGTGCAAGGTGAAGTCAGACATCGGACATCCAGGATGCCACGCGGCGCTCCTCCTCACGGCCCTCCCCCAGGCGCCGCCGGACCTCGCGGCGGTCCTCGTCGGGCCGGTTCTGGGACAGCTTGGCCTTGCCGGTGATGCGCGAGACGGCAACCGTCAGCCCGACGATGGCCTGCAGCTGGCGCTCCAGGTAGTCGGCGGGCGCCTGGTCGACGCGCCAGGGGTCGGCCTCGCCCTCGAAGTGCTCGGTCTGGCGGCGCACCTGGGTCGCGAGCCACTCCCGATCCTCGTGGACGCTCAGGGCGCCACGCGCCTCGACGACCACGTAGTTCGCG
>JAKAUQ010000018.1 GCA_021827705.1 Actinomycetes bacterium
CCGGTGGTGCCTGTTGTCTACCATGGTGCCAAGGAGCACCGTGGCGGACCTCGTCTTCACCACTTTCAAGAATCGGTCCGACGCGATCGTGCTGGCTGACGAGGTGTCACGCCAGCTCCACCACGAGGGCTACACCACGGCGGTGCGACTCCTCGACGACGACACGCAAGACGCGCCGCCGATCAGTGCGGACACCCTCGTCGTGAGCCTCGGGGGCGATGGCACATTTCTCAAGTCGGCGCGGCTGGCCCACGCGCACGGCGCGCGCATCCTGGCCGTGAACCTGGGCCGGCTGGGTTTCCTCCTGTCGGTGCCCTCCTCGGAGGTGCTCGAAGACGTGCGCCGAGCCCTCGTGACACCCTCGACGCTGGAGCGCCTGGCCCTCGAGATCGTGCTGCCCAACGACGGAATCGGCCAGTTCGCCCTCAACGAGGTGGTCGTCGAGCGCGCGTCGGTGGGCCACATGGTTCGCGTGCGCTGCTACGTGGATGACGAGGAGTTCCTGACCTACTCGGCCGATGGGGTGCTGGTCGCCTCGCCGACCGGCTCGACGGGCTACAACTTCTCGGCCGGCGGCCCGGTCGTGGACCGCGAGCTCGACGTGATGGTGCTCACGCCCATCGCCCCGCATTTCACCATCGACCGCTCCATCGTGGTCGGCGGACGCCGGACGATTCGCCTCGTCTCGCAGAGCCGGGGCGCGGTGGTCGTGGCCGACGGCCGGACGGTCGGGTCGCTCACGGCGGGCGAGTCGGTCCTGGTGCGCCCGAGCGCCCAGCGGGTCCGGGTCGAGGACTCGCACCGGTACCGGCTGGGCGATCGGCTGCGAGAGGGGCTGCGCGAGGGCCATGCCTAAGGCGCAGCTCCTCGAGCTGCAGGCCCGGGGACTGGCCCTGATCGACGAGGCCACTCTGGAGTTCGCCCCGGGACTCAACGTCGTGACGGGGGAGACCGGGGCGGGAAAGACGCTCCTCATCGGGGCCCTGACGCTCTGCCTGGGCGGCGACTCCCCGGGGGGCGAGGTGGGAGACGACCTGCGCGTGGCCACCCTGTGGCGCGATGGCGCAGGTGCCGAGCGGCTGCTGGCTCGCGAGCTGACGGCGACGGGTCGGCTGCGCAGCGTGCTGGACGGTCAGGTGACGAGCGCGGAAGGACTGCGCCGCGTGGCCGAGTCCCTGGTCGACATCTACGGTCAGCGATCCTCGCTGCGCCTGCGCCACCCAGCAGCGGTGCTCGCCCTGATCGACCGCTTCGGCGCCGTGGACACCAGCGAGCTCGACGAGCAGCGGGCGCGCCTGCACGAACTGGGTCGCCGGCGAGCCGACCTCGGGGGGGACCGCGAGGAGCGCGCCCGTGCCCGGGACCTGGCGCAGTTCGAACTCACCGAGCTGCGCGGGGCCGCCCTGACGACGCCCGACGAGCTCGATCAGGCCCTGGCGAACCTGGAGCGCTGGCAGGGGCGAGCCGCCCGACGCAGCGCGCTCCTCGAGGCTCTCGAGCGCCTCGACGGCGACCGCGAGATGACCGCGCTCGGAGAGATTGCCCGGATCGCCGCACTCGTCGAGGGGGCTGGGGAGTCGGCCACGCTGTCGAGCCAGTTGCGCGGGGCCCTGGAGATGGCCCGCGACGCCGGACACGAGTTGCGCGCGCTGCTGGACGCGGAGGATCTCGACGAGTCCCAGGTCGCCCAGCTCGAAGAGCGCGTGGGGATTCTCAGCCGCGTGGCGCGACGCTATGGGGGCTCGCTGGCCGCGGCCCTGGAGACGCGTGAGCAGCGGGCCCTCGACGTGGAGCGCTGGCGCACCGCCGAGGAAGACCTGGCGCGCCTGGACGCCGAGATCGCCACGACCGCGGCGGCCGAGCGCGCCGCCGGCGCGCGGGTGCGAGCGCGACGCGAGGAGGCCGGCGCGCGCTTTGGCGCAGCGGTCAGCGCCGAGCTGGCCCGGGTGGCCCTGCCTGGTGGGGCGCTGCGCGTGGAGGTGGACGGAGTCGACGGATCGGCAGTCCGGCTGCTCGTGCGGACGAATCCGGGCCGTGCCGAGGGGCCCGTCGAGGAGATCGCCAGCGGGGGAGAGCTGAGCCGCCTGCTGCTCGCCGTGGCACTGGTGGCGGGCAGCGAGGATGCCGTGGCCGTCTTCGACGAGATCGATGCGGGGCTGGGCGGGGCGGTAGCCGAGCAGATCGGGGCGTGCCTGGCCGAGCTCGCCGGGGCCGGTCAGGTGCTGGTGGTGACCCACCTGGCATCGGTCGCGGCCCGGGCGCAGCGCCACTTCGTGGTGCACAAGGAGACCCGTGAGGGTCGGGCGGTGACCACGGTTCGCGCCGTGGCCGGCGAGGAGCGCGTCGAGGAGATCGCCCGGATGCTGGCGGGATCCGGGGCCCGCAGCGAGTCGCGCGCCCTGGCGCGACGGCTGCTGAGTGGCGCCTGAGGGTGGCCGGGTGATGCTGGAGGCACCGCTAAACTGATGCTCCGTGGATCGCTCGGTGACGGAGACGAAATTCGTTTTTGTCACGGGCGGTGTCTCCAGTTCCCTCGGCAAGGGCCTCACCGCGTCGTCGCTGGGCCGACTTCTCAAGTCTCGAGGGTTCCGCGTCACCATGGTGAAGCTCGACCCCTACTTGAACGTTGACCCGGGCACCATGAACCCCGGCGAGCACGGCGAGGTGTTCGTCACCGACGACGGTGGCGAGACCGACCTGGACCTCGGGCACTACGAGCGCTTCATCGACGAGTCCCTGAGCCGCACATCCAACTCGACGACCGGCTCGATCTACTCGACCGTGATCGCCCGCGAGCGTCGCGGCGACTACCTGGGCAAGACCGTGCAGGTGATCCCGCACATCACCGACGAGATCAAGGAGCGGCTCCGCCGCGCCGGGGCCTCGGGAGCCGACGTCGTCATTGTGGAGATCGGCGGGACCGTCGGCGACATCGAGATCGTTCCGTTCCTGGAGGCCATTCGCCAGTTCCGCCGGGACGCCGGGCGGGGCAACGTCTGCTACGTCCACCTCACTCTGGTCCCCTACCTGGCACCGTCGGGGGAGCAGAAGACCAAGCCGACCCAGCACTCGGTTACCGAGCTGCGCTCGCGAGGCATCCAGCCCGATGTGATCGTGTGCCGCTCCGACCAGCCGATCTCCGAGGGCCTGAAGCGCAAGATCTCGCTGCTGTGCGACGTGCCCATCGACGCGGTGATCTCGGCGATCGACGAGTCAAGCATCTACGACATCCCCGTGGCGCTGCGCCGCGAGGGCCTCGACAACATCGTGTGCGCCACACTCAACCTGGACCTCGACGACCACCCGATCGAGCTGAGTGCGTGGAACGAGGTCGTGAGACGCGTGCACAACACGTACCGCCGCGTGCGCATCGGCGTGGTCGGCAAGTACGTCACCCTGCCCGACGCCTACCTGTCGGTGGCCGAGGCGATCCGCCACGCGGGCTTCGCCCTCGGAGCCGAGGTCGAGATCACCTGGCTGGAGGCTGAGCGCGTCCCCGAAGAGATCAGCGCCGAGCAGCTCGACCAGCTCGACGGCATGATCATCCCGGGAGGCTTCGGTGAGCGCGGCATCGAGGGCATGATCGCTGCGGCCCGCATCGCGCGTGAGCACCAGGTGCCCCTGCTCGGCATCTGCCTGGGGATGCAGGTGATGGTCGTCGAGTACGCCCGCCACGTCCTCGGGCTGCCCGACGCGCACTCCACGGAGTTCTCCGTGACGACCTCGGCGCCGGTGATCTCCCTGATGGCCGAGCAGAACGACGTCGTCGATTTGGGTGGCACAATGCGCCTGGGCGCCTACCCGGCGCTGCTCAGTGAGGGATCCCAGGTGGCCGGCCTCTACGGGACGAGCGTGGTCTCCGAGCGCCACCGTCACCGCTACGAGTTCAACCTGCGCTACCGCGAGCAGTACGAGGCGCACGGGATGCGCTGCTGCGGGATCTCTCCGGACGGCCGGCTGGTGGAGTTCGTGGAGCTGCCCGGTCACCCCTACTTCGTGGGGACCCAGGCGCATCCCGAGTTCAAGTCGCGTCCGGACCGGCCACATCCCTTGTTCGCCGGACTCCTGAGCGCGGCCGTGACGCGGGTCGAGGGACGGGTGCCCCACCTCATCGATCCCGCGACCGTCGACGTCGCCCCGTGAGCCCGTTCCGGATCACCGCGGCCGCCACCCTTCTCACCTCGCAGGTCTTCCGGGTCGAGCGGCGCACCATCGAGGGGACCGATCGCGCCTTCCACCGCGACGTGGTCGTGCATCCCGGAGCGGTGGCCATCTTGGCCCTCGACGCCAGCGGGCGCGTGGGCGTGGTGCGCCAGTATCGCGCGACCGTCGACCGGGTCACGACCGAGATCCCGGCAGGAACCCTCGACCACGAGGGCGAGGAGCCCCAAGCCGCAGCCCAGCGCGAGCTGGGTGAGGAGCTCGGGGTGACGGCGCGGCACTGGCGCCTGCTGGCCCGGCTCCTGGTGTCGCCGGGCTGGACGAGTCAGGTCATGCACGTCTTCGAGGCCACCGGCATCGAGGAGACCGCGCGCGACCCCGCCGGCCCGGAGGAGGCCGCCTCCACGGTGGCCTGGGTCGAGCCCCGCGAGCTCTTCGACCTGGTGCGCAGCGGGGAGCCGGTGGACGCGACCCTGACCGTGGCCCTGCACCGCCTGGCCGGAGGACTCTTCCCGGATGCCTGAGGGCGCCCTCGAGGAGTACGTGGTCTGGCTGACAGTCGAGCGCGGCCGCAGCCGAGCGACGATCGAGGCGTACCGGCGCGACCTGGAGCAGTTCCTCGCCATCATCGCCCCACGGGGGATCCAGGACGTGTGCGCCGAGGACCTGACGTCCTACGTCGCGACCCTGCGCGCGACCCGCGCCCCGGCTTCGGTGGCCCGGGTGATCTCTTCGCTGCGGGGCTGGTTCGGGTTCCTCGTGGCCGAGGGGGTCCTGGAGGTCGACCCCACCGACTACCTGCGCGGGCTGCGTCGGGTGGCCTCGCTGCCCAAGCCCCTCGGCGAGGCCGACGTCGCCCGGCTCATCGACGGGGTGCCCGACGCCACTGCGCGCGATCGGCGCGACCGGGTCCTGCTCGAGCTGCTCTACGGCACCGGGTGCCGGGTGTCGGAGGCCGTGGGGGTCCACCTGGAGGATCTCGACCGGGCCGAGGGCCTGATCACCGTGATCGGCAAGGGCGATCGCCAGCGCCTCGTCCCTCTGGGCGCAGCGCTGGCTCGAGCCCTCGATCGGTACCTGGCCCCGGGGGGTCGTCCCGCTCTGGCGCGCTCGACGCGCGAGACCCACCTCTTGCTCAACAGCCGCGGGGGACCACTGACCCGTCAGGGGGTCGACGTGGTGATCGCGCGGCGCGCACTCCTGGCGGGCATCCCCCGCCACTCCATCAGCGCCCACGTCCTGCGCCACAGCTGTGCCACCCACATGCTCGAGCACGGAGCCGACATCCGCGTGGTCCAGGAGCTCCTGGGTCACGCCAGCGTGGCCACGACCCAGCTGTACACGGCCGTGTCGAATCGCTCGTTGCGCGACGTGTACGCTCGCGCCCACCCCCGAGCGCAGGAGTAGCGTGCCGTCCTACCTGTACTTCCTCATCGCCGTGATCCCCTCGATCACGCTGCACGAGGTCAGCCACGGCTACGTCGCGAACTTCTTCGGCGATCCCACCGCCAAGCTGAACCACCGCCTGACCTTGAACCCGCTGCGCCACATCGACCCCTTCGGCACCGTGCTGCTGCCCTTCCTACTCATCATCTCGGGTCTGCCGGCCTTCGGGTACGCCAAGCCGGTGCCGGTGAACGTGTCGCGCCTGCGCAATCCGCGCCGCGACACGCTCTACGTGTCCCTGGCCGGACCCGCGATGAACATCGTCCTGTCGGCGATCGGCTGGGGGCTCTGTGAGCTGGCCATCCACGTGACCCAGCAGGTGTGGCAGTTCGACTTGGGGGAGTACCTGGGCCTGGTGAACCTGATCCTGGCCGTCTTCAACCTGCTGCCGATCCCGCCCCTGGACGGCTCGGCGATCATCGAGCAGTTCGTGCCCCGCCGCCACCTGCCGCGCTACTACCACCTGCGCGCGCGGGCCCTGCCGGTCGTCATCGTCCTGATCCTCCTGGACTCCCTGGTCTTCCACGTCGGGACCAACGCCCTGGTCGACCTGCAGAACTGGTGGCTGCACCTGCTGTTCTAGGGCGCGGGCCTCAGGTGGGATGGGTCAGCCCGATCGCATCGGCGGCTCGCTGGTAGGTGGTCGCCGCCACCGAGGAGGCTCGGGCCGCCCCGATGGCCAGGACCGAGGCCAGCTGCGCGGGGTCCTCGCGCAGGGCGCGGTAGCGCTCGCCGATGGGTGCCAGCGCCTCGACCATCGCCTCGGTCAGGTCGCGCTTGAGATCCCCGTAGCGGTGGTAGCGCGCGGCGATGGCTCGCGGGTCCTCGCCGGTGAAGCCCGCGAACATCTCGAGCAAGTTGGCCAGGCCGGGCTTGCGCTCCCAGTCGAAGGCCATCTCGCCGTCGGTGTCGGTGACGGCCTTGGCGACCTTGCGCGCAATGGCCTCGGGCGAGTCGAACAGATAGATGGTACCCAGCTCGCTGGCCACCGACTTGGACATCTTGCGCGTGGGCTGCTGGAGGTCCATCACCCGGGCCGCCGCCGCCGGGGTGACAGCGCGGGGGACGGTGAACGTGTTGCCATAGCGGTTGTTGAAGCGCTCGGCCAGGTTGCGCGCGAGCTCGAGATGCTGGCGCTGGTCGTCGCCGACGGGCACCTCCTCGGTGTCGTAGAGCAGGATGTCGGCCGCCATCAGCACCGGGTAGGTGAGCAGGCCCGCGCGCACCCCGTGGGCGCGGTCGGACTTCTCCTTGAACTGCGTCATGCGCGTGAGCTCGCCGTAGCCGGCGACGCACTCGAGGAGCCAGGACAGCTGCGCGTGGTAGGAGACGTGGCTCTGCACGAACAGGGTGCAGCGCTCCGGATCGAGGCCCGAGGCCACCATCGCGGCGGCCAGCTCGGTCGTGCGCTCGCGCAACGCGACGGGCTCGACGTCCAGGGTCAACGCGTGCAGGTCGACGACGCAGTAGAACGCGTCGAGCGACTGGGCCCTGACGAACTGCTGGAGGGCACCGAGGTAGTTGCCCACGTGCAGGTCGCCCGATGGCTGGATTCCAGAGAACACGCGCATCGGCCAAGTCTAGAGAAGTGGCGTCCGGTGGCCTCCGGTAGTGTTTCGCCGTGACCTACGTCGTGACGACGCCGTCGTTCAGCGGTCCCCTGGACCTGCTGGTGCAGATCGTCGCGCGTCACGAGATCGACATCCTGGACGTGGCGCTGGCTCCCGTGGTGGACGACTTCGTCGCCCACCTGATGGATCCGGCCAGCGCGATCGACCCCAACGACCTGTCCGAGTTCTTGCTGCTGGCCGCCATCCTGGTCGAGCTGAAGAGCCGCCAGCTGCTGCCCAGCGCCGAGGAGACCGAGCTCGACGAGGAGTTGGTGGGCTGGGACGAGCGCGACGTGCTGCTCGCGCGCCTGCTCGAGCTGCGCACCTACGCCGCCGCCGCCGACCACCTCTACGGGCTGCTGGCTCGCGCCGAGCGCTCGGTGCGCCGCCAGCGCGGCCTTGACGACGGCTTCGTTGCCGAGCCCCCCGACCTGTTGGCCGGCGTGCGCCCGGCCGACGTTGCTCGGGCCTACCTGCGCGCACTCGAGGAGAAGCCGAGCGCCCTGATCGCCCTGGACCACGTCACCGTGGATGCGGTGACCGTCGCCGAGACCGTGGCGGTCCTCGCCGAGCGGCTCCCGGGCCGGCCCGCTCAGTCGTTCCGGGAGCTCACGCGGGGCCTGGGCACGCGCATCGAGGTGATCGTGCACTTCCTGGCGCTGCTGGAGCTGTGCAAGCTGGGACTGGTCGACCTGGGACAGGGGCGCACCTTCGGTGACCTCGAGGTGACCTGGATCGGGGGAGCCCGCAGCGTGGACCTGGGAGGGATCGACGTCTATGAGGGATGAGGACTCACTCGAGCAGCGCCTGGAGGCCCTGGTGTGCGTGGCCATCGAGCCGGTGAGCACCGAGGAGCTGGCCGACGTGGTGGGCGCCGACGCCACCGAGGTCCTCGGCGTTCTCGAGACGCTGGCGCGCCACTACGAAGACGAGCGACGCGGCTTCGTGCTGACCCACCTGGCCAGTGGCTGGGTGATGGCCACGGCGCCCGCCATGGCGCCGTGGGTCTCGCGCTTCGCCTCGCGGGGCCTGACCACGCGCCTCAGCTCGGCCGCCCTGGAGACCCTGGCGATTGTCGCCTACCGCCAGCCCATCAGCCGGTCCCAGATCTCCGCCCTGCGCGGGGTGAACGTGGACGGCGTGACCCGGCTGCTCGAGCAGCGCGGCTACATCGAGGAGCACGGGCGGGTGGCGGGACCCGGCCAGTCGATCCTCTACGGGACGACCGACCACTTCCTGGATCGCCTGGGACTGTCCTCCCTCGACCAGTTGCCGCCCATCGAACAGTTCCTCGTCCCCCTCTCGGCGGCCGACGAGCTCGCCGACGAGGGCCTGCCCGGAGGGTCGTAGTGGCCGAGGAGCGTGTCCAGCGGGCTCTGGCGCGCGCGGGCTACGGATCGCGCCGGGCCTGTGAGCTGCTGATCAGCGCGGGGCGCGTGACTATCGACGCGCAGGTCGCGGTACTCGGCGACCGCGTCGACGGCGCGCGCCAGGAGCTCCGCGTCGACGGCCGCATCGTGCTGGTGGACCAGGAGTCGGTCTACCTGTTGCTCAACAAGCCCGTTGGCGTGGTCACCACGGCCATGGATCCCCAAGGGCGCCAGACCGTCTTGGACCTGATCTCGAGCCCGGTGCGCGTCTTTCCCGTGGGCCGCCTGGACCGGGCCACCGAGGGTCTCTTGCTGCTGACCAATGACGGCCGGCTCGCCCACCTGCTCACGCACCCGAGCAGCCACGTGCCCAAGGAGTACCTGGTGCAGGTGAGCGGCGACCCGGCACCCGGCGCCATCCGCCGGCTGCGCGAGGGCGTGGAGCTCGACGACGGCCTAACGAGCCCGGCCCAGGTCAGCCGGGTCGCGCCGGGCGTGCTGCGCATCGTGATCCACGAGGGACGCAACCGGCAGGTCCGCCGCATGTGCGCGTCGGTGGGCCACGACGTCCAGCGCCTGGTGCGTACGCGGATCGGGCCGATCCACGACGTCTCTTTGGCCCCGGGCGCCTGGCGCCCGCTGAGTGCCCTCGAGGTGCGTCGCCTCGTCGAGTCGGTTGGCCCCGTGGGGGACGCGCCTTCTACGATCGCTCCATGACGCAGCCACTGCTCCGGGCGGTGCGGGGGGCCACGACCTGTGAGGCCAACACCGCCGAGGCGATCGGGACCGTGACCGTCGAGCTGCTGGGCCAGTTGATGGAGCGCAACCGGCTGGATCACGACGACGTGGTCAGCGTGATCTTCACCACCTCGCCCGACCTGACGGCGGCCTTCCCAGCCACCGCCGCACGCACCATCGGCTTCGGGGACGTGCCCCTGCTGTGCGCCTCGGAGATCGACGTGCCCGGCTCCATGCGGCGCTGCGTGCGGATCCTCCTGCACGTCTACGCCGACCCGGGAGCGCCGATCCACCACGTCTACCTGCACGACGCTCGAGCTCTGCGCGATGACCTCCCCGAGTAGGCGCCACGCGCACGTCGTGGGTCTGGGCCTGATCGGCGGCTCCTTGGCCCTGGCGCTGGGGGAGCGGGGCTGGGTGGTCACCGGGGACGACCACGACCCCCTCGTCGCGGCCAGCGCCCGCTCCCAGGGCGTCGTCACCGGGCACGAGCCCCTCGCCGCGACCGAGCTGGTGGTGATCGCCACGCCCGCGCGCGCCGTCGTGGGCGTGGCGCGAGCGATCCTGGCGCGTCTACCCGGCGAGGCGGTGGTCATCACTGACGTGGCCGGGGTGAAGGCTGGAATCGTTCGCGCCCTGGACGACCCGCGCTTCGTGGGCGGCCATCCGATGGCCGGCTCGGAGCTGCGCGGGTTGGCCGGCGCGCGCCGCGACATGTTCACGGGCTGCACGTGGGTCCTCACCCCGACGGCCCACACGCCACCGGAGCACTACACGCGCGTCCACGGGGTGCTGCGCGAGTTGGGCGCCAACGTGATCGCGATGGCGCCCGAGGATCACGATCGTCTGGTGGCCCTGGCCAGCCACGTGCCCCACCTGGTCGCGGGGGCGCTTATGAATCAGGCCGCCGCCGTGGCCGAAGAGGAGGTGGTCCTCCTGCAGCTGGCCGCGGGCGGGTTTCGCGATATGACCCGGATCGCCGCCGGAGATCCGGGGATCTGGCCCGACGTGCTCTTCGAGAACCGTGACGCCGTCGTGGGTGCCCTGGACTCCCTCCAGAGCCGCCTGGCGGACCTGCGCGACACCATCGAGCACGGGGACGGCGACCGCCTAGCCGACGCGCTGCGCCGGGCCGCCGTCGCGCGTCGGCACCTGCCCGGCCGGGCCCTGCGCGCCGACCAGCTGACCTACCTCCGGGTGCCCGTGTCGGACCGTCCCGGAGAGCTCGCCACCATCACGACGGCCGCCTCGGAGCTCGGGGTCAACATCTACGACATCGAGATCGCCCACGGCATCGAGGGAGTGCGCGGCACCCTGCTGCTCGCGCTGGAGGCCGGCCAGGAGGCGCTTCTGGCCGACGAGCTGACCCGCCGCGGGTTCACCGTAGGTCGCGAGGCGCCCTGATGCGCTGCGTGGAACCCGCTGACCGCCTGCACGGGGCCGTCGAGGTGCCCGGGGACAAGAGCGCGTCGCACCGGGCGGCCCTGCTCAGCGCCTTGAGCAGCGGCCCGAGTCGCATCGAGCGGCTCTCGGGCGGTCAGGACGTCGCGGCGACCCTGGCGATCGTGCGAGCGCTGGGCGCGAGGGTGGAGAGCGCGGGTGGAGCCACGGTCGTCAGCGGTCCGGCGAGCCTGGCCCCGGCCGGCCAACCCCTGGAGTGCGGGAACTCCGGGACGACGATGCGCCTGGTCGCGGGCGTCGTGGCGACCATCGCCGGGACGCACCAGCTGGTCGGCGACGCCTCGCTGTCGCGTCGGCCCATGGACCGTGTCGCCGTCCCGCTGCGGGCGATGGGTGCGTCCCTCGAGGGCACCGGCGCCCAGTGCACCGCACCGCTGACCGTCACCGGCCGCGACGTGCTCGCGGCCCTCGACTACACCGTGCCGGTGCCCAGTGCCCAGGTCAAGTCGGCGATCCTGCTGGCCGGGCTCGCCGCGGACGGGCCCACGACGGTGCGTGAGGCAGTGCGCACTCGCGCGACCACCGAGTCGATGCTGCGCGCGGCCGGCGTGCGCATCGAGGTCGAGGACGTCGGAGCCGGCCGGCGGGTGCGCCTGTGGCCCGCCCGGCCTCGCCCACACGACTGGCGCATCCCGGCCGACCCGTCCCAGGCAGCGTTCTTCGCGGTCGTGGCCTGCATCCACCGCGACGCCTCCCTCGAGGTCCCGGACCTGGCCGACGAGCCCGAGCGTCTCGGCTTCGTGGACGTGCTGGCGCGTATGGGCGGAGCGGTCACCCTGGCGCGAGAAGACGGACGCGCCACGCTGCGGGCGCGCTCCTCGACGCTGCGCGCGACCCAGGTGCGTGCCGCCGAGATCCCCTCGCTCGACGAGGTGCCGGCCCTGACGGTGGCGGCGGCCGCGGCGACGGGGACGACGGTCTTTCGCGATGTGGGAGAGCTCCGGGTCAAGGAATCCGACCGCTTCGCCGCCTGTATCGCCCTGGCCCGGGCCCTCGGGGCCCGGTCGTGGGACGAGGATGACGACCTCTACGTCGAGGGCCTGGGCGCGAGCCAGCGCTTCGCGCGCGTCGAGCTTGACGCGGGTCTCGATCACCGCATGGTGATGGCGGCCGCGGTGGCGGGGGTGGCCGGGGCCGGGGCCTGCGTGCACGGCGCCGAGACCGTCGCCACGAGCTTTCCCACCTTCTTCGAGCGCCTGGAGGCACTCGCGTGAGCCAGGAGATCGTCGCCATCGACGGCCCGGGGGGGTCGGGCAAGTCCACGGTCGCCCGCACACTGGCCGAGCGGCTCGGGTGGGCCTACCTGGATACCGGCGCGATGTACCGCGCGGTGACCGCCGAGGTCCTGGCCCAACGCGTCCCGGTTCGCGACGAGGAGGCCGTGATCGCCCTGGCGGCCGGCGCCGTCATCGCCACGACGCCGCGCGTCACGATCAATGGTCGCGACGTGGAAGACGAGATCCGCTCCGACGCGGTCAACGACCACGTCTCGGCGATTGCCGCGATCCCCGGCGTACGCGTGGCCATGGTGGCGCGCCAGCGCGCCTGGGCCGCGGCCCAGGCGCGTGGTGCGGTGGTTGAGGGGCGCGACATCACCACGGTGGTCTTCCCGCACGCCACGCTCAAGGTGTACCTGACCGCCTCGTTCGCCGAACGCGCCCGGCGCCGCGAGGACGAGAGCGCGCAGGCTCTGGGACGCCGCGACACGGCCGATCACGCCCGTATCGTGTCGCCCCTGGTCCAGGCGGCCGACGCGGTCGTTATCGACACCACCAACCTGAGCGTCGAGGCCGTCGTCGAGGAGATCGTGTCATGCCTGAGAACGTCGAACTGATCCTCAACCCGGCGCGCACGCCGCTGTACCGTCTGGCGGCCGGCCTGCTGTGGGGCCTCGGTCGGGTGGTGCTTCGCCCCCAGGTTACGGGGGCCTCCAACATCCCGGCGACCGGCCCGGTGCTGGTGGCCCCGGTGCACCGCTCGAATCTCGACTTCATGCTGACGCTGTTCGTCTCGCCGCGCAAGGTCTTCTTCATGGCCAAGGCGGAGCTGTTCGGAGTCCCGGTCCTCGGGACGGTCCTGCGCCACCTGGGTGCTTTCCCGGTCAATCGCGCCGCCGCCGACCGCGAGTCCCTGCGCCTGGCCGAGGAGGTCCTGCGCCGCGGGCACGCGCTGGTCATGTTCCCCGAGGGAACCCGGCGCGACGGACCCCGCATCGGCGAGATCCTCGACGGGGCCATGTTCGTGGCCAGCCGCACCGGTGCGCGCGTGGTGCCCGTCGGCATCGCCGGCAGCGACGAGGCTCTGCCCGCGAGCGCGCGCATGGTGCGGCCCCGGCGCGTCCACCTCGTCGTGGGACCGCCGATCGACCCGCCCACCGCCGAGGGTCGGGTGCCGCGCTCGGCGATCACGGCGGCCACCGAGCAGCTGCGCCAGGGTCTCCAGTCAGCCCTCGACGCGGCGCGGGCGGCGCACGCCTAGCGCTCGCGCCACCAGGTGCTGAACACGACGCGGGCGTAGCGCACGCCGAAGAGCCAGTTGGTGCCCTTCTTGGTCTGTCCGGCCTGGCGCGGGTGCCAGACGGTCGGCACCTCGGCGGCGCGCCAGCCCCGCTTGAGGCAGGTGATGAGCAGCTCGGCGGTCTGGTACTGCTCCTGGCGAAGCCGATCGACCACGTCGGCGAGCATGCTGACGCGTAGGGCGCGATAGCCCGTCGAGGTGTCCGTGAGGTGCGCGCCCGTCATGCGGTTCATCACGACGGAGAAGAAGCGCACGCCCAGCTTGCGGAAGCGGTCGGAGGTCTCGTCGACTCCCAGGCGGCGCGAGGCGACGACCAGGTCGGCCTCGTCGCGCAGGAGCGGTCCCAGCAGCGAGGGGATCTCTGCCGGGTCGTTCTGCCCGTCGGCGTCCAAGGTCACCAGGAACTCCACGTGGCGCTCGATGCACCAGCGGTAGGTCACCCACAGGGCCACGCCGTGGCCCAGGTTGGAGGGGAACTCGATCACCACGACACCGGGGAACGAGCGGGCGATCTCCGCGGTGCGGTCGTGGCCGCCGTCGACCACCACCAGGGTCGTGTAGGGCTGGCCGTCGACCGTGGCGGGCATCTTCTCGAGGACCGCGCCGATGGCGCCTTCCTCCTCGTACGCGCACAGGGAGGCGACGATGGGCTGAGCGACGACGTCGGGATACTCGCGCTCGGCGCGGGCCAGCGCTTGGGCGATGACGTAGTCGCGCAATCCCGCGAGCCGCCTCGATTCCAGGTCGTGGGCCATCGCACTCCTCTCGGTGGGCGCCCCAGTAGCGCGGGCGCGACCGCCCAGTCTACGTCGCGGGACTCGGCGCCCCGGAGCGTCGGCGGGGATCGAGGACCTCGGCGGCCGTGACGTCGCGGTCGGCGGGGGAGTCGGCCTCGCGGGCGGATTGGCCGAAGCTCGCGTCCAAAAAGGCGCCCAGAGCGCGCACCAGCTCGCGCAGCTCGGGCGGCGGGGGGAAGTACTCATCCTCGTCGGTCGTGCGCACCACTTCGACCCCGTAGACGGGCGCCAGTGTGGCGATGACCTCGTCGACGAGGTACTCGGGCGCCGAGGCACCCGCCGTGACGGCGACGACGCCTGCGAGATCGTCGGGCAGCTCGGAAGCGCCGTTCACGCGCAGCACGCGACGCGCCGAGGAGGCGGCAACCTTGGTCAAGGCGACGGTGTTCGACGAGTTCGCCGAGCCGATGACCACGACGGCGTCGGCGCGGTGGGCGATCTCGCGGAGGGCCGCCTGGCGATTGGTCGTGGCAAAGCACAGGTCGCTGCGGTTGGGGACCCAGATGTCGGGGAACCGGTCGGTGATGGCGGCGCGGACGTCCTGCCACTCGTCGAGGCTGAGCGTGGTCTGGCTGAGCAGCGCCAGGGGACCCGGGAGATCGGGTAGCGCGGCGACGTCCTGGACGGTCTCGAGGAGCCGCACGGACTCGGGTGCCACGGCCATGGTGCCCACCGCCTCCTCGTGGCCGTCGTGGCCGACGTACAAGACGGTGTAGCCCTTGCGGGCCCGGACCTTGAGCTCGTGGTGCACCTTGGTCACGAGCGGGCAGACCGCGTCCACGACGACGCGCCGCTCCTGACGGGCGGCCTCGATCACCGAGGGTGGCGACCCGTGGGCGCTCAGCATCACGGGAGCCCCGGCCGGGACGGCCGCGATGTCGTCGACGAAGATCACGCCGAGGGAGCGGAAGTGGGCCACCACGTGGCGGTTGTGCACGATCTCGTGGTAGCAGTACACCGGCGGCTCGAAGATGCGCACCATCCAGTCCAGGGCCTTGATGGCCTTCTCCACGCCCGCGCAGAAGCCGCGAGGCTCAGCCAGGAGAACGCGCTCGACCGCCACGGAGTCGAGCCTACCGACGTGGTCCTCGACTCTCGCCGAGAGGGTCACCACTAGGCTGTCACGGTGACGACGGCCCGCATTGCCACACTGTTGCCGGGCTCCCCGGCGGACCGCGCTGGCGCGCGCGTGGGCGATGAGTTGATCAGCGTCAACGGGCGCACGCCGACCGACATCATCGAGTACCAGCAGCTGATCGACGGGCCCGCCGTCCAGCTGGTGGTGCGCGCGGCGGGCGCCGCCCTGGCGCGCCGGCTCCACGTGGCCAAGGAGCCGGGGGAGCCCCTCGGCCTGACCATCGACTCGGCGATCTTCGACCGGATCCGCACCTGCGACAATCACTGCACCTTCTGCTTCATCTACCAGCTGCCCCAGGGCATGCGCCGGTCCCTCTACGTCAAGGACGACGACTACCGCCTCTCCTTCCTCTACGGCAACTACACGACCCTGACACGGTTCACCGAGCTGGACCTCGAACGCGTCATCGACGAGCGGCTCTCCCCGCTCTACGTGTCGGTCCACACCACCGACCCGCGCCTGCGCGCTCGCCTGCTGCGCAACCCGCGCGGCGCGACCAGCCTGCGCTGGCTCGACGAGCTCCTGCGGGCCGGCGTGAGCGTGCACGCGCAGATCGTCGTGTGCCCCGGCCTGAACGACGGCGACGCCCTCGAGCGCACCCTCCAGGACATCATCAGCCAGTTCCCGCGGGTGGCCAGCGTCGCGCTGGTGCCGCTCGGGATCAGCCGGTTCTCCAGCGAGCCCGAGCTGCGCAGCCACACCCCCGAGGAGGCCCGGCACGTCCTCTGGCTCCTCGACACCTACCGGGCCCTGGCCACCGAGGTCCTCGGGCGGCCGCTCTTCTACGCCAGCGATGAGTTCTACCTGGTCGCCGGCGTCCCGCTGCCGGGCGCGGACTTCTACGAATCTCTCGACGAAGCCGAGAACGGCATCGGCATGTTCGCGTCGTTCGCCCGCAGCTTCGCCGAGCGCCGCCCAATGGCCGCCCTGGGCAGCGGCTTCTTCCAGTCCGTCGACGGCGCGCCCGCCTGGGGCTACCGCGCCGCGCGCGGCCGGGTCAGCGCGCCATCCTCGGGCCCAGTGCGCATCGTGACGGGCGAGTACGCCGCCCCGCTGCTGCGCGAACTGCTCGGGGCCCACGGCTATGACTGCGAGGTGCTGGCCGTGCCCAACACCCACTTCGGCGGCAACATCAAGGTGAGCGGGCTGCTCACCGGTGAGGATCTCACCCGCGTGCTGGCGTCCCAGCCCGCCGAGGGGGTATACGTGCTGCCCGACGTCACGCTCTCGGAGGGCCGTTTCCTCGACGGGCTGACCCCGGCGGACCTGCCGCGCGCGGTGCGCACCGTGCCCACGACGGGTCTGGCGCTGCGCGAGGTCCTCGACGAGCTGGTCGGGGTGAGCGCGTGACGCGGTCCCAGGTGGTCGTGGTGGGACGCCCCAACGTGGGCAAGAGCTCCCTGGTCAACAGACTGGCCGGGCGGCGTATTGCGGTGGTCGAGGAGCACCGCGGCGTGACCCGTGACCGCAAGGTCGTGCCCGTCGACTGGGCGGGGGTCGGCTTCGACCTCATCGATACCGGTGGCTGGGTCGAGCGCGGAACCGAGCTCGAGCGCAAGGTGGCCACCCAGTCCTCGCGGGCCCTCGCCGAAGCCGACCTGGTGCTCGTGGTCGTGGACGCCGGCACCGGTCCGGTCGACGAGGACCTGGCCGTCGCCCAGTGGGTCCGGCGCTCGGGGCGCCCCCACCTGGTGGTGGCCAACAAGGTCGACGCGTCGGCCCACGAGCCGACCATCTGGGAGTTCCTCACCTTGGGGCTGGGCGAGCCGATCGGGGTGAGTGCCCTGCACGGACGCGGTGCCGGTGACCTCCTCGACGTGCTGGTCGAGCGCCTCGGGTCACCTGACCAGCCCGGCGACCCGGACAGCGCGGCGAGCGCGCCGAGGCGGGACGAGGACGACGGCGTGCTGCGCGTGGCCATCGTGGGCCGGCCCAACGTGGGCAAGTCAACCCTCTTCAACCGTCTCCTCGGCGAGGAGCGCTCGGTCGTCCACGACCTGCCCGGCACGACGCGTGACAGCATCGATACCCTCCTCGAGACCGACGAGGGTCCGATCCGGATCATCGACACCGCGGGGATGCGGCGCCGGGCCCGCACCGAGGCGGGTCTGGAGACCTACGCGGTGCTGCGCAGCCTGGAGGCACTCGATCATGCGGATCTCGCCGTCCTGGTCGTGGATGCGACGGTCGGAGCGACCGGACAGGACCAGCGCCTGGCCGAGCGCATCGCGGCTGCGGGCTGTCCGGCGGTCGTGGTCGTGAACAAGTGGGAGCTCGTGGCCACCGAGGAGCGCCCCACGACCCTGGCCACCCTCGAGCATCGCCTAGCCTTCCTCGGGGACGCGCCCATCCTGACGATGTCCGCGCTGCTCGGCCGCGGAGTGCACCGGCTGCTGCCGGCGCTGCGCGCGTCGGCCACCGACTACGTCAAGCGCATCCCGACCGGGGCCCTGAACCGGGCGGTCCGCGACCTGCAGGCGCGACACCCCTCGCCGACGGGCCGGGTGCGCTACGCGGTCCAGGGCGCCATCGAGCCGCCGACGATCACCCTGTTCGCCTCGGGCCGGATGCCCGCGACCTACCTGCGCTACCTGGAGCGCGGCCTGCGCGAGCGCTTCGAGTTGGGGAGCACGCCGGTGCGCCTGCGCGTACGCGTGGAGTGATGGCGACGTGGTGCGAACACTGTGACCGGCCCGTCGAGGGCGACGTGTGCGAGGTCTGTGGCCGTCCCGTAGAGACGCCCGTCCGCGAGCCGATTCCCCTGCGCTGGAAGTTCTTCCTGGTGGCGTCGGTGATCTATCTCGGCTACCGCCTCTATCAGTTAGTTTCCTGGCTGGCCCACTAACCCGAGGAGGAGCCATGGCCCTGTACGCGCTCGGGGACCGCGTCCCCACAGTCCACCCCGAAGCCTTCGTCCACCCCGACGCGGTGGTCATCGGCGACGTGCGCGTGGGCGCGCAGGCCTCGATCTGGCCCGGGGCCGTCCTGCGCGGCGACTACGGCACGATCCTGGTGGGGGAGCGGACCTCCATCCAAGACGGGACCGTGGTGCACGCCGTGGCCGAGTTCCCGACCGTCGTCGGCGCCGACTGCGTCATCGGCCACATCGTGCACCTGGAGGGCTGCGTCATCCACGACGGCGCGCTGGTGGGGAGCGGCTCGGTGGTCCTGCACCACGCTCACGTACACTCGGGCGCCACCGTGGCGGCCGGCGCCGTCGTGCGCAATCGCGGGGTTGTCCCCCCCGGGGCCCTGGCCGTCGGCGTACCAGCGGTGATCAAGGAGGGAGGCAGCGACCAGGCGGCCATCGCCGAGGCGGTCGCCCTCTACGTGGCCAACGCCCGCCGCTACCGTAGCGAGCTGCGCCTCCTCTAGCCCTTCAGGTAGCCCTTCAGGAGGTGGCGTTGGACAGCTCGACGAGCCGCGACAGGACCGTGGCGGCGCGCCCGCTGACCACACTGTCGCGCGCCAGCTCGAATCCCTCGGGCAGGCTGGCCACGCGATCGGCCGCCATCAGGGCCAAGGCGGCGTTGGCCAGGACCACGTCGCTCACCGCATCCTCGGCGCCGCCGAGGAACCTCTCGACGACCCCCACGTTGTGGGAGATGTCGCCGCCGCGGACCTCGTCGACGCTGTGGTGACGTCCCAGGATGCTGGCCGCGTCAAGGCGATCGATCCGTACGCCCTCACCGTCCACGGTGGCAATGTCCGAGGCGCTGCCGAGAGTCAGCTCGTCCATGCCGTCGCCGGCGCACACCAAGATGGCCTTGGTGATCCCCCGTGAGCGCAGCACGTGGGCCATGGGCTCGAGATTGTCGCGGTGAGCGACGCCAACGACCAGGCGCCTCACCCCGGCAGGATTGGCCAGCGGGCCTAGGACGTTGAAGACGGTACGGAAGTTCAAGGTGCGCCGGATCGGCGTGAGGTAGCCCAGGGCGTGGTGGTAGACGGGGGCGAAGATGAAGCCCATGCCGGCGTCGCGCACGCAGCGGCGGATCGTCGGGGGGGCGACGTCGAGGCGCACGCCGAGGCCCTCGAGCACGTCGGCGGCACCCACCGACGAGGAGGCGGCGCGATTCCCGTGCTTGGCCACGGGCACCCCGACCCCGGCCACGGCCAGCGCGGCCATGGTCGACACGTTGACGGTGTGCAGCTGATCGCCCCCGGTGCCCACGATGTCCAGGGCGTCAGCCTCGAGCTCGAAGGTGGTGGCCGCCGCGACCATCGCGTCGACGAAGCCGGTCATCTCCTCGGGCGTCTCGCCCTTGGCCGTCAGGGCCGTCAGGAACGCCGCGATGTGGATCGCCTCGACCTCACCGCGCAGAATCGCGGCCAGGGCCAGATGGGCCGTCTCGCGATCGAGATCCCGGTGGCGCACCAGGGGTGCGAGCACCAGGGCGCTGAAACTCGCCGCGTCCAGGGACGCACGCGCCGCGGGTGACGGGCTCGACATGGAGCAACCCTACTCGGGCCTCGCCGAACCCCCGGTACCATGCATGCATGCCGACGCGCTACCTCGACGACATCGTCGTCGCGCATCGCCGCCGGGCCGCGCGCGACGAGCGCGACTGGCGGCTGCGCCGCGAGGCCACCGTGGCGCGCGTGCCGCGCCTGCGCGCCGCCCTGCGCGCGAGCAACGTGACGGTGATCGCCGAGGTCAAGCGTCGCTCACCCTCGCGCGGCGCCCTGGCCGCTGAGCTGGATCCCGCCGAGGTGGCCCGGGAGTACCGCGACGGGGGAGCCGGTGCCATCTCGGTCCTGACCGACGAGGAGTTCTTCGGGGGATCTTTGCGGGATCTGGGAGAGGTGCTGGCGGCCGTGGACCTCCCGGTGTTGCGCAAGGACTTCGCCGTTAGCCCCAACGATGTCCTCGACGCCGCGGCCTGGGGGGCCAGCGGCGTCTTGCTGATCGTGGCTGCCCTGGAGCAGGCCGAGCTGGCCACCCTGGTCGGCCTGGCGCGTGAGATCGGCCTCGATCCCTTGGTGGAGGTGCACGACGCCGACGAGCTCGCCCGAGCGCTCGACGTCGGTGCCGACCTCGTGGGAATCAACCAGCGAGATCTGCGCACCTTTGCCGTCGAGCCCGAGCGCGCCGTGGCCCTGGCCCGCCGGGTCGATCCGACGGTGGTCCTGGTCGCCGAGTCGGGCATCCGCGGGCGCGACGACGCCGAGTCTCTGGCCGCGGCGGGCGTCGACGCCCTGCTCGTGGGCGAGAGCGTCGTGACCGCGTCGAGCCGGAGCGAGGCGGTTCGGGCCCTCACCGGCATCCAGAGGATCCCGCGTGCCTGACGGGCGCCTGGGGCACTCCTTGATCAAGATCTGCGGGATCACCCGCGCCGCGGACGTGGAGATGTGCCTGGGCGCCGGGGCCACCGCCCTCGGGGTGGTGCTCGCTCCCTCGGCCCGGCGCGTCACCCCCGAGCTCGCCGCGGCCCTCGTGGCCCAGGTGGGCGACCGGGCCCTCAGCGTCGCCGTCTATCGCGACGTCGAGCCCGAGCAGATCGTAGCCCTCACCGCGCTGGTGCAGCCCCGTGCTGTCCAACTCCACGACCCGCCACCGGCCGCGCTGGTCGATGAGCTGCGCGGCGCGGGACTGGTGATCGTGCGGGCGATCTCGGCCAGCGACGCGACGATTGACGACCTCGACGAGGAGCCCTTCGACGCGATCCTCCTGGATGGTGCGCACCCGGGCAGCGGCGAGGCCCACGGCTTTGGGGCGGCGACGTCTCGACCCTGGCACCGCCCGCTCATCGCTGCCGGGGGCCTGACCTCGAGCTCGGTACGCGAGGTGGCCGCCGCGTCGTGGGTGTGGGGAGTGGACGTCTCCAGCGGGGTGGAGGCCAGCCCCGGCGTCAAGGACGCCGCGCGGGTCCACGCCTTCGTCGACGCGGCCCGCGCGGGACTGGCGGAGCGCTCGTGACCCCCCAGGCCATGGGCCCGCCCGACGCCAGCGGCCGCTTCGGCGACTTCGGCGGACGCTTCGTTCCCGAGGCCCTGATGCCGGCCTGCCAGGAGCTCGAGCAGGCCTTCCGCACGGCGTGGGCCGACCCGGGGTTCCACGACGAGTTCACGCAGGTCCTGGCCCAGTTCGGTGGTCGTCCCACCCCGGTCACGCCACTCGAGCGCTTGTCGGACCATCTCGGGCTGCGGGTCTTCGCCAAGCGCGAGGACCTCGCTCACACCGGCAGCCACAAGCTCAACAACGTCGTGGGACAGGCCCTGCTGACTCGCCGCATGGGCAAGACCCGCATCATCGCCGAGACCGGTGCGGGCCAGCACGGTGTGGCCACCGCGACGGCTGCCGCGCGCTTCGGACTCGACTGCACGGTGTTCATGGGCGAGGTCGACACGGTGCGCCAGGAGCTCAACGTCTTTCGCATGGAGCTGCTCGGTGCCACGGTCGTGCCCGTGCGCAGCGGCAGCCGCACCTTGAAGGACGCGGTCAACGAGGCGCTGCGTGAGTGGGTGACCTGTGTCGACGACACCCACTACTGCCTGGGATCGGTCATGGGTCCCCACCCCTTCCCCTGGATGGTGCGCGAGTTCCAGAGCGTGATAGGGATCGAGGCGGCCGCCCAGCTGCGCGCGCTCGGCGTGGAGGACCCGGACGTGGTGGTCGCGTGCGTGGGCGGTGGCTCCAACGCGGCCGGCGTGTTCGCGGGCTTCGCCGATGGCCCGAGCCGCCTGGTCGGCGTGGAGGCGCGCGGCGGGTCGGCGGTCGCCTTTGGCGCCCCCGGCGTCCTGCACGGCATGCGCTCCCTCCTGCTCCAAGACGACCACGGCCAGATCACCGAGGCCGAGTCGATCTCGGCCGGGCTCGACTATCCCGGCATCGGTCCCGAGCACGCGCACCTGGCCGCCGTGGGTCGGGCCGAGTACTACCCGGTGGGCGACGAGGAGGTCATCGACGCCCTGCGCCTGCTCAGTGAGCTCGAGGGCATCATCCCGGCCCTGGAGACCGCTCACGCGATCGCCTGGCTCACGCGCGAGGCGGGCCAGGGGGTGCCCCACGGCGCCACCGTCCTGGTCAACCTGTCCGGACGCGGTGACAAGGACGTCGCCCAGGTTCGCCAGATCCTGCGAGAGGGCCATGACTGAGCTGGAGGCGCGGCTGCGCGCGCTACGCCCACGCCACCGCGCCTTCGTCCCCTACCTGATGGCCGGCGCCAGCCCGCGCTGGCTGGACCACCTCGACGCCTTGGTCGCGGCCGGGGCCGACGCCATCGAGGTGGGGCTGCCGTTCTCGGACCCCATGATGGACGGCCCGGTCATCCAGGAGGCTGCGCTGCGGGCGCTCGCGGCGGGCACCACGCTCGAGACCGTCGCGCACGCCCTGGGGGCGCGCGACCTGGGTGTGCCCCTGATTGCGATGACCTACTACAACGTCCTGTACCACCTGGGGCTCGAGCGGGCCGCGACGGTCCTGGCCGCCGCCGGCATTGGCGGTGCCATCGTCCCGGACCTGCCTCTCGAAGAGCTCGCGCCGTGGCACGAGGCCAGCGCCGCCGCGGGCCTGGCCACTGTGCTGCTCGTCGCACCCTCCACGCCGCGCGAGCGGGCGGCCCAGCTGGCTCGGGCCAGCGAGGGCTTCGTCTACGCCACGGCGCGCATGGCCGTCACCGGTCGCTCTGAGGAGGCTGGTGACGCACCCCGCGTCGTGGCCGCCGTCCGCGCGGCCGTCGACACGCCCGTCTACGTGGGTATCGGCATCTCGACGCCCGCCCAGGCCGCAGCCGCGGTGCAGTTCGCCGATGGAGCGATCGTCGGGTCCACCCTCGTTGCCCAGGTGCTCGCCGACGACGACCCCGCCAGCCTGGAGATCGCCGCCTCGACCTTTCGCGCCGCGATCGGCTGACACGAAGCGGGACAAAGTTCCCGGCTGTGGGACTTTAGTCCCTAATTTTCCCTATGACCAGGTTTGTTGGTCGTGAACAAGTTCACGAGTCTGGGCCATCGTAAAGATCGGGCGCGCACCGGCCCTAGTGATAAATGACTAGGTGAGCCACCAAGGTGTGGTGGTTCGCCGTGAAAACAAATTGGGGGTTAATCCATGGCAGACGAACACAAGGTAGCTGACCCAGGCCCGCTCGGCTTGGCCGCGTTCGCCACCACGACGTTCGCGCTGAGCAGTGCCAATGCGCACCTGTGGGGTGGGGCGGGGGCCACTGCGGCCGTGTCACTCGCGCTGTTCTACGGCGGGCTGACACAGTTGTTCGCCGGGATGTGGGAGTTCGTGCGGAAGAACACGTTCGGTGCTCTCGCGTTCAGTTCGTACGGTGCGTTCTGGCTGTCGGTCTACGCTTTTCTCAACTTCCAGAAGGGCTCGGGCGCCTCGCTCGGGGTCTTCCTGCTGTGCTGGACCATCTTCACCGCGTACATGATGATCGCCTCGTTCCGGCTGAACAACGCCTTGATCGCGGTCTTCGTGGTCCTGTTGGCGACGTTCATCTTCCTGACCATCGGGAACTGGGGCGCTGGCCACGAGAGCATGGTGAAGGTCGGCGGGTGGCTGGGCATCATCACCGCGGTGATCGCCTGGTACACATCTGCTGCGGGCGTCATCAACGACACCTTCAAGAAGGTCGTCCTCCCGGTCGGTCCGCGCGGCTAAGGTACTGGGCACTGGTGGCTTGCCACCGGACCCAACCGCCAACAGCGCCCGGGCTTTCAGCTCGGGCGCTGTTGGCATTCCGGGGACTGACGTCCTAGTGTGCGCACAACGACTCCATGCGTACCGACTCACGAAGTACCTGAAACAATCTGAACAAACAATTCCATTCCAACTGGGGGATTCATGACTGAAGCAAAACTGGAAGCGCTCCTGCAGGAGAGCCGGGCCTTCCCACCCACCGCGGAGTTCGCGGCCCAAGCCAACGCGCAGCCGTCCATCTACGCAGAGGTCGCGGCCGATCCGCTGGCCTGGTGGCACAAGCAGGCCGAGCGGCTCACCTGGCACACGGAGCCGACATCCACGCTGGAGTGGGATCTGCCCAATGCGAAGTGGTTTGCCGACGGGATGCTGAACGCCAGCGTCAACTGCGTCGACCGTCACGTGGCGGCGGGTCGCGGCGACAAGGTCGCCTATCACTGGGTCTCCGACATCGAGGGGGAGTCGCGCACCATCACCTACGCCCAGCTGCTCGAGATGGTCTGCAAGGCGGCCAACGCCTTCACCCAGCTCGGCGTCAAGCAGGGCGACCGGGTGGCCGTGTACCTGCCGATGATCCCCGAGACCGTGGTCACCATGCTCGCCCTGGCGCGCCTGGGCGCTATCCACTCGGTGGTGTTCGCGGGCTTCTCGGCAGATGCCCTGTCGAGTCGCATCCTGGACTCGGACTGCCGCTTCGTCGTGACCGCTGACGGAGCCATGCGACGCGGCACCCCGAGTCCGCTCAAGCCCGCCGTCGACGAGGCGCTGCAGAGTTGCCCGAACGTCGAGGGGGTCGTCGTCGTCAAGCGCACCGGCGCCGACGTGAACTGGGTCGAGGGCCGCGACTACTGGTGGGACGACCTGATGGCACCCCAGAGCGCCGAGCACACGCCCGACTACTTCCCGGCCGAGCAGACGCTGCTCATCATGTACACCTCGGGCACCACGGCCAAGCCGAAGGGCATCTTCCACACCACCGGGGGGTACCTCACCCACTGCGTGACCACGTACCACTACATCTTCGACCTGAAGGTGGACACCGACGTCCTGTGGACGGCCGCGGACATCGGCTGGATCACCGGCCACAGCTACATCGTCTACGGTCCCCTGGCCGCGGGGGCGACCCAGGTCATGTACGAGGGGCTGCCCGACTCCGGTGGCCGCGACCGCTGGTGGAAGATCATCGCCCAGTACGGAGTGACCAAGCTCTACACGGCGCCCACGACGATCCGCACCCTGATGAAGTGGGGCGAGGACCTGCCGGCCGGCCACGACCTGTCGAGCCTGAAGTTGCTGGGCACGGTGGGCGAGCCGATCAACCCGGAAGCCTGGATCTGGTACCGCAAGAACGTGGGCCACGACAACTGCCCGATCGTGGACACCTGGTGGCAGACCGAGACCGGCGGGATCATGGCGACCCCGTTGCCGGGTATCACGGCGACCAAGCCGGGCGCCGCGATGACGCCGTTCCCCGGGATCAGCCTCGACGTGGTGGACAACGAGGGCCACTCTGTGGGCAACGGCGAGGGAGGCTACCTCGTGGCCACGGCACCCTGGCCGGGCATGACGCGCGGCATCTACGGTGACCCCGAGCGCTTCTTCGCCACCTACTGGGCGCGCTTCCCGGGCATGTACTTCGCCGGCGATGGCGCCAAGCGGGACAATGACGGCGACCTGTGGCTGCTCGGCCGCATTGACGACGTCATGAACATCTCGGGCCACCGTCTATCGACGACCGAGGTCGAGCACGCGCTGGTCGGCCACCCGATGGTGGCCGAGGCCGCAGTGGTGGGCGCCTCCGACGAGACGACCGGCCAGGCGATCGTGGCCTTCGTGACCCTCAAGCTGTCGGCTGAGGAGGTCACCAAGGATCAGGCGCCGCTCTTGGAGGAGTTGCGCCAGCACGTGGCGCGGACCATCAGCCCCATCGCCAAGCCACGGCAGATCATCCTGACGCCCGAGCTGCCCAAGACCCGCTCGGGCAAGATCATGCGTCGCCTCCTGCGCGACGTGGCCGAACACCGCGCCCTGGGCGACGTGACCACCCTGACCGACCCCACCGTGGTCAACATGATTGCGGGCCTCTTGGAGACCGACGGGTCCGAGGACTAGGCCGGTGGGCTTCGACTCCTGGCCGCGAGGTCAGGAGTCGAAGCCCACGCCGAACAGGTCGAGCAGGCGCAGCCAGAGGCCGCGTCGACCCTGGTGCTCGTCGGCACGCCGGATGGCGCCTTGCGTCAGACGGATCAGGATCCAGCGCAGCGGCTCGGGCGGGAAGGGCAGCGGGCGCCGGCGCACCATGGCCAGGCCCGTGCGCTCGGTCTCGAGGCCGTCGAGCAGGTCAAGCATCGTGGCGGCGCCGAAGCGCGACGCGCCCACCCCGAGGCCCGTGTAGCCCAGGGCGTAGGCCACCTTGCCGTCGTGGGCCGTGCCCCAGAACGGCGAGAAGCGCGTGCACGTGTCGATCGCCCCACCCCAGGCATGGGTGAAGCGCACGTCGGCCAGCTGCGGGAACGTCGAGAGGAAGTGGCTGGCCAGGGTGGCGTAGGTCTCGGCGTTGAACTCCGGCTCGCGTCGCACGCGGCCCCACAGGTTGTAGACGGCGTCCCACCCGCCCCACACGATGCTGCGGTCCGCGGTCAGGCGATAGTAATGGAAGCGGTTCCCCGCGTCGGATACGCCCTCGCGACCGGCCCAGCCGATCCGGGCGAGTTGCTCGTCGCTCAGGGGTTCGGTGACCAGCTGGTAGTCGTAGACCGGCACCACGTACTTACGCACCGAGCGCAGCAGCGAGGGAAAGACGTTGGTGGCCAGCGCCACCCGGGGCGCGGTCACGGCACCGTAGGGGGTGTGCACGCGCATGGCGTCGTCAACGTCCTCGAGCCACTCCACCTTGGAGTTCTCAAAGATCTGCACGCCCAGGCTCAGGCACGCGCGCTCGAGCCCCCACACCAGGCGCGCCGGGTCCACCAACGCGGTTCCGTCGGGGTCGAAGATCCCGCCGCAGTAGGTGGGCGAGTTGACGCGCGCGCGGATCTCCTCGGCGCTCAGGACCTCCACGTGGTCGCCCATCTCGTTGCGCAGGGCGGCCTCGTGCTCCATGTCGCGCATCTGCCAGGGCTCCAGGGCCGCGCGCAACTCACCGGTGCGCTCCCAGTCGCACTGAATGCCGTAGCGGGCGATCGTCTCTTCGATGGCGTTCAGGTTCTCGCGACCCAGGCGCTCGATCACCGCCATCTCGTCGGGATAGCGGCGCCGGCCGTTGCTGAACCCGTGGGTCAGCGAGTACGAGCAGAACCCGCCGTTGCGCCCCGAGGCACCCGCCCCCGTCTCGTACTGCTCGAGGACCACGACCTGTCGCTCGGGATCACGCTCCTTGGCGATCAGGGCCGTCCACAGGCCCGTATAGCCGGCCCCGACCACGCACAGGTCGGCCCCGATCTCGCCGATCAGGGCCGAGTGCGACTCGGGCTCGAGGGGATCGCTGTCGAGCCACCACAGTTGGGGCTGCACATCGGCCAGGTGGCGAAGGACTGAGGGACTCTTGTGGTCCATGACGCTCCAACCTTCGGTTGGACTCACCCTCTCTAGGAAATCCCTCTTTCACCCGGTGCCCGGGTGAACGCCAGTGTCCACCAGCCTCTGAGCCCATGCTACTGGGCCCCGGGGCGCCTCACCGGGCTCGCGCGCGCTCCAGCTGACTGGGCCAGCTGATGTGCTCGCCGAGCGCCTCGGCCGCCCCGAGCGCCCAACGCGGGTTGCGCAGGAAGGCCCGGGCCAGCATCACCGCGTCGGCCCGGCCACTCGCCACGATCTCTTCGGCTTGCTCGGGCTCGGTGATCACGCCGACGGCGCTGGTGGGCACGCCGCTGGCTCGCCGCACACCCTCGGCGAAGGGCACCTGGTACCCGGGACCGACCGGTATCGATGCATCGGCGACGTTGCCCCCGCTCGAGACGTCGATCAGGTCCACACCGTGCTGGCCCAGCCAGACGCCCACCTGCTCGACCTGGGCCGCGTCGAGGCCGCCCGCGGTCCAGTCGGTGGCCGACACGCGCACCAACAGGGGCACCTCGGGGCCGATCGTCTCGCGCACGGCGTCCACCACGCGCACCAGCAGCCGCGCGCGGCCCGCCAGGTCTGCGCCGTAGGCGTCGTCCCGCTGGTTCGACAGGGGCGAGAGGAACTGGTGCAGCAGGTAGCCATGCGCTGCGTGCAGCTCGATCACGTCGAAGCCGGCGGCCCGCGCGCGGCCCGCCGCGGCCGCGAAGGCCACCACCAGCTCGTCGATCTCGTCGAGCGACAGCGCTCGCGGGGTCGGGTACGTGCCGAAGGCGATCGCGCTGGGCGCCACGGTCTTCCAGCCGCCCTCGGCCGGCGAGGCGATGAGGTGGTCGGCCCACGGCGCCATCGTGGAGCCCTTGCGGCCCGCGTGGGACAGCTGGACCCCGATGAGCGCGCCCTGGGCGTGCACGAAGTCGACCACGTCGCGCCACGCCTCGACCTGGGCGTCGTTCCACAGTCCCGGGCACGACGTCGAGATCCGACCCTCGGGCACCACGCCCGTCGCCTCGGCCATGATCAGGCCCGCGCCCCCGGTGGCGAAGACTCCCAGGTGCATGCGGTGCCAGGCGCCCACGATCCCCTCGACGGCCGAGTACTGGCACATCGGGCTGACCCAGCAGCGGTTCGGGATCTCCAGGGAGCGCAGGCGCAGGGGACGGAACAGGGCAGACATCACAACCTCCAGAGGGCGTAGCGTACCCGCGTCATGAAGGGGGTCGGACACCTCGGTAAACTCGTCCAACACTCGCGACAAGGAGTAGCCATGCGCATCGCCTCCGTGGCCGGCCGCGCTGTCGTCGTTCGCGACGATGGCTTCGTCGACGTCGCCCTCGCCTCCGAGGGGACGCTGCCGTCGGAGACGCTCGCCCTGGTAGCCCAGCTGGACCGGCTGACGTCGTGGTACCGCCCCGACGTCGCGCTCACCGAGCGCATCGCTCTGGCCGACCTGGCCCTCGACCCGCGCGTCGGTCCCGTCGTGGCGTCGCCGAGCCAGGTGTTCGCCATCGGGCTCAACTACCGGACCCACGCGCTGGAGATGGGGCTGGTCACCCCACCCAAGCCCATGGTCTTCACGAAGTTCCCCTCGTGCCTCACCGGGGCGACCGCCTCGTTCCCCCTGCCCTCCGACGAGGTCGACTGGGAGGCCGAGCTGGTCGTCGTGATCGGCACCGGCGGGCGCGACCTCAGCGTCGAGCAGGCCCCGGGAGCCATCGCCGGGTACTGCGTGGGCCAGGACATCAGCAACCGGGCCCTGCAGCTGCTCGGGTCGCCGGCCCAGTTCTCGCTGGGCAAGTCCCACCGCCACTACGGGCCGGTGGGACCCTGGATCACGACGGCCGACGAGATCCCCGATCCCAACGACCTGGCGATCTCCTGCCGCGTCAATGACGTCTTGTACCAGGACGCCTCCACCAGCGACATGATCTTCACGGTCTTCCAGATCGTGGCCTATCTGTCGACGGTGTGCGAGCTGCACCCGGGCGACCTGATCTTCACGGGCAGCCCGGCCGGGGTGGGCCAGGGACACCGGCCCCCGATCTTCCTGCGCTCGGGCGACGTGGTGGCCACCACCATCGAGCGGCTGGGCAGCCTGCGCAACGTCGCCGAGTAGCTGACCCCGAGGCAGAGTGGTGGGGTAGTCACAAAACTCAGAGGCCTTGGTGCATCTGGGCTCTGGAGGGGCCTGAAACCGGCTGCTAACAGTAATACGCTGCTCCGCTAACAGGCTGAGAGTCTGATCAGAGAAACGCTTGAGCCATGGGAGGCATGTGGGAATGTGGGCGTAACCCACTTGCCCGCCACGGTCTGAGTGGGTACAATGCTCTTCAAGGGAGGAATCCATGACTCGACACCTCACGACAGACGCCCGGAGCCGACTGGTCCTGGCGGGACACCCGAACGAGGATTGGCTCGTCGAAGAGCTCCCCGACGGCAGTTTCCGGGTAGAGCCAGCGAAGGTCGTCAGTGCCGCGCAGCACGAGTACAACACCACGCCCGAGTTGCAGGAACTGCTCTCTCGGGCAGCTGCGTCTGGCAGCGTTGGCCGCCGCCGCACTCGGGTGTAGCCAGTGGCGGACGAGGAGCCGGGTTATTCAGCTGTTGCTGACGAACAGCTCGATGAACTCGAATCCTCCGGGGACCCCGACCTGTACAACGACCTTGTCGAGGCGTGTGAGTCGATCCTCGAAAATCCTGGCTGGGCGCGTGAGCGTTCGGCGGCGATTACCACGAGAGACGGCATCAGGTTCCGCTACGCGGTGCCCGGGAGGGTGCCCTACAAGGTCTTCTGGTCCAGTGATGGACCCCGAATAGAAGCGGTCTTCCCTTACCCCACGTAGTGAGCGCCAAGGGCTGAGACTGCCGGGGCTCTGCGTGGCCCTGGCCATCGCGAGCGCGAACCGCCGCCTGGCGATGTCGTTCAGCCCGGAGGGAGCGGCAGAGGCGCCGCGGCGGCGCCGGCCGGGACGACCGACCCAGCATCGCAAGCTCACCTACCGCCAGGTGATCGAAGACGCGACGTCGTCGCGCGTACTGCTCACGACCTGACGCACCCCTGAACCTCACGCAGTCGAACTACTGGCCCCTGCACGTCCGTGCGGGGGTCTCGTCGCGTGCGGCAACGAGTGCGAGGGCAGCTGACTACGACTGAGAGGTCGAGAGGGCGACGATCGAAGTCAGACGAGCTCTCGGTGGGCTCAAATCACGCAGTTCTGTGAGCCCACGACCCGGAGTTTCGTGACTTCCTCGTGGTCGGGCTGGGGAGATTCGAACTCCCGATCTCTCGGCCCCCAGCCGAGCGCTCTAGACCAAACTAAGCCACAGCCCGTGAGACGACCATGCTAGCCCACGGCTCTGGCGTCGCTCCTCACGGCGCCAGCCGGTGACCGCCGTGCGCCTGGTCGGGATGGGTGAGCCACGCGCGAGCCTCGCACAGGAACGCCAGCGTCTCGCCAGTCGCCTGGGCGCGAATGGCGTGGAGGATGCGCTCATCGAGAGCAGTGAGCAGATCGTCAACGGGCATGAGGCCTCCTTGCGTCGAAAAGCGGGCCGACGCCGCCCCCGATGGCCAACGGCACCGGCGGCGGCCAGCCCCTCGGGCCAGCGTACGCCGAGGGATGCGCCGGCCGATTGTTATACTCGGCGTGGGTCAGCGTTGCCCCGTTGGCAACGTGAAACGGGAGAGCCGTGCTGACCCTCTACGATCCCGCGTTCGAGCACGACGCGTGTGGCGTCGGGATGGTGGCCGACCTGACGGGCCAGGCGACCAACCAGACGATCCGCGACGCCCTGACGATCCTGGAGAACCTCGAGCACCGCGGGGCCGCGGGGGCCGACCCGGCCTCGGGCGACGGGGCGGGCATCTTGCTCCAGATCCCGCACGTCGCGGTGACCTCCTGGTTCGCCGATGTGCCCGCCCCCGGCGGCTACGGCATCGCCGCGTGGATGGTGAGCGGCACGCGCGCGGACCTGCGCGGAGCCGTCGATGACGCGGCGGCCCGCCTCGGCCTGGCCCGCGCCGGCGAGCGCCCGGTACCCGTCGACTCGACGCTGCTCGGCCCGACCTCGCGCTCCACCGAGCCCCAGCAGGTCATGCACCTCTTGGTGCCCACCGGCGACCTGGCTGGCGACCGCCTGGAGCTGGCTCTCTTTCTCCTGCGTCGCCTAGTCGAGCGCAGCGGGGTCGCCTACGGCGTGTCGGCCTCCAGCCGCACGCTGGTCTACAAGGGCATGCTGACCGCCCCCCAGCTGCGCAGCTACTACCGCGACCTGGCTGACGACCAGTTGGCCTCGGCGGTCGCCGTTGTGCACAGCCGGTTCTCCACCAACACGCTGCCGCGCTGGGAGCAGGCCCACCCCTTCCACTTCATCGCCCACAACGGCGAGATCAACACCATCCGGGGCAACCGCAACTGGATGACCGCGCGCGAGTCCACCCTGGCGGTGCCCGGGTGGCCGGTTCCCCTCGAGGAGATCACCCCACTCGTCACGCCCGGCCGCAGCGACTCGGCGACCTTCGACGAGGTCGTCGAGCTGCTGGTCCACGGTGGGCGGTCGCTGGCCCACGCCGTCCTCATGATGATCCCCGAGGCCTGGGAGCGCTCCACGACCATGGACGTGGCCAGGCGGGACTTCTACCGCTACCACGCCGCACTGATGGAGCCCTGGGACGGGCCGGCGTCGGTCACGTTCTGCGATGGCCGGGTGGTCGGCGCGGTCCTGGACCGCAACGGCCTGCGCCCCGCGCGCTACTGGGTCACCGACGACGACCGGGTGATCCTGGCCAGCGAGGTCGGCGCCTTGCCCGTGGACCCGGCGCACGTGCGGGCCAAGGGTCGCCTCCAGCCCGGACGCATCTTCCTGGTCGACCTGGTTGCCGGCCGCATCGTCGAGGACGCCGAGGTCAAAGACGCCTTGGCTCACCAGGCTCCCTACGGGCGCTGGCTGGACGACCAACAGGTCTCCTTGGACAGTGTCGAGCCCCGACCCATGCTCGAGCCGAGCTTCGCCTCGGTGCGCCGCCGCCAGCGCACCTTCGGCTACAGCGACGAGGACCTGCGCCTGATCCTGGCGCCCATGGCCGCCACGGGGGAGGAGTCGATCGGTTCCATGGGCTCGGACGCGGCCCTGGCCGTGCTGTCGCGACGCCCCCGCTCGATCTTCGACTACGTCACCCAGCTCTTCGCCCAGGTGACCAACCCACCCCTCGACGCCATCCGTGAGGAGCTGGTGACCGCGACGCGGGTGACGATCGGGGGTGAGGAGAACCTCTTTGCCGCCGCACCCGAGCACGCCCACCAGATCGTGCTGGCCTCCCCGGTGCTGAGCAGCGAGGACTTCGCCAAGCTGCGCTACCTCGACGAGAGCGAGCGGGTTCACGGATTCACGCCCGTGGTGCTCGACGGGCTCTTCCCCGTCGACTCCGACGGGGTCCTAGGTCAGGTCCTGGCCGACGCCATCACGGCCGTCGCTGACGCGGCCGTGCGCGCCGTGCGCGCCGGGGCCACGATCGTCATCTTGAGCGACCGGCCCACCTCGGCCACCCTGGCCCCGATCCCGAGCCTCCTGCTCGTCACCGCGGTCCACCACCGCCTGGTGGCTGAGCACCTCCGCACCCGGGCCGCCCTGGTCGTGGAAGCCGGCGACGTGCGCGAGGTCCACCACGTGGCCGCGCTGCTCGGCTTCGGCGCCTCGGCGATCTGCCCGTACCTGGCCTACGAGTCCATCGACGCCCTGGTCGCCCAGGGCCTGCTCGGCTCGTCGACACCCTTCGAGGCTCGCTATCAGTACGCCAAGGCCCTGACCAAGGGTGTGGTCAAGATCATGTCCAAGATGGGCGTCAGCACCGTGGCCAGCTACCTGGGCTCCGAGCTCTTCGAGGTCGTCGGACTGGGCCCGCGCCTGGTGGCCCAGTTCTTCCCGAATCTGACGTCACGCATCGGCGGCGCCGAGCTGGACCGTATCGCCGGCGACGTGCGGCGCTGGCACCGCCGGGCGTACCGGGACGAGCCGCGGGTTGGGGATCCCCTGGAGAACCCGGGGGAGTACCAGTGGCGCCGTGACGGCGAGCTCCACCTGTTCAGCCCGGCGACCGTCCAGAAGCTCCAGCACGCCACGCGCGAGGGACGCTACGACATCTTCCAGGAGTACTCGCGCCTCGTCGATGACCAGTCCGCCGGGCGCCTGACCCTGCGCTCCCTGCTGGAGCTGCGCCCCGCGGCCACGCCCGTGCCCCTAGACGAGGTGGAGAGCGAGGCCGCGATCATCGCGCGTTTCTCCACCGGGGCCATGTCCTACGGGTCCATCAGCGAGGAGGCGCACACCACTCTGGCGGTGGCCATGAACCGCCTGGGCGCGCGATCCAACACCGGCGAGGGCGGCGAGGACGAGCGACGCTACGAGGTGGCCGACCCGCGCGCCAACCGGCGCTCGGCGATCAAGCAGGTGGCGTCGGGACGCTTCGGAGTGACCAGCCGCTACCTGGTCAACGCCGACGACCTCCAGATCAAGATGGCTCAGGGGGCCAAGCCCGGCGAGGGCGGGCAGCTCCCGGGGGCCAAGGTCTATCCCTGGATCGCCGAAGTGCGCCACTCGACACCCGGCGTTGGCCTCATCTCCCCGCCGCCCCACCACGACATCTACTCGATCGAGGACCTCAAGCAGCTCATCTACGACCTGAAGAACGCCAACGACCGTGCCCGCATCCACGTCAAGCTGGTCAGCGAGCAGGGGGTGGGCACGATCGCCACGGGCGTCGCCAAGGCCCACGCCGACGTGATCCTGATCTCGGGGCACGACGGCGGGACTGGGGCGGCGCCCCTCACGTCGATCAAGCACGCCGGCACCCCCTGGGAGATCGGCCTGGCCGAGGCCCACCAGGCCCTGGCCGCCAACGGCCTGCGCAGCCGCGTCACCCTCCAGGTCGATGGCCAGCTCAAGACCGGGCGCGACGTGATCATTGCGGCGCTCCTGGGCGCCGAGGAGTTCGGCTTCGCCACCGCTCCCTTGGTCGTGTCGGGCTGCGTGATGATGCGCGTGTGCCACCTCGACACGTGTCCGGTCGGCATCGCCACCCAGAACCCGGCGCTGCGCGAGCGCTTCTCGGGCCAGCCCGAGTTCATCGAGCACTTTTTCTCGTTTGTCGCCCGCGAGGTGCGTGAGTACCTGAGCGTCCTGGGGGTGCGCCGCCTCGACGACATCATCGGCGACGCCGCCCGCCTGGTGGCGACCCCCGACCCGGTCAGTGGAGTCGACCTGGGCGCGCTGGTGGTGACCAGCGCCCCCGACCAGCGGCGCCGCACCAGGGACCAGGACCACGAGCTCGGCAGTGCCCTGGACTGGCGATTTCTCGACCCCGCCCTGGAGGCGGTGCGCGAGGGCCGACCCTTCACCTACCACGGTGCGGTGCGCAACACCGACCGGACCGTGGGCACCTTGACCGGCAGCGCGATCACGCGGCTCTTGGGAGCCACGACCCTGGCGCCCGACTCGGTGGTCCTGGACCTGGTCGGATCGGCGGGCCAGAGCCTGGGGGCCTTCTTGCCCGCGGGGATGACCATCCGCCTCACCGGCGACGCCAACGACTATGTCGCCAAGGGTCTCTCGGGCGGACGCGTCGTCGTCGTGGCCTCACCCGCGGCCCCCTTCGACCCCGAGCACAACATCATTGCCGGCAACGTCATCGCCTACGGGGCCACCAGCGGGGAGCTCTTCGTCACCGGCATCGTCGGTGAGCGCTGCGCCGTGCGCAATTCGGGGGCCACGGTGGTGGTCGAGGGGACCGGGGACCACGCCGGCGAGTACATGACCGGAGGCCACCTGGTGATCTTGGGGCCTACGGGCCGCAACCTGGCCGCCGGCATGTCGGGAGGCACGATCTTCTTGTGGGATCCCGACGATCGCGTCCACGACGCCCTCAGTGCCGGGGTCTACGAGATCGACCCGCTGGAGGCCGCCGACGAGGCGGTGCTCGTGGGCATCCTGACGCGCTACGCCGAGGACACGGGCTCCCGGCGGGCGCGGTCCCTCCTGGAGAACTGGCGCATCTCGCGCATGCACTTCGTGCGCATCGAGACCTCCGAGTACCAGCGCGCCCGCGACGAGCTGCGCCATGGGTAAGCCGACCGGATTCCTGGAGTTCCCACGCCGCGGCCCGCACCCACGACCGGTCGCCGTGCGTCGCCGCGACTGGGCCGAGGTCTACGAGGACCAGACCGAGTCCGAGGTGCGCGAGCAGGCCGCCCGCTGCATGGACTGCGGCATCCCCTTTTGCACGCAGGGCTGCCCCCTCGGCAATCCGATCCCCGCCTTCAACGATGCCGCCTACCGCGGGCGTTGGGCCGACGCCGCCGCCCAGCTCTTGACCACCAACAACTTCCCGGAGTTCACTGGCCGCCTCTGCCCGGCGCCGTGCGAGTCGGCCTGCGTGCTCGGCATCGGCGACGACCCGGTCACCATCGAGCGCCTCGAGTACCAGACTGCCGAGCACGCCTTCGCGCTCGGCCTGCCGGTCATGGTCGTGCCCAGCCACGAGACCGGCTACCACGTGGCCGTCGTGGGATCTGGGCCCGCAGGTCTGGCCGCCGCCGCCCAGCTGCGCAGCGTCGGCCACCGGGTCACCGTCTACGAGCGGGCCGACGCCCTCGGGGGCCTCCTGCGCTACGGCATCCCGGCCTTCAAGCTCGACAAGGTCATCTTGGAGCGTCGCCTGACCGTCCTGCGCGACGCCGGCGTGGAGTTTCGTCCCAGCGCGCTCGTCGGGCCCGGGGGCCTGGCCCTGGAGGACCTCGCGCGCCGCGTCGACGCCATCGTGCTGGCCGTAGGAGCGACCCGCGCGCGCGAGCTGCCCATCGCCGGGTCCGAGCTGGGCGGCGTGCACCTGGCCATGACCTACCTCGAGGCGGCCAACCGGGCCGTGGCCACCAACCGCCCACCCACGATCGACGCCCGGGACCAGGCCGTGCTGATCCTGGGGGGCGGCGACACGGGCGCCGACTGCCTGGGCACCGCTCACCGCCAGGGCGCCCGGTCCGTCACCCAGCTCGAGATCCTGCCCGAGCCCCCGTCGACCCGCCCGGCCGACCAGCCCTGGCCCACCATGCCCCGACTGCTCAAGGTGACCAGTGCCCACGAGGAGGGCGGCACCCGCCGCTTCGCCATCGACACGCTCGCCTTCGAGGGCTCGGGCGCCTCCGTCCAGCGGGCCCGGCTGCGCGACGTGGCCACGGGGGCCGAGGAGGTCGTCGACGCCGATCTGGTGCTGGTCGCCGCGGGCTTCCTCGGACCGGACCTGAGCGCCCTGGGGCTGCCAGCGCACCACGCGACGGCGCGCTCGACGATCGCGGTCACCGACACCTGGCGCACCGGCCTGGGTGGCTCGGTGCCGGTCTTCGCCTGCGGCGACGCCGTGCGCGGGCAGAGCCTCATCGTGTGGGCCATCGCCGAGGGTCGCAGCGCGGCTGCCGCCGTCGACCAGCACCTCACCGGTCAGCGCCGGCTCCCCGCACCGGTGCGGCCCCAGGCGACCTCCTGGTAGACCTCCGACGCGGCCGCGCTGCTCGGTAGCATCGAACCCAGAGAAGAAAGGGCTGAGATGCGAAGCACCATGCAGGACGCGCCACTCCTGATCCGCGACATCGTGCGCCACGGGGAGTGGCTCTACGCCAACAAGCGAGTCTTCACGGTCACCCCGACGGGCGTCCAGGAGGCCACATTCGCCGAAGTCAGCCGGCGGGCCGAGCGCCTGGCCGCTGCGCTGACGCGCCTCGGCGTGAGGCCCGGTGACCGGGTCGGCTCCTTCATGTGGAACAACCAGGCCCACATGGAGGCGTACCTCGCGGTACCCACCATGGGCGCGGTGCTGCACACCCTCAACATCCGTCTGTTTCCCGAGCACCTGTCCTACGTGATCAACCACGGCGGCGATCGCGTGCTGATCGTGGACGCCTCGCTGATCGGTCTGCTGGCCAAGGTCCGCGATCAGCTGACCGGCATCGAGCACATCATCGTCAACGGGCTGACCGACGTGACCGACCTGGGGCCCACCCTGGACTACGAGACCCTCCTGGCGGCCGAGGAGACCGGCTTCGTGTGGCCCGACCTGGACGAGCGCGACGGCGCCATCATGTGCTACACGTCGGGCACGACGGGCCAGCCCAAGGGCGTCGTCTACTCGCACCGCTCCACCTGGCTGCACTCCCTGGCCTCCACGACGGCCAACTCGATCGGGTTGAGCGAGCAGGACCGCTGCCTCCTGATCGTGCCGATGTTCCACGTCAACGCCTGGGGCGCGGTCTTCTCGGCCTTCTTCGCCGGGATGGAGCTGATCATGCCGCAGATGTTCTTGCAGGGAGAGCCGCTCGTGCGCATCATCCGCGAGCTGCGCCCGACCGTCTCGCTCGGCGTGCCCACCGTGTGGAACGACGTGCTGCGCGCGGCCGAGTCGGACGCCGAGGCCGACTTCACCTCGCTGCGCGGGATCCTGGCCGGTGGTGCGGCCGTGCCGCGCTCGATGATCGAAGCGTTCCGCGACCGCTACGGCCGCACGGTGGTCCAGGGCTGGGGCATGACCGAGACGAGCCCCCTGGCCGCGGTGGCGATCCCCCCGGCCGGCACGCCACCCGAGAAGGAGATCGACTACCAGGTCCGCACCGGTCGCGTGGTGGCCGGTGTCGACATGCGCATCACCGACGACGACGGCTCGGTCCTGCCCAACGACGGCCACACCGTGGGCGAGTTCGAGATCCGGGGTCCCTGGATCGCTGCCTCGTACTACGGCGTCGAGGCCCCCGAGCGCTTCCACGACGGCTGGCTGCGCACTGGCGACATCGGGACCCTCGACGCCGAGGGATTCATGATGATCACCGACCGCTCCAAGGACGTCATCAAGTCCGGAGGCGAGTGGATCAGCTCGGTCGAGCTCGAGAACACCGTCATGGCCCACCCGGCGGTCTTCGAGGCCGCCGTCATCGCGGTCCCCGACGACAAGTGGCAGGAGCGTCCGCTGTGCTGCGTGGTCCTGCGTCCCGACGCGACGGCCACCCCCGAGGAGTTGCGCGCCTTCCTGGCCGAGCGCGTGGCGCGCTGGTGGGTGCCCGAGCACTGGACCTTCGTCGAGGAGATCCCGCGCACCAGCGTGGGCAAGTTCGACAAGAAGGTCCTGCGGGCCCAGTTCGCCGCCGGCGAGCTCACGGTGACCACCCTGACGTCGTGAGCGACTACGCGACCCTGGCCGACGAGGTCTCCGCGGTCGAGGGACACGTCGCCGACGCGCTCTTCGACGCGGTTCGTGCGCAACTGCGCGGCGATCCGCACTTCGCGGATCAGGAGCGTCAGTTGGCCCGCGCGCGCCGCAGCCTCCTCAAGGCCGAGGCCCTGCTGCGGGCGCTCAGCGAGGCGGCGGACCAGCGGCCCGATTGACCAGATCGATCACCCGGCGCAGTTCGGCGTAGTGGCGCCCGTCGAAGGGGAAGTTCAGCGTGCCCCCGTCCACGCTCACTTCGCCGGGCCCGCTCACCCCGGCCAGGACCTCGGCGATCCGGGTCCGGGTCGCCTCGTCGGGGGCCGTGACCAGGTCCATGCGGCCGTGGCCGTCGTGGTGGGTGAACCCCCGGTAGTTGCTGAAGAAGGTGACCACCTCGAGCTCGATGGCGGCCGCGTCGTGGCACACGCGCACGAGGTCTCTGGCGGCGTCGTCGAGGTAGCCCGCCTCGATGATCGAGCCGGTAACGAAGTCCAGCCAGGACTCCCAGTAGCGCCCACCGTCCACGTCGGCCAGCACGATCGGCGCCGGGCTCGTCTTGCCGGTATGCAGCAGGGTCAGCAGCTCGAAGAGCTCGTCCATCGTGCCCACGCCACCGGGGAAGAAGACGAAGGCTGCGGACTCGCGGGTCAGGGCGACCTTACGGGTGAAGAAGTACTTCATCTCCACCAGGCGGGTGTCGGCCTCCACGTAGCGGTTGGCCCCCCGCTCGAAGGGCAGCTCGATGTTGACCCCGAGCGTCGCCTCCTCACCCGCACCGCGGGCGGCTGCCTCCATGATCCCGGGCCCGGCCCCCGACACGACCATCCAGCCCCGCGCAGCCAGGCGTGCGGCCACGTCTCGCGCCAGGGCGTACTGCGGGGCCGTCTCGGACACCCGGGCCGAGCCGAAGATCGTCACCTTGGGTCGATCGTGCCACGGAGAGAAGACCCGGGCTGCGGTGGCCAGCTCGCCCATGGCGCGCACGGCAACCGACAGGTCCCGCACGTCACCTCCGGAACGCTCCAGGCGGTCGACCTGCTCGAGCAGTTCGGCGCGCAAGGCGGCGCGCTCGCCGTCGTCGGGCCCGGCGGCGCTCACGGCGCACCGTAGAGCGTGGAGCGCTGAACCAGCGGCCGGCCCAGGGGCGCGACGATGTCGCGCAGGTGCGCGACGTCCATCAACTGTCCGTGGACCGCGCCCGCGGCCCGGGAGATGTTCTCCTCCATCAGCGTGCCACCCAGATCGTTGGCCCCCGCGCTGAGCATGCGGCGCACGCCGGCCACCCCCAGCTTGACCCAGCTGGCCTGCACGTTGTCGATGAGGTTCGCGTAGTGCAAGCGTCCCACCGCGTGCATCAGGACGGTCTCGCGGAACGTCGGGCCCCGCCGCGCGCGTCCCCGCAAGAAGATCGGCGTCGCCATGTGTACGAAGGGGAGCGGGACGAACTCGGTGAACCCGCCCGTGCGCTTCTGCAGGTCCCGGGTGAGGCGCAGGTGCGTGGCCCAGCTCTCGACGCCCTCCATCGCACCGAACATGATGGTCACGTTGGAGTGCAGCCCCACCTCGTGGGCCGCCCGGTGCACTTCGAGCCACTGGTTGGTCGAGAGCTTGTCGGGGCACAGCACCGCACGCACCCGGTCGTCGAGGATCTCGGCCGCAGTGCCCGGCAGGGTCTTCAGCCCCGCGTCGCGCAGGCGACCCAGGTAGTCGGTCAGGTCGAGGTTCGCGCGCCGGGCACCCTCGTGGATCTCCAAAGCGCTGAAGGCGTGGATGTGCATCGTGGGCACCGTCTCGTGAACGGCGCGCACGACGTCGAGGTAGTAGTCGGCGTCAAAGCTCGGGTGGATACCCCCCTGCAAGCAGACCTCGGTGGCCCCGAGCTCGTGGGCCTCGCGGACCCGGGCAGCGATGTCATCGAGGGTCAGCAGGTACGGGTCGCCACGCAGGTTCAACGACAGCGGGCCCTTGGAGAAGGCGCAGAACCGGCACTTGAACGTGCAGACGTTGGTGTAGTTGATGTTCCGGTTCGCCACGTAGGTCACGGGCTCGCCCACGATGCGACGGCGCACGTCGTCGGCCAGCTCCACGACGGCCGTGAAGTCGCCGCCGCGCGCGCGCAGCAGGGTGACGAGCTCGTCGTCTACGAAGTCGTAGCCGGGCTCGTAGCGTGCCAGCAGCGCCTCTACCGCCGAGGTGCGCACGCGCGAGACCGGCGCCTCCGGCGGTGGCGCCTCCCCGCCCGAGCACCAGGCATCGTCGCGGGCCAGCCCGTCGACATCGGCCGCGGCCAGCACGGCCGGTCGCACCGCGGCGTCGAAGTAGGTGTCCGCCTGGTCCACGAAGGCCGGGTAGGCCGTGAGCCGCGGCACGAGCAGGAGGCCCCGGTCCTCGGTCGTGCGGCGCAGGGCGGTGATCGCGGGCCAGGCACGCTCCGGGTTGACGTGGTCGCGCGTCACCGGCGAGACGCCGCCGAAGTCGTCGATGCCGAAGTCCAGCAGCCAGCCCGGGTCGTCACTGAGGTTGGGGGGGGCCTGGAGGTGAATGTCGGCGGGCAGGACTAGACGGGCCGCCGCGATGGTCCAGTGGAACTCCTCGGCGCTGGGCGGCGCGGCGTGGGCCATGGCCGTGCCCGGCTTGGGCAGGAAGTTCTGGACGATGACCTCTTGGACGTGGCCGAACTCGGCGTGGGCTTCCCCGATGGCCTCCAGGGTCCTCAGGCGATCCTCGCGCGACTCGCCGATCCCGACCAGCAGGCCGGTGGTGAAGGGGATCTGGAGCTCGCCGGCCGCGCGCAGCGTCGCCACGCGCCGCTCGGGTGCCTTGTCGGGGGCCAGGCGGTGCGCGGGCAGGTCGGCCAGCACCTCGAGCATCATCCCCTGGGACGCGCTGACGGCGCGCAGCTGGGCCAGCTCGTTGGCGCTGAGGGCGCCGGCGTTGATGTGGGGGAGCAGGCCGGTCGACTCCAAGACCAGCTGGGCGGCCGTGGCCACGTAGTCGATCGTCGAGGCGTAGCCCCGTGCCTCGAGCCAGCGCTGGGCCTCGACGTAGCGCAGCTCGGGACGCTCGCCCAGGGTGAACAGCGCCTCAGTGACCCCGGCAGCCTGGCCGGCCTCCGCGATCTCCATCACCTGCTCGAGTGAGAGGTAGGGCGCCTCGAGGCGCGCGGGTGCCTGGGCGAACGTGCAGTAGGCGCAGCGGTCGCGGCACAGGCGCGTCAGGGGGATGAAGACCTTGGGCGAGTAGGTGATCGTCCAGCCGTGAGCGTCGCGGGCCCGGGTGAACGCCTCGACGGCGAGCTCCTCGGCAACGCTGTTGACCAGGTTAGATACCGCGAAGTCGGTACGCGGGGAGGCCATGGCCGGCATCTTACTGGCGCCCGTGCTCAGGCCAGCGCGGCGACCTGGGCGATCACCTCGTCCAGCGTGTCGACAACGATCCGGGCCACCGGACGGCCGGCGGCCGCCAGGGCCGCTAGGTCGGCGTCAGCCTGCGCCCGGTGGAGGTCGTGGAAGGAGTAGGCCCGTCCCTGAATGCGCCGCGGCGCGCTCCGCGGGCGCACCACGACCTGGACCACGCCCACAGCCGGCCCACCCTTGTGGAGCTGGCCCGTCGAGTGCAGGTAGCGCGGGCCGAGGTTGGCAGTCGTGGTGCCGAAGCGTGCCTCGATGGCCGCGCGCGGGGGACCGAGCAGCGCGCCCGCGCTGAGGGGGCCGTAGACCTGGAGGGTGCGGTAGCCCGGGTGGCTCAGGGCCCTCTCCAGCGGCACGAGATCGGTGACCGGGGAGGTCCCACTGCGGGCCTCCGGGGTCAGGCGTGCGAAGACGTCGCGCTTGGCCCGCTCGACGTCGGGCTGGTTGAAGGGATCCACGCCCAGCCGGCGGGCCAGCCACGCCGCCGTCAGCTGGAACTCCATGATCTGGCTCGGCTCCGCACCGGGTCCCGGGCCCGGCACTGGGACGATGCCCCGTCCGTCCTTGCCGGTGGTCTCGGCGACCAGCTGCTCGAGCCACAGGGCCGTCCCGTTCGCGGCGGGGTCGCCCCCGACGTCCAGGTGGCCAACGTCGTCGGCGATCTCCACCGCCGCCGCGCGCGCCAGTGCCCGCTCGACGACGTCTGCGCCCAGGCGGTTGGCCTCCTGGAGCTCGGCCAGCTCGTCGAGGCTCCAGCCCCCGTAGAGCGCCGGGATCAGGCCGAAGGGACTCAGGGCCGAGAAGCGTCCCCCGGTCGCGGGATCGGCCAGCACCACCGTCGCCCCCAGCCACTGGCCGAGGGCCGCGAGCGAGGTACCCGGATCGGTGATGACGATCAGGTCCTCGGGCGCGACGCCGTTCACCAGCGCGTGGGCCATCAGCGTCTGCACCTCGACGGTGGTGCCGGACTTGGAGGCCACGATCAGCGTGGCATTCGAGAAGTCGGTCGCGGCGATGGTGTCGGGATTCGACGTGTCCAGCACGCTGAGGGATGCTGAGCGGCTCAGCATGCGCGCGGGCGACGAGGAGCCGCCCATGCCCACCACGAGGGTCTGTTCGCGACGCCGCGGCAGGCGCTCCAGCGTCGCGGCCAGCCACGAGCCGCCGTAGGCGACGGGGTGTCCCAGCCAGCCCAGCGCCCCAGTCGCCGTCGACCCGACAAAGAGCGTCGGGTCGCCCGCCACCAGGCGTTCGGCCTCGTTCACGCGACCTCGCGGCGGCGGGCGGCCACCGTCGCCAGGACCGACTCGTAGGCGTCAATGAAGGCTTGGACCCCCTCGGCCTCCAGCTGGGCGGCCGTGGCCGCCAGATCGACCCCCGCGGGCAGGTCACCCAGCTGGTCGATCATGGCCTGGCGCGCGCGGGCGTCGGTGAGCGGGGAGGGCTCCCAGCCCGTGCGCTGGCGCGCCGCCTCGAGAGTCGCGTCGGGCATCGTGTTGACGGTGGAGGGAGCAGCCAGGGGAGCCACGTAGGTCAGCTCGTCGTAGTCGGGGTTCTTCACCGACGTCGACGCCCACAGCGGGCGCTGGATGGGCGCACGGTGCGCCAGGAGCTGGCGCGTGCGCGGCTCCGCGCTTCGCTGGAGGAACCGGTCATAGACGGCCGCGACCTGCGCGTTGGCCGTCCGCCCCCGGCGCGGGTCACCCGGCGCCAGTTGGGCGTCGACCGCGGTGTCCACGCGCGACACGAACACCGAGGCCACACTGGCGATCCGCGCCAGGTCGTCACCGGCCGCGTCAGCGCGTTCGACGCCCTCCAGCCACGCCGTGAACACCTGGTCGTAGCGCTCGACCGAGAAGATGAGGGTCACGTTGACGCTGATGCCGCGAGCCAGCACGCGCACGATCGCCTCGAGACCCTGGTCGGTGGCGGGGATCTTGATGAGCAGGTTCTCGGTCCCCACTGCGGCCGACAGGCGCTCGGCGGCACGCACCGTGCCCTCGACGTCGAAGGCCAGGCGCGGGTCCACTTCGAGGGAGACGAACCCGTCGGTGAATTCCGTCTGGCGCGCCGCGAAGGCCGCGCGCGACGCGCTGTAGACGGGGTCGAGAACGGCGCACGCGTCGCGGACGTCGCGAACGGCCAGCTCCTCGAAGAGCTCCTCATCGCTGCGCGCGCCCCCCGCGCGCAGGCCCGCGCTGTAGGCGTCGCTGGTGGCCAGGGCCCGCGCGAAGATCGAGGGGTTCGAGGTCACCCCGCGCACGCCCTGATCCACCAGGGAGTGCAGCGTGCCGTCGTCGAGCCAGTCGCGGCGGATGTTGTCAATCCAGGGACTCTGGCCGTGGCTGGCGAAGAGATCGTGCAGACCGCTCATGCGTGGTGCTCCAGTCGAGTGCGGACGTGCTCGACGACCGTGGCGGCCGTCATGGCGAGGTGGTTCATGGCGTAGCTGCCGGGTGCCGAGAGGCCGAAGCGGTCGATGCCGATCGCCTCGTCAACGTAGCGGTGCCACCCGAGTGTCGCCCCGGCCTCCAGGGACACCGAGGGCACCTCACGACGCAGGACGGCCCTCTGGTAGGAGGCCGGCTGGGCGGCAAAGCACGTCCAGCACGGCAGAGCCACCACCCGCACCGCGATGCCGTCGCTGGCCAGGACGTCGGCCGCCTCCAGGCAGGTGGCGACCTCCGATCCCGTCGCCACCAGGCTGAAGCGCGCGTCGGCCTGCTCGCGCACCACGTACCCGCCGCGGGCCACGCCCGCGGCCGAGGCGGCCGCCTCGGCGGGTCCCCACACCGGAACGTCCTGGCGCGACAGGACGAGCGCCGTGGGAGGCGGCGCGGGGTCGCGCAGCAGGGCCTCGACGACGCGCAGCGTCTCGTTGGCGTCCCCGGGGCGCACCACGTGCAGGCGCGGCATGGCGCGCAACGACATGAGGTGCTCGACGGGCTGGTGCGTGGGCCCGTCCTCGCCCACGGCCACGGAATCGTGGGTGAACACGAAGGTGGCCGGGACCTCGCTGAGGGCCGCTAGGCGCAGGGCCGGCCGCGCGTAGTCGCTGAAGACCAAGAACGTGGACCCGAAGGGGCGCAGGCCGCCGTGGCTGGCCTGGCCCACCAGGATCGCCGCCATGGCCAATTCGCGCACCCCGTAGTGGATCTGACGCCCGCCCGGGTCCTCACGACTCTGGCGCGGGCCCACCAGGCGCACACCGGTGTTCTCGGTCAGGTCGGCCGAACCAGCCGTCAGTCCCCGGGTCGCCGGCGCCCAGGTGTCGAGGGCGCGCTGGAGTGCCTTGCGCGTGGCCACCCGTGCGCCGGCCTCGTAGGCCAGCGCGACCGCATCTCCGCGCAGGGCACCGGCGCTGGCCAGCTGTTCGCTCAGACGCGCTCCGCGCTCACCGGCGGCGGCCAGCGCTGCCACCCACGCCTCGCGCCCGGATCCCTTCGCCTCACCGCTGGCGCGCAGACGCGCCGGCAGCGTGGGCTCGAGCGGGAACGGCGTGTCCGCCAGGCCCAGGCGGGCCTTCACGTCGCTAATGACCGCGGGAGAGAACGGCGCCCCGTGCGCCTCGCGTCGATCCAGCATCTCGGGGGACGGGAAGCCGATGTGCGAGCGCAAGACCACCAGGGTGGGTCGCTCGCCCTCGGCCCTGGCCGCGCGGCCGGCTCCCTCGAGGGCGTCGAGGTCGTTGGCCGACTCGCCGAGCTCGATCACGTGCCAGCCGTAGGCCCGGAACCGCGCCGGCGTGTCGTCGGCGCGGGCCAGCTCGGTGGGGCCGTCGATGGTGATGTGGTTGTCGTCGTAGAAGACCGTGAGTCGGTCTAGTCCCCACGCCCCGGCGAGGGACGCCGCCTCGTGGCTGATGCCCTCCTCCAGGCAGCCGTCGCCGGCAATCACCCACGTGCGGTGGTTCACCAAGTCGTCGCCGTAGTCCGCCCGCAAGATCCGCTCGGCCAGGGCCAGGCCCACCGCGTTGGCCAGTCCCTGGCCGAGTGGTCCCGTGGTCACCTCGACCGTGGGGGTCACGCCCCTCTCGGGGTGGCCGGGGGTCTTCGAGTGGGGCTGGCGAAAGGCCTCCAAGTCCTGGGCGGTGACGTCGTAGCCAAACAGGTAGGCCAGGGAGTACTGGAGCATCGAGGCGTGCCCGGCGCTCAGGACGAAGCGATCGCGGTCCGGCCAACGGGGATCAGCGGGATCGTGGCGCAGCAGCCGCGAGAACAGGGTCACGCCCAGGGGAGCCAAGGCCATCGCGGTCCCGCTGTGGCCCGACTGGGCTCGAGCGGGCCCGTCCAGGGCCAGGGCTACGATCTCGCGGATGGCGCGGCCCTCCAGGTCGGTCGCCCCCGCGTACAGATCGTCAGTCATGGCCAAAAGCGTAGTGAAGTTCCTCTCGATGCACGGTTGACGGTAGCGTCACCCCATGCTCCAGGTTCCGCCCAACTGCGACCTCAGCCTGGGACTGCGGCGTCTAGCCAACGACGACCCGTCCCAGAGCGTCTGGGTTGTCGATATCGACGAGCGCTTCACCAATCCGATGGGGGTCCTCCAGGGCGGCTTCCTGGCCGCCATCGCCGACTCGGCCATGGGCGCCGCCGTCGTCCAGGCGGCCACGGGCGCGGTACGGGTCGCCAACACCGATTTACGCGTCTCCCTGGTGCGGCCGGTGCGCCCGGGGGCGACCTTGACGTGCGTGGCCCAGGTGCGCCGCATCGGCCGCAGCGTGGCCTTCACCGACGCGACCGTGCGTGACCAGCACGACCACCTCGTGGCCACGGCCAGCTCCACCTTCGTCGTGAGCCCCCGGTGAGTAGGCTGGCGCCATGAAGGTGCCATGGTGGCGTCGCCTCTTCCCGGGCATCTCGCTGCGGCGCGACGTCGACGAGATCAAGTCGCTGCTGGGACGCTACGTTCGTGAGGAGACCGTCGAGCCGGTCAAGCGCATCGCCCGGTACGCCGCCTTCGGAGCCGTGGGCAGCGTCTTTGTGGGCTTCGGAGCCTTGATGCTCCTGGTCGCCCTGTTGCGCTTCTTGCAGCAGTTCCGGGTTCTCGATGGCTCCCTGTCGTGGCTGCCCTACCTGATCGTCGCGGTGGCCGCCCTGGCCGTGCTGGCCCTGACGGCCTGGCGCATCGTCGGCGACGCCTCGGTGCGTCGACGTCTCAAGGACCCCTCGTGACGACGTCGGCCACGCGCCGCGACCTGGAGCGTGCCGTGCGCGACCTGGTACCCTCCACGCAGATCCGCGCGTGGCGTGAGGACCCGGCCACCACCGCCCTCGCCGGGGCCGGCGGCCTGGTCACGGGCTTCGTCTGGGGATTCTGGCGCGCCCGGCGACGGGCCCGCACCCGCGCCCGCGCCTCGCGCCGATGATGCGCACGCTGCGATGGGCCGCGGCTCTGGCCGCCGGACGGGCCCTGCGTCGCGCCTCGCCGGCCTGGGCGGTGGTGGCCGCACTGCTGGTGGTCATGCGCCTCTTGCATCGCGCCTCTCGCGCGCGCCCCTCGCGCGCATGAATGCGGACCTCAGCGCGGGGGAGCGCGTCCTCCTGATCGACGCCAAGGACCGGCGCTACCTGGTGACCCTGCAGAGCGGTGGCTCCTTCCACACCCACGCCGGCATCGTGGCCCACGACGACGTCATCGGGCAGCCCGAGGGCTCCCTCGTGGGCGCGGCCGGCTCGGAGCGCCGATTCCTGGTGCTGCGCCCCACTCTCGCCGACATCGTCCTCAAGATGCCCCGCGGTGCTCAGGTGATCTACCCCAAGGACTTGGGAGCCATCCTCCTGCGAGCCGACATCGGGCCGGGACAGCGCGTCTTCGAGGCCGGTGTCGGGTCGGGCGCCTTGTCGATGGCCCTCTTGCGGGCCGGCGCCAGCGTCCACGCCTACGAGCTGCGTGAGGACTTCGCCCACCAGGCCCGACGCAACGTGGAGACCTTCTTGGGACCCGGAGTGGCCTACGAGATCGAGATCCGCGACGCGGGCGCGGGCATCGACGAGCGTGGCCTCGACCGAGTCCTGCTGGACCTGCCCGAGCCCTGGCGCGTCGTGGAGCACGCTGCCGCCGCGCTGCGTCCCGGGGGCATCCTGCTCTCCTACCTCCCGAGCATCACCCAGGTGCTCCAGGTGCGCGACGCCCTGCGGGCCCACGGCTTTGGCCAGATCGAGACCGTCGAGGTCCTCGAGCGCGGGTGGCACATCGACGGCCGCGCCGTGCGGCCCGACCACCGCATGGTGGCCCACACCGGGTTCTTGACCACCGCGCGGCGCCTGGTGCGCCCGGGGGCCGAGCTCAGTCCTGCTCGATGAAGATGCACTCCCCGGGGCACTCCTCGGACGCCTCGACTACCGCATCCTCCTGGTCCGGCGGCACGACGGCCACCCCCGCGGCCCCTCCGGGGTCGCTCTTGACCGTGTCGCCCTCTTTGACGTAGGCCAGCCCGTCGTCGAGCAGGGTGAAGACCGCCGGACAGATCTCTTCGCACAGACCGTCTCCCGTGCACAGATCCTGGTCGATCCACACCCTCATGCGTCCTCCTCGGTGACAGTGCGGCCACTTTAGCGGTCGAACTCGAGACCCTCGTAGCCCGAGCCAGGAGCGAAGTCTAGGGTGAGGCCATGGGCCCATTCGATGACGACGAGCGCGACGACGAGGCGCCTAGCAATGATCGCGCCTGGCGCCAGCGGGTCGACGAGCTCGAGGAGCGCCTTCTCGAGACGCGCGGCCAGCTGGCCCAGGCCCGCTCCAACAACGAGAAGCTGAGCATCACCATCCAGCAGACCCGGGACCAGATCGCGGCGCTGCGCGACGAGGTCGACAAGCTGACGCAGCCGCCCACCGTCTACGGCACCTTCCTCGACTTCAACGAGGACGGCACCGTGGACATCGTCTCGGCCGGTCGCAAGATGCGCGTGGCCCTCCACCCGAGCATCGACCCCCAGCAGGTCGAGCGGGGTCATGAGGTCGTGCTGAACGAGTCCTTCGCCGTGATCGGTGTGCGCGACACCGACGGGCAAGGTGAGGTCGTCACGGTCAAAGAGACGCTGGGGGACCAGCGCGTGATCATCTACGGGCACACCGACGAGGAGCGCGTCGTCGAGCGCGCCGAGTCCCTGCGCGACGTACGCCTGCGCAGTGGCGACACCGTCCTGCTCGACCAGCGCAGCCACCTCCTCACTGAGCGCCTCAGTCGCCAGGAAGCCGAGTCCCTGATCCTCGAAGAGGTGCCCAACATCACCTACCAGGACGTCGGGGGACTGGACGCCCAGATCGAGCAAATCACCGACGCGGTCGAGCTGCCCTACCTGCACCGAGACCTGTTCGCCCGCTACGACCTGCCCGCGCCCAAGGGGATCCTCCTGTACGGCCCGCCCGGGTGCGGCAAGACCCTCATCGCCAAGGCCGTGGCCAATTCTCTGGCCACCAAGGTCGGCGAGTTGCGGGGCAACCAGAACGTGCGCTCCTACTTCCTCAACATCAAGGGCCCCGAGCTGCTCAACAAGTACGTCGGGGAGACCGAGCGCCAGATCCGCCTCGTGTTCCAACGCGCCCGGGAGAAGTCCGAGGAGGGCGTCCCGGTCATCGTGTTCTTCGACGAGATGGACTCTCTCTTCCGCACCCGGGGGACGGGGATCAGCTCGGACGTCGAGTCGACGATCGTCCCCCAGCTGCTGGCCGAGATCGACGGGGTCGAGTCCCTGCGCGACGTCATCGTGATCGGTGCCACCAACCGGGAGGACCTGATCGACCCGGCGATCCTGCGCCCGGGACGCCTGGACGTCAAGATCAAGATCGAGCGCCCCGACGCCGAGGCCGCCACCCAGATCTTCTCTCGGTACCTGCGTTCGGGCCTGCCCGTCGACCCCGACGAGCAGGCGGCCCTCGGCGGCGGGGACGCCGACAAGGCGCTCCAGGCCATGATCGAGGCGACCGTCGAGGCGATGTACCGCATCGCCGACGAGAACCGGTTCTTGGAGGTGACCTACCAGGGCGGCGACAAGGAGGTCCTCTACTTCAAGGACTTCGCCTCCGGCGCCATGATCGAGAACGTGGTGCGACGAGCCAAGAAGCTGGCCGTCAAGCGCGAGATCGAGTCGGCCAGCCGCGGGCTGCGCCGCAGCGACCTGCTCGACTCCATCCGCCAGGAGTACCACGAGAACGAGGACCTACCCAATACGACCAACCCGGACGACTGGGCCCGCATCTCGGGCAAGAAGGGCGAGCGCATCGTCTTCATCCGCACATTGGTCAGCCACACCCAGGACCAGCCACTGGCCGGCGGGCGCTCGATCCAGCACGTCGGGACCGGGCAGTACCTCTAGGACATGGCACTCCCCAAGGTCGTCGGCATCGAAACCGAGTTCGGCATCCGCGGGGGACCCGACGGCGACCCGGTCACGTCCTCGACGCTGGTGGTGACCGCCTACGCCCGGCGCATGGCGGCACCCATCGCCTGGGACTTCGACGACGAGAGCCCCGGACGCGACGCCCGCGACCTGGTGGCCGGACCCTCCTACGCACCGGTGATCGAGACGCACCTGGCCAACGCCGTCTTGCCCAACGGGGCACGCTTCTACGTCGACCACGCCCACCCGGAGTACTCGTCGCCCGAGTGCCGCACCCCCCTCCAGGCCGTCCTCTACGACCAGGCCGGCGAGAACGTCCTGCGCCACGCGATGGCCGAGGCCAACGCCGAGCTGCCTCCCGCCCAGCACATCGGCCTCTACAAGAACAACTCGGACGGCAAGGGCAACTCTTACGGATGCCACGAGAACTACCTGGTGCGCCGGGACGTCGCCTTCCGCGACCTGGTCGTGGCGATGGTGCCCCACTTCGTGTCCCGCCAGGTGGTCGTGGGTGCCGGCAAGGTGGGGGCCGAGCTCGAGCACACCCGGGCAGCACGGCCCGCCTTCCAGCTCAGCCAGCGCGCCGAGTTCTTCGAGGAGGTGGTGGGCCTGGAGACGACGCTGCGGCGCCCGATCATCAACACCCGCGACGAGCCTCACGGCGACCCCTCCCGCTTCCGGCGCCTGCACGTGATCATCGGCGACGCGAACCTGAGCCCGGTCGCCACCGCGGTCAAGCTCGGCGCGACCGCGCTGCTGCTGGCCGCCCTCGAAGATGAGGGGCTCGGCGCCTTCCCGTCGCCGCCCCGCGAGCCGGTGGCCGCCCTGCGGTCCCTGGCCCTGGACCCCACCTTGACCGCGACCATCGAGCTCGAGTCCGGGGTGGCCTGGACCGCCTGGGATCTCCAGGACTGCCTGTGGCACCTGGCCAGCGACTACGCGGAGCGCACCGGGGCCCCGGCCGTGGCCGAGCCCGACGAGGTGGCCTTTCTCCTGGTGCAGTGGCGCGAGATGCTCGACGGCGTGCGCGACGACCACGAGGCGGTCGCCGACCGCGTTGACTGGGTGGCCAAGCGTCGGATCGTGGACGGCTACCGCGCCCGCTACGACCTGGCACCCACCGACGCCCGACTCCAGGCGATCGATTTGCAGTATCACGACGTGGACCCCGCCCGCTCGCTGGCCGCCCGGGTGGGCCTGCGGGCCCTCCACGCGAGTGGGGACATCGCCCGCGCGGTCTCGTCACCCCCCGACTCGACGCGCGCCTTCTTTCGCGGCCAGTGCGTGGCCCGCTACCCCGACGACGTGGTGGCGGCCAACTGGGACTCCGTCGTGTTCGACCTGGGCACCGGTCCCCTCCACAAGGTGCCCACGGCCGACCCACTGCGCGGCACCGCCGCGCTGACCGCCGACCTGTTCGCCAACGCTCCTCACGCGCGCGACCTCTTGGCGGCGCTGGAAGGGTAGAACAGAGGGTATGAGTGAGCAGGAACGGATCCAAAGGCCCAAAGCCACGCGCAGTCGCGAAGACGTCGTCGAGGTGCGCCCCGAGGCGAGTCGCGCCGACCAGCTGAAGGCGGACCTCGACGACCTCCTGGACGAGATCGACGACGTCCTGGAGGAGAACGCCGAGGAGTTCGTGCGCAACTACATCCAAAAGGGAGGGCAGTGAGGTGGGACTGCCCCTCTTTTCCGCCAGTGAGGATCCCGGCCCGAACTTCGTGCGCTTCGCCGAGGTGAGCGGGCTGCTCACCACGCCCGACCAGACCCTCGACGCCCCGCACGCGACCACGGTCGTGGCCCTGCGCTACGCGCAAGGCGTCGTGATGGTGGGCGACCGCCAGGCCACCGCGGGCTACATCGCGAGCCGCGACGTACGCAAGATCGAGGCGGCCGACGCCTATACGGCACTTGCCATCTCGGGCAGCGCGGCGCGCGGCATGGAATTCATCCGCCTGGCCCAGCTCTCCTTCGAGCACTACCAGAAGATGACCGACGCCGACCTCACCCTCGAGGGCAAGGCCAACTACCTCTCGCCGATCATCCAGCGCAACAACCTGTCCAGCCCCCTGGTCGTGGTGCCCCTCCTAGCCGGGTGGGACCCCACGCGCCGCGAAGGCCGGATCTTCGAGTACGACGGGGCCGGCGGATGCTACGAGCGCCGGGACTTCGCGACCATCGGGTCGGGCACCCCCTTCGCCGAGAGTGCGCTGCGCCTCGGCTTCCGCACCGACCTCACGCGCGAGGAGGCCCTGGACCTGGCCGCCTTGGCCATCTACGAGGCGGGGGACAACGACCCGAGCACTGGCGGGCCGGACTTCGTGCGCGGCATCTTCCCGATGGTGGTGACCATCGACGCAGCCGGCTTCGCCGAACTGCCCACCGACGACGTGCGCGTGCGCTATGAGGCCATCAACGAGCGCCGCACGCAGGCCCAGGGGGTCGCGGGAGGAACGCTGCGATGAGCAACTACTTCTACGTCTCGCCCGAGCAGCTGATCAAGGACCGGGCCGAGTTCGCCCAGAAGGGCATCGCCCGCGGACGCGCCATCGTGGCGACCATCTACGACGTGGGCATCGTGCTGGTCGCCGAGAACCAGTCGGCCTCCTTGAACAAGATCTCCGAGATCTACGACCGCATCGCCTTCGCCGGGGTGGGCAAGTACAACGAGTTCGATCGGCTCCGGGAGGCCGGCATCCGCTGGGCCGACAGCACCGGCTACACGTACTCGCGCGAGGACGTCGACGTGCGGGCCCTGGCCAACTACTACGCCCAGCACCTGGGTGACATGTTCACCGAGGGGCCCAAGCCTCTGGAGGTCGAGATCCTCGTCGCCCAGCTCGGCGGGACCGTGCGGCCGTCCAAGCTCTACCGCATCGCCTACGAGGGCACCATCGCCGACGAGCCCCACTTCGCCGTCGTGGGGGGCGATGCCGACGCCATCCGCGCCCGTCTCGCCGAGGCCGAGCAGGAGGTCCACGACCTGGCGACCACCCTGCGCAATGCGGTGGCCGCGCTGGCCGGGACGGACCGCGAGATTGCCGTGCCCGACCTGGAGGTGGCGGTGCTCGAGGACCGGGGCGGCCGCCGCACCTTCCTGCGTCTGACCGACGAGCAGGTCGCCGAGCTGCTGGGCCACTAGTCGTGCTGCGGCGGATCTTCGGCATCGAGACCGAGTACGGCGTGACCTTCGCCTGGCAGGGTCAGCGTCGACTGAGTCCCGACGAGGTGTCTCGCTTCTTGTTCCGCAAAGTCGTCGCCTGGGGCCGGTCCTCCAACGTCTTCCTGGAGAACGGCGGTCGGCTCTACCTGGACGTGGGCAGCCATCCCGAGTACGCGACAGCCGAGTGCGACAGCCTCGAGGACCTGGTAGCCCAGGACAAGGCGGGCGAGTCGATCCTGCGTGAGCTGGTCGACCACGCCGAGCGCGAGCTGGCCAACGACGGCGCCCGCGGATCGGTCTACCTGTTCAAGAACAACACCGACTCGGCGGGCAACTCCTACGGTTGCCACGAGAACTACGCCATCGAGCGCATCGAAGACCTCAGCCGCTTGGAACAGGTATTCATCCCGTTCCTGGTCACCCGCCAGATCTTTGCCGGTGCCGGCAAGGTGGTGACGGCGCCGCGCGGAGCCGCCTTCGCCATGAGCCAGCGCGCCGAGCACATCTGGGAGTCCATCTCCTCGGCTACCACCCGCAGCCGACCCATCATCAACACCCGCGACGAGCCCCACGCGGATCCCGAGCGCTACCGCCGCCTGCACGTGATCGTGGGCGACTCCAACATGAGCGAGTTCGCCACCATGCTGAAGGTCGGCACGGCGGCGATCGTCTTGGCGATGATCGAGGACAAGACGACGATTCTGCGCGACTACAACCTGGTCTCGCCCATCAGCGCCCTGCGCGAGGTCTCCTACGACCTGTGGGGCAAGGACACCCTGAAGCTGGCCTCGGGCCGCGACATGACGGCCTTGGAGATCCAAGAGGACCTGTGCGAGCGGGCCGAGCGCTTCGTCGAGTCGCGCGAGACGCCCCCGGACTTCCCGCTCGTCGTGCGCGCCTGGCGCGACGCCCTCGACGACTATCGCGCCGAGCCCATGCGCCTGGCCGATCGCGTCGACTGGGTGGCCAAGTACCAGATGATCGACCGGGCGATGGAGCGCGACGGGCTGGCTCTCGACAGTCCCCGGGTGTCCCTGATCGACCTCCTGTACCACGACACCAACCTCGAGCGCAGCCTGTTCTACGGGCGCCAGCGACTCGGACACACCCGCCGGATCGTCGACGACGCCCAGGTGGTGGAGGCCGCCTCCCAAGCCCCCACGACGACGCGGGCCCGGATGCGCGGCGACTTCATTCGCGTCGCCAAGCAGTACCGGCGCGACTACAGCGTCGACTGGGTCCACCTCAAGCTCAACGACGAGCTCCAGCGCACCGTGCTGCTCAAGGACCCCTTCCAGGCTCACGACGATCGTTTCGAGCGCCTGCTCACGTCGCTGGAGCATCGCAGCGGGCGGGCCCCGAGTTGATGAGGGCCCAGCGGGCCGTTAGCCTGGACGGGTGCTGGTGACCCCCAAGAGCCCGACGTGAGCGCGCCGGGGGAGGGGGAGGAGGTCGAGAGCGTCGACCCGGTGATCGACTCGACCGAGGCGCCAGCCCCGGTCGCACCCACCCGCCACGGGCACCGCGCCCTGATCGAATGGCTCATCATCCTGGTGATCGCGCTGACCGCCTCGCTGGTGCTGCGCGGCTACGTCATCCAGACCTTCTCGATCCCCTCGGGATCCATGGAACCCACGCTGATGCCGGGCGACCGCATCCTCGTGTCCAAGCTCAGTGTGCGCTTCGGGACCATCCACCGCGGTGACATTGTGGTGTTTCACGCCCCGCCCGCCGAGCGCGGGCGCTGCGAGGGCAATACTCCCATCCTGGTCAAGCGCGTGATTGGCCTGCCGGGCGATCACCTGACGAGTCGCGGCAACACGATCTACGTCAATGGGGCCCCCCTGAAGGAGACCTGGACCCACATCGAGCCGCTCGGGCCTCCCATCGGCAACGTCACCGTGCCGGCCAACTCCTACTTCATGATGGGCGACAACCACCCCTACTCCTGTGACAGCCGCACCTGGGGCGTGGTGCCACGCTCCGACCTGATCGGCAAGGCCTTCTTTCGCATCTGGCCACCGTCGCGCATCGGCTTCCTCTAGACGCGACCGCCCCCGTACACTTGAGGGGATGTTCGATCTCAGCCCGTTCAAGATCCTGGTGATCGTGGCCGTGGCCCTGGTCTTGCTCGGCCCGGACAAGCTGCCCGAAGTGGCCCGCAAGCTCGGCTCGAGCTGGCGGGCGCTGCGCCAGCTCCAGCAGCGCGTCGAACGCGAGGTGCGCGAGGTGATCCCGGACCTGCCCACCACCGGGGACCTCGCCCGCATGGCGCGCAGTCCCGTCTCGCTGCTCAACGAGCTGGCCCACCGTGCCGATCCCGGTGGGGACACCCCCGCGGCTGCGGACGCGGGCGCGACTCCCGTGGTCGACACGGCCGCCGACGACGTGGGCGCCCACGGCGGCCTGATCGAGCCCCCCCGACCGTCGACGACCACGTCAGTGCCCGACGGCCCCGATCCGGCACTGAACTGACCGCGTGGGACGCTTCCGCAACGCCGCGACCGGCATGACGCTGGCCCAACACCTGGCTGAGGCGCGCCACCGCATGCTGGTGGCCATGACCGCCGTCTTAGTGATGGGCGTGGCCGCCTTCATCTTGTACAGCCCGATCCTGCACGTGCTCCAGCAGCCCTACTGCCGCGCCACCCCCCACAGCTGCAAGTTCCTGGCGACCAGCCCGCTCGACGGGCTCTCGCTGCGCGTCAAGATCGCCCTCTTTGGCGGCATGCTGTTCGCATCCCCGATCGTCTTCTGGCAGGTCTGGCGCTTCGTCACCCCAGGCCTGCGGGCTGCCGAGCGCCGCTACGCGGTGCCCTTCGTGGCCTTCTCCATCGGGTTCTTCGGGGCCGGGGTGCTGGTCGCCTACTTCAGCTTCGGCCACGCGATCTCGTTCCTGCAGTCCATCGGCGGCCACACGCTGGTCCCGTACTACAACCCCAACCAGTACCTGGGCCTCTTCGTCTTGATGATGGCCATCTTCGGACTGGCTTTCGAGTTCCCCGTGGTGCTGGTGGCCCTGGAACTGGCCCGGATCGTGCGTCCCACCCAGCTGCTGCACGCCTGGCGCTACGCCGTCATCGCCATCACCGTGGCGGCCGCCGTCTTCACCCCGAGCGGGGATCCCCTCTCGATGATGGCACTCGCCGTCCCGCTCACCGCCTTCTACTTCCTGGCCATCGCCGTGGGCAAGCTCCTGCGCCGGTGAGTCCCGACCCCCGGTCCGCCTTCGTCGAGAGCCTCGGCTTCGGTCTCGACGGGTTCCAGATCGCGGCTCTCGACGCGCTCGACGAGGGACGCAACGTCCTGGTCAGCGCCCCGACCGGCTCGGGCAAGACCGTCGTGGCGACCTACGCGGTGACGCGCGCCCTGGCCGCGTCGCGCCGCGCCTTCTACACCACGCCGCTCAAGGCCCTGTCGAACCAGAAGTACCACGAGTACGCCACGCGCTTCGGAGCCGATGCCGTCGGCCTGCTCACCGGCGACGTGTCGATCAACCACGGCGCGCCCGTCATCATCATGACGACCGAGGTCCTGCGCAACATGCTGCTCACCGACGCCTCCCAGCTCCACGACGTCGACCTCGTCGTCCTCGACGAGGTGCACTTCCTCCAGGACCCCTACCGCGGCGGCGTCTGGGAGGAGGTCCTGATCCTGACCCCGCCACCGGTGCGCTTCGTGGCCCTGTCGGCCACCATCGGCAACGTCGCGCTCCTGGGGGAGTGGCTGAGCGAGGTCCGCGGGCCTACGGCCGTCGTGGAAGAGACCCGCCGGCCCATCGTGCTGCACCATCACGTCGCCTACGTGGCGCGCGCGACCAACGCCGTGGCCCTCGACGAGCTACTCGATGGGCCGCGACTGGCCCCAGCGGCCCGCCGCGTCGACGCCCTGGCGGCCTCGGCCCGCAAGTTCCGCCGGGGGAGCGGGTGGCACGGGCCGAGCCGCGCCACCCCGCCCGCGCCCGTGCGCCCCCCTCGACGTGGCGAGGTGCTCGAGGCCCTGGCCACTGCCGATCTCCTGCCGGCGATCGTCTTCGTGTTCTCGCGCGCCGGGTGCGATCACGCGGTGTCCGAGCTGGTGCGCGAGGGTGCCACCTTCGCCACCGCGGCCCAGGCCCGGGAGGTCGAGCTCATCAGCGACCTGCGCCTGACAGGATTCTCCAACGACGAGCTGCGGGCCCTCGACTACGGCCCCTTCCTCGAGGCCCTGCGTCGCGGGGTCGCCGCGCACCACGCGGGCATGGTGCCAGCCTTCCGCGAGATCGTAGAAACCTGCTTCGAGCGCGCCCTGCTCGGCGTGGTCTTCGCCACCGAGACCCTGGCCCTCGGCGTCAACCTGCCGGCCCGCACGGTGGTGATCGAGCGCTTCACCAAGCACACCGACGCGGGACGGCGCATGCTCAGCGCCGCCGACTTCACCCAGCTCACCGGGCGGGCGGGACGCCGGGGCCTCGACGACGAGGGCCACGCCGTCGTCGAGTTCGCACCACCCACGACCTTCCACGATGTGGGCCGCGTGGCGCTGTCGCCTCCTGGGGACCTGCACTCCTCGTTTCGTCCCACCTACAACTTCACGGCCAACCTGGTCGGTCACGTCGACCAGCCCACGGCCTTGGAGATCGTCCACCGCTCCTTCGCCCAGTTCGAGGCCCGCCGCACACCAGCGCGCTCGCGACGATCGCTGAGCGAGCTGTTCGGCGCCCGCCTGGCGGTCCTGGCCGAGCTGCGCTACACGAGCGGCTGGTCCCTGACACCGGCGGGCGAGCTGCTGCGTGCCCTCTACCACGAGAACGACCTGCTGGTGGCCGAGGCTCTGGGCGCGGGTGCCTTCGACGGGCTCGAGCCGGCCCTCCTGGCCGGCCTCGCCTCGGCCCTGGTCTACCAGGCGCGCCCGCACCGCCACGGCCGCCCCGGTGCGTCCCCGAGCCCACCCCGGCGCCGGGGGCCCGACCGCATCGGCGGGGAGCGGCGCGCCCTCCTCCAAGAGCGCCTGGCCGTTCTGGGGTCGCTCGCGGCCCGCGTCCACGTCGCCGAGCAGCGCCACCTCCTGCCGACCTCCGCGACGCCCGACGGCTCCTTTGCCGCACCCCTGATCGCCTGGGCGCGCGGGGTGCCGCTCGGCACGGCCCTGGACGTGGCCGACGAGACCGTCGGGCCCACCTCGCCGGGCGATTTTGTGCGCACCTCCAAGCAGGTGGCCGACCTGTGCGACCAGATCGCCCGCGTCGCGCCCGGCCCGATTGCCCACGCCGCGCGCAGCGCCAGCGCGGCCATCGTACGCAGCGTCGTGGCCTCCTCGACGGGCGTCCACCCCCGCGACGACGAGGAGCCCTAACCTCGTCCCCGATGCACGTCTACGCCCAAGAGACCTTCTCGCCCGAGGAGCGCGACGTCCTGCGCCGGTACTTCACGAACCTCGATGGACCGGTGTTTGCCCTGGTCAACCTGCCCGATGTGGTCAAGGGCGCCCTCTTCGCGCGCTACTCGCGCTCCTCCAAGAGCCTGCGGCGCCTCTTCCTCGACGAGTTCGCCGGGGACCTCGACCTGCGAGGCGACCAGACCGTGGACGCCACCCGGGGCCTGGAGCGCGCCGACCAGCTCTACCAGCGCATCTTCGTCGAGTACGGCGACGACTCGGTGGCCCAGCTCGGCGGCGTGCACCTGGCCTGCGAGCAGGCCAGCAACCTGCTGACCAAGATCCTCGAGCGGGGGCGCCTCATGAGCTACCTCGAGCAGTCCACGCGCTACCTGAGCTTCGATCGTCGCCTGCCGAACGGCCACTACCGCTTCTACCGCGACGAGGAACTTCTGGAGTCGCGCCACGGGGCGCGGGTCGTGGGCGAGATGGACCGGATGTTCGACACCTACGCCGAGCTGGTGCCGCGCTTGATTGCCTGGTTGCGCCAGCGCTTCCCCCAGTCAGCCCAGGACACCGACCTCGTCTACCGCCAAGCCATCCGCGCCAAGGCCTTCGACGCCTTGCGCGGCCTGCTTCCCGCGGCGGCCCTCTCCAACCTCGGCATGTACGGCTCGGGCCAGGCCTACGAGCACCTCCTCTTGCGGCTGCGCGCCCACCCGCTGCCCGAGGCCCGCGCCTACGGCGCACTGATCCAGGCCGAGTTGGCCAAGGTCATCCCCTCGTTCCTGCGCCGTCTCGACATCCCCGAGCGGGGTGGCGCCTGGGTCGAGTACCTCGAGCAGACCCGCCAGCACGCCCAGGGGGCCGTGCACGCTCTGGAGACGGCGTCGCCCGTCCCCTCGGGCCCCACGGTACGCCTGGTGCGCTTCGACGCCGACGGCGAGCGTGCGGTGCTGGCCGCCATCGCCTTCGAGCACGGAGCCGCCTCCTACGCCGACGCCAAGGCCCTCGTCGACCGCCTCGAGCCCGCCGGGCGCGCCGCGCTGCTCGCCGCCTACGTGGGCGAGCGCCGGAACCGACGTCACCGGCCCGGTCGGGCCTTCGAGGCCACGACCTACACCTTCGAGGTGGTCTCGGATTACGGGGCTTTCCGCGACCTCCAGCGCCACCGCCTGGCGACCGTCGAGTGGCAGGCCCTGAATGCCGACCTCGGCTACGAGACGCCCGACCTGGTGCGCGAGGCCGGACTGGCCGCGCCCTACCAGGCCTCCCTGGAGCGCTCCGGGGACCTCTACCACGAGCTGCGCGACGAGTTCCCCCTGCAAGCCCAGTACGCCGTGGCCCTGGCCTTCCACATCCGCTACGCGATGACCATGAACCTGCGCGAGGCTCTGCACGTCATCGAGCTGCGCTCGGGACCCCAAGGGCATCCCAACTACCGTCGCATCGCTCACCAGATGCTCGATCTCATCGGCGACCAGGCCGGACACCGGCTCCTCGCCGCGACCTTCACCCAGGTGGACACCTCCGAGACCGATCTGGAGCGCCTGGAGGCCGAGCGACGCGCCGAACGTGCCCGGGCCGAGACCCGTCCCGCCACCTGAGCCCCCCGATCCGCACGCGACCTCGTCAAAACGTTCTACACTGCCTGCGCTGCGAAAGGGCAAACATGGTACGCGACCGCGATGCTGACGAGACCTTCGACGAAGAAGAGCTCGCTGAGGGCTTCGACGAGGAGATCGACGAGGAGTTCTCCGTCGACGAGGAGGACGACGACGACGCCTTCGATGGCAACGTGCTCGAGGACGAGGGCGCTGACGAGTCCGGTGACGAGATCGGTGACGAGATGCCACTGGAGAGCCCCATCGAGACCGACGACGACGCCATCGATGACGACACCGACGACGAGGGCGTGGTCGAGGCCGATAGCCCCCCGGTCGAGGACGACGACGACCTGGTCGACGACAGCGACATCGAGATGGCCCTCGACCAGGTGCTGGCGGAGACCATCATGCGCACCGCCGTGGTCGATGATGACGACGACGGCGTCGACGTCGACCCCGAGTCGGCGCTCACCGAGACGATCCTGCCCAAGCAGGACGACGAGTTCCGCTGCTCCTCGTGCCGCCTCTTGAAGAAGGTCAGCCAGCTCGCAGACGCGGACAAGTCGCTCTGCCGTGACTGCGTCTGAGGCTTCGCCCGCTCGGGCCCTGGCGTCACGGGACGACCTGGCCGACCTGTGGGTCGCCGCCCTGACCGCCGTGCGCCACCAGCGCGGCGGGACGGCCCTGGCGCGAGATCTCGCCGCGGGGCGTTCGGATCACGCCTGGCTCGACGAGGTGGTCGCGCGAGCGAACCTCTGGCACGTCGGCGACGCCGCTCTGGCGCTGGTGGACGCCTCGACGATCCTCGGGCTCTACGTCGTGCCCGACCAGAGACGCCGCGGCTTGGCTCGCACGCTCGTGACCGCCCTCCGTGAGGCCCACCCCTCGCTGCGTGACGCCCTGGTGCTGCCCGGCGACCGCGCGAGCAAGTCGCTCTACGAGTCCCTGGGCTGGCGGGCGCGTCTGCTTACGATGGCCGAGCCGAGCTGACGCGCCGGCGCGGGCGCGCCAAGGGTGGGGGAGGGGGCACCTTTATCCCGAGCAGCGTGGCCAGCGCGGGGATGGCTCCCGCATCGCGATGCGCCAGAGCCCGGCTCTCCTCGTCGTCGGGGATCCCGGTCGGCTTGATCGTGCGCCGAATGGTCGTGGCCGCGGCCAGCGTGACGATCTCACGCCAGCGTGCCGGGTCCTGATCCGCGCTGAGGGCGGCCGAGACCACATCGATGACCTTGGTCGCCAGCTCGGCCGAGAGCTGGGTGGAGAAGTCGGGCGGGTCGGCCACCAGCTGCAGGGCGGTGACGGCGTCGGCGGCGCGGACGGCCGCCTCGATGCGCTCGATCCAGCGGGCGCGCAGCGCCTCGATCCTCGCGCTCAGCGTGGCCTGAAGCTCCTTGAGCTGCCCGCGCGCCTCGTCGTCGAGAGTGATGGTCTTGGCCGCCGTCACGACCGCGCGCAGCTCGCGCAGGCGCAATTGCCCGCGCGGGGCGGCCAGGGCGGTCGCCGCCCGGTCCTTCCAGGCGGCCACGTTCGTGCGGCCCAGGAGATCCTCGGCGATGCGCTCGATAGTCAGTGGGTCCACCGTGGGGCGGCCCTGGACCAGGGCGTTGCGATTCTGCTCTTCGACGGCGCTGCGCACCGCAAGCATGCCCCCGCGCAGCAGCTGCTCAGCTACCGCAAGCTGCTCGGGCGCCAACTGCGCCAAGAAGGCGTTGCGGTGCACCGTGCTGGCGGCTGGAACCGTCGGGCGCGGTGTGCGCGCCCGGGCATCGCCGCGCCGGCTGGAGGAGCGCTCGGAAGCCCCGTGGTCGCCTCCGGAGCGCTCGTCGCGGCTGCGCTCGTCGCGGGCGCGAGGCGCGCGTGTCGCGGGGGCCTCACCGGAGCGAGGAGGAGCGTCCGAGCGGTGCTCCCGGGGTCGACTGGGGCCGCCCTCCCGGGGACGGCTGGGGCCGCCCTCCCGGGGACGGCTGGGGCCGCCCTCCCGGCGCGGACGGCGCTCCTCGCGGGCATCACCGCGTCGCGGACCGCGGCCCTTGGGAGCGTAGGTGACCGTCACGTCGGTCGACGGCGCCGCCCCCGGAATCAGGGTCAGGCGCTCGTTGTGCGGATCGAGCGGCGAGGCGGACTTGGCCGGCAGCACGGCCACGATCTCCAGGCCCTCCATGTACTGCTCGGCGTCGGCACGGTAGGTCGTGCCCACCGCTGCTCCTGGTGGGAGCAGCGACACGTTCACGACGCCCTTGGGCAGGCGCGCGCCCGCTGCTCGCCACGTGGCGACCTCACCGTTGACACTGGTGATCTCGATGTCGATGCGGCGCGGCATAGGGCACTAATCTACTCGGTTTGCCGCGAGGAACTCTTCGAGGCCCCTTAGCCGGCCTTTATCGCAATGTGCTTAGCATGACCTGGTGAGCATTCCTCCCCTGGACGACGACCGTGAGCCGGCGCGGCGCGACGCCACCGCCGGACCCGCTCCCGCCCCCGCACCCGAACCCGTCGCCGCACCGCTCGACTACTTCGCGCAGCTCGCCTTCCCTTCGCTCGTCGGCGGGGGAGGGGAGGGGCGCGCCGCGTCCTCGACCGCCGAGGCTGCCACCCCCCCGGCACCTTCTGCCCCGATGCGCGCCCGGAACGCCTGGTGGAGCTCGCGCGTCGCCCTCTTGCTCGTGGCCGCTCTGGTCGGGGGTCTCGCGGGGCACTTCAGCGCCTCGACGAGCTCGGGCGGCGGCACCCTCAACCTGACATCCGTCGCGGCCGCACCCACCGGCGCCGTGCTGTCGAGCGGTGAGTCGATCCCCACCCTCGTCCAGCACGTACTGCCCACGGTCGTCTCCATCGACGTGCGCGCCAACGGCTCCGAGGACCAGGGGACGGGCATGATCGTCTCGGCCAATGGCTACGTCGTCACCAACAATCACGTCATCTCCGCGGCCGCGGGAGGCTCGGGCACCATCACGGTGACGCGCTCGGGGTCCACCAGAGCCCTGGGAGCCACCCTCGTGGGCACGAACCCCATCGACGACGTCGCCCTGCTGCGTATCACCGGCGCGTCGGGCCTGCCCCACATAGCCTTTGGCAACTCCAACGCGCTCCAGGTCGGTGACGCGGTCGTGGCCATTGGCAACGCCCTGGGCCTGGCCGCGGGAACCCCGACGGTCACCCAGGGGATCGTCTCGGCTCTCGGGCGCACGGTGACTGCGGGAACGGCCACGAGCACGGAGACCCTCAACAACATGATCCAGACCGACGCGGCCATCAACCCGGGCAACTCGGGCGGGCCGCTGCTGGACGCCCGCGGGGACGTCATCGGCATGAACACGGCCGTCGCGGGCACGCTGGCCGACGGCTCCAGCGCCCAGAACATCGGCTTCGCCATTCCCTCGGCCACCATCGAGTCCCTGCTCCGGTCCCTGGCCGCGGGCCAGAGCGTCAAGAGTCACGGCGCCTTCATGGGCGTCGAGGTCATGTCCATGACGCCAACCCTCCAGTTCGAGTACGGCTTCACGGTCTCGAGCGGCGCGGTCGTCATGAGCGTCATCGCCCACTCGGGCGCGGCCAACGCCGGCATCCGCCAGGGTGACGTCATCGTCTCGCTCAACGGGGTGGCCATCGCCAACACCCAGGACCTCACCAGCGTCCTGTCCGGCCTCTACCCGGGCGCCACGGTCACGGTCGGTCTGGTGCGCGGCTCGACGCACCTGACCAAGTCGGTTCGCCTGGGACGCCAGTCGTGATCAGCGCAGGGTGGCGATCCCGCCGTCGACGGGTAGCACCGCACCGGTGATGTAGCTGGCCGCCGGCGAGGCGAGGAAGATGGCCGCCCCCGCCATGTCGGAGGGCCGCCCGATCCGCTTGAGGGGTGCGGCCTCGGCGATCTGCTCGCCGAAGGCCTCCAGGGTCGCGTGCATCATCTTGGACTCGAAGGGTCCCGGCGCGATGGCGTTGACCGTCACCAGCGGCGCGAGGGCCCGCGCCAGGTGCCGCGTCAGATGGTGGACCGCGGCCTTCGACGACGAGTAGGCGTAGGTCTCCATCTCGGGCACCCGCAAGCCGTCGATCGACCCGATGTTGATCACGCGCGCCGGATCGGCGGGTGTGGCCCCGGTCTCCAGGGCGCCGCGCAGGAACCGCGTCAGGTGGAACGTGGCCTGGACGTTCAGGTCGAAGACGCGGGCGAAGGCCCGATCGTCGTAGTCGGCCAGCGGCGCGCCCCACGTGGCCCCGGCATTATTGACCAGGACGTCGAGCTGCCCCGTGGTCGCCAAGACCTGGTCGGCCAGCTCCTGGCACCCGGCCATCGTCGACAGGTCCGCCGGCAGGGCGGCGCAGGGGCCATCCGCGGACAGCTCGGCCGCCAGGCGCTGACAGGCCTCGGCCTTGCGCGAGGAGACAAGGACGCTGGCCCCGGCGGCCACGAAGCCGCGCACGATCATCTCACCGATGCCCCGGCTGCCCCCGGTCACCAGCACGGTGCGCCCGGCGACGTCGAAGAGCCCGCCCGCCGTGTCGGCGGCCCCGCTCACGCCTAACTGCCGACGCGCAGTACCGTCGTGCCCACGGCGGTCACCGGGTCGGGCACGGTGGGATCCGGCGCGTACTGCGCCTTGATCGTCCAGTTGCCCGGCACGGTGAAGTTGAAGCCACAGATGACCCGGCTGTTGTTGACCGCCCGGAACCGGCACACCAAGTTGGGCACGCCCGCGTCGCTCGGAGAGATGGCTACCGTGCGCACGAAACCACCCGTGCCCTCAGGCAGCACATCAACCTTCACGTTGAAGACGCCGCCGCTCACCGACGGAGCACCTCCGTTGTCGCTCAGGTCGAAAGACAGCAGAGGTGTGGGCGCCGAGGAGGAACTCGAGTCGGCCACAGCAGGAGTCGCGACGGCCACCACGGACACAACCATCGCCAGGCTGACCAGCCATCGCCGCATGGGACCACTATAGCAGGGTCCTCTCCCCTAACCGCCGATAATGTTCGTTATGTAAAGTGACGGATCAGGCAGCCCCCGGCCTGGTCACGCTCCACTAACATCACTGGGCCATGGCCCCCGCCCTCTCGCTCCCGCCGCGGCGCCTGGCTGCCGTGGGCGCACTGGTCCTGATCGCGGGAGCTGCCGGGACCGCGCTGCGCGACGCCGTACTGACCTGGTGGCCCGCAGCCAGCGCGCCCCGGGCCGCCTGGCCAACGGTCATTCCCTGGGCGCTCACGGTCATCAACACGCTCGGCGTCGTCGTCGCCGTGCGCCTGCTGCGCACGGTCCTGCGGGCCCACGACCCCAACAACCCCTGGCGTCTCGTCTGGATCACCGGCTTCCTGGGCGGATTCACCTCATACTCCAGCCTGGTGGCCGCCTGGGCCGTCGCCTGGCACCGGTCGGTTTTCGCTGGGCTGCTCGAGGCGGGACTCACGGTCGCCCTGGGGGTACTGGCCGCCCAGGCCAGCCTGCGCTGGCCGAGCCACCAATGACCTTCCTCCTCGTCAGCCTGTTCGGCGGAGTGGGAGCCGTTGTCCGTTTCGGCGCCGAGTACGTGACGCGCGAGCACCATCCCACGCGACGGCCCTGGGCGACCGTCGGGGTCAACGCGCTGGGTGCCCTTCTCGTCGGCCTGGCCCTCAGCGCGCTGGCGGGACCCCGTGACGCGCACCTGCGCGACATCGTCATCACGGGCTTCTGCGGGGGCCTGACGACATTCTCGTCGGCCTTCGCCATCCCCGCCCTCCTCCAGCGCGAGCACCACTGGGCCTACGCCGCCGCCCTGGTGCTGGCCACGCCCATCGTGGCCGGTGGGGCCTTCGCGCTCGGGCTGGCTCTGGGCCACTAGCCGCGCCGCGCGCGCGCGGCCTCGACCACCCACGCGAAGGTCGGGTCCGGACGGCCCAACAGCTCGGGATGCCACTGCACGGCCAGGATCTGGCCCCCGATCGATTCGAGGCCCTCGATCTCCCCGTCGTCGGCCCGCGCGGTGACGACCAGCCCCGCGCCAACCTCGGCGACCACCTGATGGTGCAGCGAGTTCACGGCGGCCTCCTCGCCCACCAGCTGGCGCAGGTGCGACCCCGGTGTCGTCCTGACCCTGTGCGAGGGCTGGTGACCGTCCCGGGACCACTGGGGGTGACCCCGGCCCGCCACCAGCGGCACGTCCTGGCGCAGCGACCCGCCGCGCGCGACGTTGACCATCTGCAGGCCCCGACAGATCGCCAGGATCGGCAGGTCCCGGCGCTCGGCGGCCTCGAGCAGGGCGAGCTCCCAGGCGTCGCGCGTCGGCTCCAGGGCTCCCAGTCCGTCCTCGGGCGCGGCCCCGTAGAGCGCCGGGTCGATGTCGGCTCCCCCACTCAGGACCAGGCCGTCGAGCAGGTCGGCCACGTCCTCGACGTCCGCGTCGCGCGTCAACTGCACGGGCACGCCCCCCGCGGCCGCGACCGCGGCGGCGTAGTCGGCGAAGTGCACGTCGATCTCCAGTCCGGCCATCGCGGCCGGGACGTGCGACCCGAACCACCGGGCCGGCCAGCGCCGGCCCGTGATCCCGATCCGCGGCCTCACCGCAGGCCCGCGCGCGCGGCCATGTCCTCGGTGGCGACCAGGGTCCGTGCCGCTCGGGCCTCGTCCACCCGCCCCACCGGCGTCGCCAGCGGTGCGGCGTGCACGCGCTCCGGGTCGTCGTGGGCCCGCGCGACGATGCGCTCGAGGGCCTCGGCCAGCGCCACGAGGGTCTCGGGGCTCTCGGTCTCGGTCGGCTCAATCATCAGGGCCTCGTCGACGATCAGGGGGAAGTACACCGTGGGCGCGTGGAATCCCTCGTCGAGCAGCGACTTGGCCACGTCCAGCGCGCGCACGCCCGTCGCCTCCTTGAGCGCGGTCGCGGTGACGACGCACTCGTGCATGCACGGGCGATCGAAGGCCGCCGGCAGGACCGCGGCCAGGCGCCGGCGCAGCCAGTTGGCGTTGAGCACCGCGTGCTCGGCCACCGCGGCCAGGCCCTCGGCCCCGTGGGTCTCGATGTAGGCCAGAGCCCGGGCCAGGACCAGCGCGTTGCCGTGCCAGCCGTGCACGCGCCCGATCGAGCGCGCCGGCGCCTCCCAGCCGTAGCCGTCGCCGCGGCGCACCGGGCGCGGACCCGGCAGGAAGTCCACCAGGGACTCGCCCACCGCCACCGGACCGGCCCCCGGTCCCCCACCGCCGTGCGGCGTGGCGAAGGTCTTGTGCAGGTTCATGTGCACGATGTCGAAGCCCATGTCACCGGGACGGGCCTGGCCGAGGATCGCGTTGAGGTTGGCCCCGTCGTAGTACAGCAGGCCGCCCACGCCGTGGACCAGCTCGGCAATGGGCTCGATGTCCTCCTCGAAGAGCCCAACCGTGTTGGGGTTGGTAAGCATGATCCCGGCCACGTCGTCGCCCAGCCGCGCCGCCAGCGCCTCGAGATCAACCAGGCCCCGCTCGGTGGAGGGGACCGTCGTCACCTGGTAGCCACTGAGCGTCACTGACGCCGGGTTGGTCCCGTGGGCCGAGTCCGGGATCAGCACGCGGCGGCGCGCGTCGCCGCGTGCACGGTGGTAGGCGCGCATGAGCAGCAAGCCCGTCAGCTCGCCAGCCGCGCCCGCAGCCGGCTGCAGGGTGGCCGCGGCCATGCCGGTGATCCCACAGAGCCGCTCTTCCAGGGTAACCAGGAGCTCCAGCCAGCCCTGGGTCAAGGAGGCGTCGGCCGCCGGGTGCACGTGGGCCAGACCCGCCAGGGCGGCCACCTCGTCAGCCATCTTGGGGTTGTACTTCATGGTGCACGAGCCCAGCGGGTACGCCCCCAGATCCACCGAGTACTGGCGCGCGCTGAGGCGCGTGACGTGCCCGACCAGGTCTCGCTCGGCCAGGTCCACCGTCACCAGGCGGTCATCGCGACGGTGGGGCGCGGGGATCATGGCCTCGAGGGCGCGCGGCGCGATGCCCGTCTCGCGTAACTGAGCGGCGCTGCGCCCCGGTGAGGACAGCTCGAACATCGTGGGCTCGCTCTCGCGGCCCACCAGAGGTGCCGAGGCGGCGCGGCCGCCCGCCGCGCTCACGACGCCACCGCCTCGCCCAGTGCCGCGACGTAGGCGTCGAGGTCCCGGGCCCGGTGGCGCTCGGTCACGGTCACGATGAGCACGTCATCCCCCTCTCCTCGGGTGCCGTCCCCCGGATCCAGCGCCCGGGCTGCGACCCCGCCGAGGATGCCCCTTCGCGCCATCGCGGCCAGCACCGGCTCGACCGGGCGCCCCAGGCGCAGCGCGAACTCGCGCACGAACGGGGCCTCACTGGCGGCTTGCACGCCGGGGATCTGCGTCACCCGCTCGGCCAGCTCGTGGGCGCCGCTCGCGCAGCGCAGCGCCATCTCGTGCAGACCGTCGGTGCCGAGCCACCCCAGCTGGATCGCCGCGGTCACCGCCATCAACGTCTGGTTCGTGCACACGTTCGACGTCGCGCGCTCGCGCCGGATGTCCTGCTCGCGTGCGCGCAGGGTCGTGACGAAGGCCCGCCGCCCCGCGGTATCGGCTGTCTCGCCCACGATGCGGCCCGGCAGGCGCCGCACCAGCTCCTCGCGCACGGCGAACAGCCCGAGGTAGGGACCGCCGAAGGAGAGCGCCGTGCCCAGCGCCTGGCCCTCCCCCACGAACACGTCGGCGCCCCACGAGCCCGCCGAGCGCACCAAGGCGGCCGCCACCGGATCGCCCGCCACCACCAGCAGCGCGCCGCTCTCGTCGGCCACGGCTCGCGCGATGGCGACATCCTCTAGGTAGCCCAGGTAGTTCGGGTAGCCCACCACCACCGCGGCCAGGTCGTCACGGGCCCCCATCGGCCACGCGGTCACCCCGCCAACCAGCGGCACCTCCTCGATCTGGTGACCCGTCCCGGCCGCGAAGGTGCGGGCCGCGGCTCGCCAGTGCGGATGGACCCCGCGCGACAACAGGACCCCCTGGCGTCCCGTGGTGCTGGCAGCCAGGTTCAGGGCCTCGACCAGGGAGGCCGCCCCGTCGTAGAGCGAGGCGTTGGCCACCGGCAGCCCGCTCAGCCGGGCGACCAGTGTCTGGTACTCGAAGAGGGCCTGGAGGACGCCTTGGGCCACCTCGGGCTGGTAGGGCGTATAGGCCGTCACGAACTCGCTGCGCGAGGCCAGGGCGCGCACCACGGGCGGGATGTCGTGGTCGTAGGCCCCCACCCCGGCAAAGCACGTCAGACCCGCCGCGACGTTGCGATCGGCCAGGGCCGCCAGCCCGTCGAGCACGTCGAGCTCGCTGCGGCCCGCGGGGATCGGCAGGCCTCCCGCCAGGCGGACCGCCGCGGGCAGGTGGGCGAAGAGGTCCTCCAGGCGCTCCAGACCGAGGAAGGACAGCATCGCGGCGTCCTGCTCGGCGGTGTGGGGAAGGTAGTTCGGCACCTCAGCGCGCCTTGGTCACGAAGGGCAAGGCCGTCACGACCGCCGGAGCCTCCCGGTCCCGCAGCCGCACGCGGACCGTGCGGCCCGCGGCGAGGTCCCCGGACAGCAGCCCGAGTCCGATCCCCCGCTCCAGGATGGGGCTGAAGTTCCCCGAGCACAGCTCGCCGACTTCCTCATCGTCGGCCAGCACCACGGCACCCTCGCGCAGGGGCCGCCGATCCTCGCCGATCAGGCCCGTGAGATTTCGGCGCACGCCGCGCTCGCGCTCGGCCTCCACCGCCGCGCGGCCCCGGAAGCTCGGCTTGGACCATCCCAGGACCCAGCCCAGCCCGGCCTCGAGCGTCGTCGACGTCCGGCTCAGCTCGTGGCCGTACAGCGGCAGGGCAGCCTCCAGGCGCAGCGTGTCGCGCGCCCCCAGGCCCGCCGGCTGGATTCCGGCCTCGACCAGGCGTTCGAAGATGTCCCCAGCCACCTCGTTCGGGGCGCTGATCTCGATGCCCGGCTCTCCGGTGTAGCCCGTGCCGGCCACGCGCACCTCCACCCCGTGCACGTCGAAGCGCGCCACCCGGAAGCGCCCAACCTCTCCGAAGCGCGGGTCCACCGTCGCGGCCCGCTCGCGCGCGCGAGGTCCCTGCACCGCGAGCACGCAGCGCGTCGCGGTCACGTCGACCCCGCTCACCGCCTCCAGGACCCCGGCGGTGTTGGAGGCGTTGGGCATCACGTCGAACTCGTCGGGTGACACCCACCAGATGATCAGGTCGTCGACCACGGTCCCCTCGGGCGTCAGCAGGTGCGTGTACTGCGCGCGGCCCGGCTCGATCTTGTCGAGGTCGTTGGTGAAGGCCTCCTGCAGCTCGGCGTAGGCACCTGGCCCGTCGCAGCGCACGGTGCCCAGGTGGCTGACGTCGAAGACCACGGCGTCACGGCGACAGGCCAGGTGCTCGTGCACCGTGCCCTCGGCGTAGGACAGAGGCATGAGCCACCCCCCGAAGGGGACAAACTTGGCACCCCGCGCTCGATGGTGATCCTCTAGGAAAGGTCGACGCTCGCTCACGGCGTCACTCTATCTAGGCGGCGATGACGATTCCGGGGTCCATGCCATGGCGCGCCACCAGGGCGCGAAAGTCCCGCTGGTAGACGACGGTCAGGGCGATCTCGGGGTACAGCTGGCGAAAGGTGCGCACCTTGCGGTTCTTGCGCGTCACGAGCCGCTGATCGGCCACTGTCAGCTCCACGAAGGCCCTCTGGTCCACCAGGTAGAAGTCGGGCCGGAACCCGCGCGTGGGCCGCCCACTCTCGTCCCAGGCCAGAGGGAACTCCATGGGCTCGTAGAGCCAGGACACCCCGTAGAGCGAGAGCAGGTCGGCGAAGAGTCGCTCGCTGGGGTGGGCGAAGCGCAGGTCGACGCGCGGGCGTCCCGCCGGGTGGTGGGCGCCCTCGACCGCGAACCGGTTCACGCCGAGCGTTTCTCCCTCTCCGACTCTGTGGTGTTCGCGAGCGTGCTGGCCAGTGCAGCCACCACCCCTCCCAAGGGCACGATGTTGAAGACGCCCTGGCCACCGCGCAGCAGGTCGACCAGGTCGCCGTCGGTGCGCGCGAGCACCGAGCCGCGCTCGCTCAGGACCAGGCTCGCCGACTTCAGGTCGGCGCCCAGCGCATCGCGCAGGCAGGCGACGGCCTGGCGGGCCCGCGTCAGCGACACGCCCGCGTCCAGCAGCGACTTGATGACCTTGACCTCCAGCACGTCCTCGTAGCTGTAAGAGCGCTTGGTCCCGCTCCCCCGGGCCTCCTGGATCGAGGGCGTGATCAGCCCCGTGCGCGACCAGTAGTCCAACTGTCGGTACGTCACCCCGGTGAGCCGGCACACGGCCGGTCCGCCGAAGCCCATCGAGCGATCCATCCTGCCTCCCGACTCTGGGCACCTCCATCGTAGCCAGTGAACTACAGCCGTGTCATTCGGGCCGGTCGCTCTGGGGCCGGTGCGGTCAGGTCACAGTGGGGTCACGTAGGCGCTGGAGATGCCCCCGTCGACCAGGAAGGTGGCTCCCGTCACGAAGGATGCCTCGTCCGAGGCCAGGAAGAGCGCCGCGTTGGCGATCTCCTCGGGCTCGGCGAAGCGGCCCAGGGGGACGTGGACCAGGCGCCGGGCAGCCCGCTCGGGGTCCTTGGCGAACAGCTCGCGCAGGAGGGGTGTGTTGACGGGGCCCGGGCACAGAGCGTTCACGCGCACGTGCTGGCGGGCAAACTCCACGGCCAGCTCCCGGCTCATCGACAAGACGCCCCCCTTGGAGGCCGAGTAGGAGATCTGCGAGGTGGCCGACCCCACGAGGGCCACAAAGGATGCGGTATTGATGACCGACCCACCACCCCGCTCCAGCAGCAGGGGGATGCCGTAGTGGCAGCCCAGGTACACCGAGGTCAGGTTGACGTCCTGGACCCGGCGCCACGCGTCCAGGCCCGTGGTCAGGATCGAGTCGTCATCGCTCGGGGAGATCCCGGCGTTGTTGAAGAGCACGTCGAGCCCGCCGAAAGCCGTGACGGTGGCCGCGAACATGTCGCGCACGCTGGCCTCGTCAGCCACGTCGACTTCCACGAACAGGCCGTCGATGGACGCGGCTAGCTCACGCCCGGTCGCGGCGTCGATGTCGGCGACCACCACCGAGGCTCCCTCGTGGGCGAAGCGGATGGCCGCTGCGCGCCCGATGCCGCTGCCCGCACCGGTGATCACGCAGATCTTGTTCTCGAGTCGTCCCATTACTCCTCCGTCGCTATGAAGACGTTCTTCTCTTCGCTGAAGGCCAGCAGGGCATTGGGGCCGAGCTCACGACCCAGGCCGGACTGCTTGAAGCCGCCAAAGGGCGTCGCGTAGCGCACCGACGCGTTGGAGTTCACCGACAGCGTCCCGGTCTCCACGGCGCGCGCCACGCGCAGGGCCCGACCCACATCCCGGGTCCACAGCGAGCCCGAGAGGCCGAAGGGGCCCTCGTTGGCCAGGGCCACGGCCTCGGCCTCGTCAGCAAAGGGGACCACCGACACCACCGGCCCGAAGATCTCCTCCTGGTAGGCCCGGCTCGCCCGATTCCCGACCAGGACCGTCGGGGCGTACCAGTAGCCTGCGCCACGGGGCCGCGAGCCCACGAAGGCCACGTCGGCCGAGTCGACGTAGGCGGCCACGGTCTCGCGGTGCGCCCCGCTGATCAGGGGGCCCATCTGGCTGCGCTCGTCGGCCGGATCCAGCACGCGCACTGCCTTGACGGCGGCCTCGAAGAGCTCCATGAACCGCTCGTAGGCGCGCTGCTCGACCAGGATGCGCGAGCGCGCGCAGCAGTCCTGGCCCGCGTTGTCGAACACCGCGTAGGGCGCCTGTGCCGCGGCCCGCTCGATGTCGGCGTCGGCGAACACGATGTTGGCGCTCTTGCCTCCGAGCTCCAAGGTGATCCGCTTCATCTGCGCGGCACAGCCCGCCATCACCGTGCGCCCCACGGCAGTGGACCCGGTGAAGCAGATCTTGCGCACCGCCTGGTGCGAGACGAGCCGGCCGCCCACCAGCGCCCCGTCGCCCGTGACAACCTGGAAGACGCCCTCGGGCAGACCCGCCTCCAACGCCAACTCACCCAGGCGCAGGGCCGTCAGCGGCGTCAGGGTGGCGGGCTTCAGCACGACAGCGTTGCCGGCCGCCAGCGCCGGGGCGAACCCCCACGACGCGATCGGCATCGGAAAGTTCCACGGGGCGATCACCCCGACCACGCCGAGTGGCTCGTGAAAGGTCACGTCGACGCCGCCAGCCACGGGGATCTGCTGGCCCGTGAAGCGCTCGGGGGCGCCCGCGTAGTACGCCAAGACGTCGCGGACGTTGCCCGCCTCCCAGCGCGCGTTGGTGATGGTGTGGCCGGCGTTGGCGACCTCCAACTGCGCCAGCTCCTCGACGTGAGCGTCGACCACCTCGGCGAAGCGCGAAAGCAGGCGAGACCGGTCCACGGGCGTCACGCGGCGCCACGCCGGCGCCACGTCGGCCGCGCGCGCGATGATCGCGTCGACCTCAGCCAGGGTGTGCCGAGGAACCGCCCCGATGACCTCCTCGGTTGACGGGTTGATGATGCTATGCGTGTCGCTCATCTCGCTCACAGTCTCTCGAATCCGCGCACGCGCTCCCAGTCGGTGACCGACGCCTGGAACGCCTCGAGCTCCCCGCGGGCGGCGCGCCCGTAGTGGGCCACCACGTCCTGGCCGAAGGCCGCGCGCGCCAGCGCGGAGCCCTCGAACAGCTCGATCGCCTCACCAAGGGTCGTCGGGACGCGCGCGACGTCGGCCTGGTAGGCGTTGCCGGCGTAGGCCGGAGGCGCACTGAGCCCCTCGTCGATGCCGGCCAGGCCGGCCGCGACCAGTGCGGCCTCGGCCAGGTAGGGATTGACGTCTCCGCCCGGGATGCGGCACTCCACACGAAACGAGCCGCCGTGGCCCACCACCCGGAAGGCGCAGGTTCGGTTGTCGAGACCCCAGGCCAGGGCCGTGGGAGCAAACGACCCGGCCACGAAGCGCTTGTAACTGTTGACGTTCGGGGCCAGCAGCAGCGACAGCTCGCGGACGTGAGCGATCAGACCGCCCAGGAACGCCGAGAAGATGGGCGACTCGCCGAACGGGCCGTCACCGGCGAACACCGGCCTTCCCGCCTCGTCGCGCAGTGAGAGGTGGATGTGGCACGAGTTGCCCTCGCGCTCGTTGAACTTGGCCATGAACGTGACACTCAGGCCCTCTTGGGCAGCGATCTCCTTCACCCCCAGCTTGAAGAGGCCCTGCTCGTCGCACTTGTCGACGAGGTCCGCGTAGCGAAAGGCGATCTCGTGCTGCCCGAAGTTGCACTCTCCCTTGACCGACTCGACCACCATGCCCGCGCCGCGCATGGCGCGCCGCACGCGGCCCAGGAACGGCTCCACGCGCCCCGTGCCGAGCAGGGAGTAGTCCACGTTGTACTGGTTGGCCGGCGTCAGGTCGCGGTACCCCCGCGACCACGCGTCCTCGTAGCGATCGGTGAAGACGAGGAACTCCAGCTCGGTCCCGGTCACGCCGGTCCAGCCGCGCTCGGCCAAGCGCGCCACCTGGCGCTGGAGCACCTGGCGCGGGGAGACGGTCACGTCGGCCCCCGCCGTCGAGCGCACGTCGCAAAAGACGATCGCCGTGGCGTCGTGCCAGGGCACCAGGCGCGTCGAGTCCCAGTCCGGGACCAGCACCACGTCGCCGTAGCCCTGGTCCCACGAGGTCAGGGCGAAGCCGTCGAGCGTTCGCATGTCGACGTCGGAGGCCAGCACGTAGGCGCAGGCCTCGACGCGGTCGTCACCCGACTCTTCCACCAAGAACCGCGCATCCATGCGCTTGCCCTGCAGGCGTCCTTGCACGTCGGTCACCGCCACCAGAACGGTGTCGATCGTGCCCTCGGCCACGGCCGCCGCCAGGGACTCGCGCGTCAGCCTCCCGGTTCGCTGATCACCCACACCGGCTCCTTGCTCGTGCTGATCGATCGTACCGGCCCCCGGTACGCCCATCGCGCGGGTCAGTCCTCCTCGACGTCAACGCGCCCATCGCGCGGCGAGACCAGCACGTCACGGGCCACCACCGAGAGCGCCACGCGGTCACCGTGGTTGAGGTCCCGGGCCATGTCGCTGCGTACGTCCACGCGGACCTCGGCCGACTCCACGCTCACCGTGACGCGCGTGATGGCCCCGAGGAAGCTCTTGTGCACAACGGAGGCCGGCCCCGCCGGATCGATGACGATGGCCACGTCCTCGGGCCGCAGCACCGCGTCGACGTCGCGGGCGGTCAGGTCCGCGTTGCGAACCGTCACCTCCTGGCCCCACAGACCGACGGTCGCGCCGTCGCGACGTACCGGCACCCGGCTCGACACCCCGACGAAGTGCGCGACGAAGGCACTGGTGGGGCGGGAGTACAGCTCGGCGGGCGTGGCCGTCTGCTCCCCACGCCCCTCGCGCATCACGCAGACGCGGTCAGCCATGGAGAGAGCCTCTTCCTGGTCGTGGGTCACGAACACGGTCGTGATCGCGAGACGCTGCTGGAGCGAGCGGATCTGATCGCGCAGGCCAGTACGCACCTTGGCGTCCAGCGCCGACAGGGGCTCGTCGAGCAGGAGGACGCGCGGCTCGATCGCCAGGGCCCGGGCCAGAGCGACGCGCTGCTGCTGGCCGCCCGAGAGCTGGTGTGGGTACTTCTCGGCGTGCTCGTGGAGGCCCACCAGCTCGAGCAGCTCGTGAGCCTTGTCACGGCGCGCCGTCGAGCGCACGCCCCGCATGCGCAACCCGAAGCCGACGTTGTGGAGGGCACTCATGTTGGGAAACAGCGAGTAGCTCTGGAAGACCATCCCCATGTCGCGATCCTGGGGCGACACGCGCGCCACGTCGTGCCCGTCGACCAGCACCTGGCCGTGGTCGACCAACTCGAAGCCGGCCAGGGCCCGCAGCGCCGTCGTCTTGCCGCAACCCGAGGGCCCGAGGAGTGCAACGAGCTCACCGGGCTCGACGTCGAGGGAGAACCCGTCGAGGGCCCGCGTGCGGCCAAAGACGCGCACCAGCTCGCGCAGCTCGACGCGTGCGCCACTGCTCCCACCGTTGGCTTGTGCTTGGCTCACGCCACCTCCGCCTTGCGTCGGGACCGCCGTGACTCGGACCGGTCCAAAGAGACCATCACCGTGATCAGCACCCACGTACCGATCAGCGACAGCATCGACACCATGGTCGCGATGTGCCCGTCGGTCTGCTGGAACTGATAGATCCACACCGGCAGCGTCGTCCACAGGTCCAGGCTGGCCATGGTGAACTCACCGAGCACCAGGGCCAGCGTCAGCACTGACGCTGACAGGATGCCCGCGCGCAGGTTGGGCAGGATGACGCGCCACAGCGTCTGGGGCCCGTTGGCTCCCAGCGACCGGCTGGCCTCGACCAGCGTCTTGAGATCGATGGCGGAGATCCCGGCGTCCAGTGAGCGGTAGACGAAGGGCATCGTCAAGATCACGTACATCAGGCTGAGCAGGTACGGCGACGCCTTGAGCCAGATCGGCGCGGCCCGCAGCACGCCGAGGATGAGCACGATGGGCGGGATCACGATCGGCAGCACCGTCACGAACTCCAGGAGGCGCCGCACGCGCGGCAGATGCAGGTGGACGTAGATGGTGGTCGGCACCATCAGCACGAGGGTTCCCACGAGGGTCGTGAAGGCCAGCTTGATGGAGAGCCAGAACGCTCCGGTGAAGCCGATCTGGGAGGGAATGGCGCGCAGCGCGTAGAGCGACCAGTGTCCCGCATCGTCCTGGAACGAGAAGCGCAGCCCGGCGTAGAGCGGGATGAGAAAGTACGCGGCGGCTATCCCGAGGACGAGGCCGCGCCACACGCGCACCCGGTGGCGTCGCGGTGCGGGGGCCACACCGGCAGCGGAGGTCAGCGCAACCATTTCGACGCCCGTCGCTGGATGAGCCCGTAGAGGATCATCGTCACAGCCAGCACCACGAACATGCCGAAGCCGATCGCGTAACCGATGTTCTCCTGGCCCGAAATGGCATTGCCGTTGAGCAGGTTGCCGATCTGGATCGGGGCCAGGGTCACCGTTCCGGCAGTCAGGGTCTCCGCCGTCGCGTAGGCGGCGAAGGAGCTCCCGAACAGCAGCAGCATGCCGCCCAGGACCGACGGGAACAGCACCGGCAGGCCGATGTGGCGCCAGAAGCGCCAGGTCGAGGCGCCCAGGTTCGAAGCGGCCTCCCGCCACGCGGGACGCAGCGCACCCAGTGCCGGAGTGATCACCAACACCATGAGGGGAACCTGGAAGTAGAGGTAGACGAAGGCGACGCCGTAGAACGAGTAGAGGTTGAACCCAAGGTTCCAGGGGTTCAGATGGATCGCCGCCAGCCACGACGTGAGGATCCCGGTGGACCCCAGCGTGGCGATGAACATGAAAGTCAGGTTGATGCCCCCGAAGTTGGCCAGGACTCCCGACGCGGTCGCGATCATCCGGCGCAGGAAGGGGCTGCGCGATGTGGCGATGGCGTAGGCCAGCGTCAGCCCCAGGAATCCGGGGATCACGGAGGTGAGCGCCGCGAGCAGGATCGAGTTCTCGAAGCCCAGCAGATAGGTCCCGTGGGTGATGGTCGACACATTGGCCAGCGTTAGGTGGCCCTTCGGATTCCGGAATGCGTAGTCGATGACCGCCAGGATCGGAATGCCCAGCCCCAAGAAGACGTAGACGATGAAGGGCGTGACCGCCGCGGCACGCCTCAGGCCACGCCACCGCCGGACGCCCGACGCCACCCGCGCGGCTGACAGTTCGTCAGCCCCACGGGTGGCGTCGGCGTCCCCCGCCAGACCGGACTCACTCACCTACGGGCCTGAGGTGACCTCGGTTGGCCACAGCTTGGACACGACGGTCTCGGCCTTGAGGATCTGGGCCTGGGTCGGGTACTGCACACCCGTCGTAGGCGCCGGCGGCAGAGCTGCCAGCCACTTGGCGTTGGCCAGGTGGTGCGCCGACATGAAGGGGAGCTCCACCGGTCGGGCCATGCCCGCCAGCCACAGGTTCTGACCCTGGTTCGAGTAGAGGAACTCCTCCCACAGGCGCGCGGCCGCCGGGTCCGGGGCCGACGCGCTGATGGCCTGGGTGTAGTACTCGGCCAGCGCCGCGTCCGAGGGGATCACAACCTTCCACTTGTGCGTGTAGCCCGGCAGCGCCTTGACCTCACTGGCCTGCAGGTAGTCCCACCAGACCACGATGTTGGTCGCCCCGCTCTGGACCGTGGATGGGCCCGCCACGGTGGCCACGAAGTTGCCGACCTTGTTCATCGTCGAGAAGTAGTTGACTCCCGGCTTGACGTTGTTCAGCGATCCGCCCGAGGCGATGGCCGCGGCCATCACCGCCGCCAGAGCCGACGACGACGCCGTGGGGTTGTTGTTGATCCCAATCTTGTAGCCCTGACCCGGCTTCAGCATCTGGGCGAACGAGGTGGGACAGTGCTTCACCACGGTGGTGTCGCACCCGATGGCCACGAACCCGCCGTAGTCGTCGAACCAGTACCCCCCGGGTTGCTTCAGCGCCGCGGGAATCCGCGACCACGTCTGCACGCGGTACGGGGACAGCAGGTGTCGCTGCTGAGCCGTGATAGCGAAGTTCGTGCCCACATCGATGACATCGGGCGCGCTCGTGCGGCCTCGGTCCGCGATGATCGCGTTGATCTCGTCCTGGCTCGAGCCATCCGGGTTGTACGAGTTCACCTTGATGCCGTACTTCTTCGCGAAGGTGTTGATCAACGCCCCGTAGTTCGCCCAGTTCGGCGGCAAGGCGATGACGTTGAGCTTGCCTTCCTTCCTCGCCGCGGCGATCAGTGCGCTCATCGATGTCGGCCCCGACTTCGACAGCGTCTGCACCTTGGCCCAATTGACGGCGCCGGCTCCGCCGGCTGACCCCACGCTGAGCGTGGCGAACGACAGCAGGCTGATGGCCGCCGTTCCCGCTGCGAGCGCTGCTCTCAGGTTCGCAGATCTCATGGATTGCCCTCACGTTCCCGCACGAGTGTGCTCGAGCCGTCCCCCTGACGGTCCGAGCGTCACAGTATCCGAGTTGCCTGTCCGGCGTGTGACCGGGGCGCACCAGTCTCGTGAAGAGTCGCCCATGCCCTCACCGGTAGGGTGACCTCGTGGAACCTCGCTGCGCCTTGACCATCGCGGGCTCCGACTCCGGGGGCGGGGCCGGAATCCAGGCCGACCTGCGCACCTTTAGTGCATTCGGCGTTCACGCCACGACCGCGCTCACGGCGGTTACCGCGCAAAACACCCGCACGGTGAGCGCTGTTGTCCCGCTCCGGCCCCGCGACGTGGTCGCCCAAGTTGACGCGGTCCTCGAGGACTTCCCCATCCGTGCGGTCAAGACCGGCATGCTGGCCGAGCCCGGGATCGTGCTGGCGGTGGCGCAACTGGCCGAGCAGAATCGCCTCGCGCATCTCATCGTCGACCCCGTCCTGGTCTCCTCGACTGGGTCACTGCTGCTCGCCGACGGCGGGATCGAGGCCTACCGCGACGCCCTGATCCCGCAGGCTGAGCTGATCACCCCCAACCTGCCCGAGGCAGCTGCTCTGGCCGGCGTCGACGTGCGCGACCTGCGTGACGTCGCGTCCCTGGCAGCGGTGGCGCGAGCACTCCAGCGTCTGGGCGCACGGGCCGTCCTGGTCAAGGGGGGCCACGTGACGTCGCCGGGGGCCGCCGTCCACTCACCCGACGTCCTGGTCTTGGCCGACGAGGTCGTCGTCTTGGAGGCCGAGCGCGTGGCCACCGTCAACGACCACGGCACCGGGTGCTCCCTCTCGGCGGCCATCGCGGCAGGACTCGCCCTGGATCGCTCCCTGCCTGACGCCGTCCGGGACGCCAAGGCGTTTGTGCTGGCCGCCTTGCGCGGAGCGGAGCGGTGGCACCTCGGTGGCGGGCACGGGCCCATCGATCACTTCGGATGGGGGACGTGAGCCAGGAGCGCCCACCGCTGACCACGACCACCAGCCTCTGGCCGGCGGCCGTAGTCGTCGGCCTGGGCGCCAGCATCCTGGCGATCTTCCTGCTCATCAACGCCCTGGCCAATCCGACCGTCACCACGACGACGGTGCCCGTGGTGGTGGGAGGCCTCCCCGCGGCGCACTCCAATGCCGTGGTCACGGGCTGCCAGCAGCCGGGCACTCCCCCGCCCAACATCGCCAGCGCCTTGATCGTCCCGGTGCGCACCGCGCCAGGGGGCCCCGTCGTCCACGCCAACGGCGGCGCCGGTGACTACGACTGCTACCGCTCGCTGGTCACGCGAGCGCCCAGCAGCCAGATCCTCGGCTTCTACCGTGCTCGCCTGAGCACCACGGGCTGGGCACTCTTCTCCTCGGCCCAGGCACCCACCGGTCCCGAGATGCTGTTTCAGAAGGCCGGATCCGACACCTTCTACTGGGTCGTGGGTATCGCGATCCTGGGGCACCACGGGTCCCAGACCAAGTGGCAGTTCCGCATCTACCAGAACTCGGCGTCGATCTAGGCCTCCGACATCGCGGCGACCGCCTCGACGGCCGGCTCGCGTACCGGACTCAGGCACCACGCCCACACCAGCAGGTTCAGCGGGTAGATGACGTAGCCGATCCGGGTCGCCGACGCCGCCAGGATGACGCCGATGAAGAGCACCGCGACCGCCCGCAGGGCCCGCGGCGTGCTGAGGGGCCAGTGCTGCCGAACGTGTCGCCACCCCCCCAGGACCACGGCGATCAGCGTCAAGGGAATGAGCACGTGCCCGAGTGCGGGAACCGCATCGGTGAGGTAGTGCCCCGGCAGAGGAGAGGCCGCCGGTGACGCCACGCCCGAGAGCCCGAGCGGGAAGGCCACGACGTTGGCCAGGAAGGCCCGCGGAGACAGTGCGGCGAAGGGTGCCGCCGTCACCGCGACGATCCCCGCCACCAGCGACGCCACCCGCATCCAACCGCGATCACCCCGCCGGCGCGACGCCACGACCAGCACCAGCACCGCGACGACGGGCCACGCCGTCAACTTCATGGCCGCCGCCACACCCAGGGCCACCCCGGCAGTTCGCCAGGCGCGCCGCTCCAGCGCCACCACCCCGAGCAGCAAGAGGGCGAGGATCGGCATGTCATCACCACCGGTGGACAAGAACAGCGCCCCGGTGGGCAGCACCGCCAGCATCTGGGCGACCCGCAGGCGCCGGTCCGGCGGCGCGCGCAGCAGGGCCAGGGCGCCGAGCATCACGAGCAGCGTGGCCAGGGACATGATGATCCGCGCGTCGGTCAGGCCCGTCGACTGGTGCGTCGCGGCCGAGGGCAGCCCAAAGACGCTCATCAGCGGCAGGTAGGGGAAGAACGAGGCGTAGGCCGGCAGCCCCTTGACGGCGTTGACCACGCGCCCGTCATTGACGTAGGCCCGATAGGGATCCAGGCCCTTCGTGACCAGCGCCGCCGAGCGCTCGATCACCCCGACCTCGGGCTGCGCGTAGGCCAGGCCCGGGTCGACGTGGCGCCACCGCGCCTCCAGCCCGAGCGGGATGGCTAGCACCCCGACGCCGACCAGGGCCGTGAGGGCAATGCGCGCGACGAGGGCGCCCCGTCGGCGCCAATGCCGCATGCCCACAGCGACCAGGGCCCCGACCGCGTAGGGGGCAGCCGCCAGCCAGCCCCAGTCCCGTTGAGCCGGCTGGGTCGTGACGATCGCCAGCCCGAGGGCGAAGGCGCTGGAGGCACCGTAGAGCCAGGCGTCCCGGGACCACGGAGAGAGCGCGCCCCAGAAGTCCATGATGCGGGCGCGCGCAACCAAGAAGCGCGCGTTCACGTTCCGAGCCTACTGGCCCCCAGGTCCCGGTGGCGGCAGCGCCCGCCGGAGAGGCTGGCGTGTCTGGGGGACCGCGGGCCCCCGGAGAAACCCCTCGATCAGCTGGGCGCACAGCGCGGGGCGCTCCGACAGCACGACGTGCGAGGCTCCCGGCACGATGGCCAGCTGTCCCCGCGGCAGTGCCCGGTACAGCGTGACCAGGTGCTCGAGCCGGGTGGAGTCGTCATCGCCTCCCATCACCAGCGTCGGGTGCGTCACGCGCTGCATGTCGCTCTCATCGAGGGATGGCTCGGTGGCAAAGAGCCGCAGGGACTTGCGCGCCACGGCGCGCGCGTGCCCTGGACCATCCGGCGACAGGCGCCCGAAGCGCTCGGCCCACTGGTCGAACACGGGTCCGTGCAGGGGGAACGGCGTCATCTCCTCGAGGCCCGCCGGGGAGAGATTGCCCCCCACCACGACGAGGCGCCGCACGAGCTCGGGCGTGCGCAGCGCGACCAGCAGGGCCACGATGGCCCCGTCACTGTGGCCCACCAGGTGGGCCGGGCGCCCCAGGTGGCGCAGGAACGCGATCGTCTCGCTGGCCATGTCGTCGTAGTGGAACGGGGCCGGTGTGTCGGCGGTGCGACCGTGGCCCCGCCGGTCGAAGGCCGACACGCGGTACCGGTCGTGGAGGCGACCCCCGATGCGACGCAGCAGTCCCCCCGACGAACTCAGCCCCCCGTGCAGCAGCACGAGGTCAGGCCCACGGGTGCGACCCACGGAGACCCACGTGGGATGCCCATCGAGGGTCAGCGTCCCCATGCCGTCATCGTAGGCACGCTCGTAGGCTGGGTCGATGCGAGCATTCCAGATTGACGAGACCGACGGGCTGCGCTGCGAAGTCGTCGAGGTGCCCACTCCCCACCGCGGGGACGGCGAGGTCCTGGTCGCCGTGCAGTGGAGCGGCGTCAACTACAAGGACGCGATGGTGGCTGAGGCCGGCAGCCGGGTGCGACGTGCGTCGCGTCTGATCGGCGGTGTCGACGCCGCGGGCGTCGTGGTGGCCAGTGACGACCCGGACCTGCCCGACGGCACGACCGTCGCGGTCCACGGCGGCGTCCTGGGCGTGGCCCGCGATGGTGGCTTCGCCCAGTACGTCTCGGCCCCGCGCGCCTGGATCTCCCCCCTGCCGGCGGGACTCTCCTCCCACGACGCCATGGCCATGGGGACCGCCGGTCTGGCGGCGATGGCCAGCGTCCTGGCCCTCGAGGATCGTGGGACCCTCGACGGCGAGATCCTGGTCACCGGCGCTAGCGGCGGCGTGGGATCGATCGCGGTGAGCCTCCTGGCCGCCCGGGGCCATCAAGCCGTCGCCTCCACGGGCTCGGCGTCGGCTGCCGAGTGGCTGCGCACCAGGGGCGCCTCTCGCGTCATCGGCCGTGACGACGTGGCCGACCGACCCGACCGCGTCCTGGGAACGCCCCAGTGGGCCGGGGCGATCGACTGCGTGGGCGGCACCACGCTCGCCAACATCCTGCGCTCGCTGCGCTACGGCGCCGCCGTCGCCGCGAGCGGGCTCGTCGCTGGAGCGGAGCTGGCCACGACGGTCTACCCGTTCATCACCCGCAACGTCGCGCTCCTCGGCATCGACGTTGTGGAGGCGCCCCCTGAGGTGCGCGGGCGCCTGTGGCGCGAGCTGGCGACCACCGTGGCCCGCATCGACCTCGCAGCCCTCGTGGAGCGGACGATCGGGCTGGCCGATCTGGCCGGCACGCTCGACGATCTGCGGGCCGGCGCCGTGCGCGGCCGGGTCCTGGTGGACCCGGCCGCGCACTGACACTGCGCGCACGGCGCCGCTGGCCGGCTACTCGTCGGCCACGATAGAGCCGACGCGATCGCCGACCGCGGGGTCGCGCGCCACGAGGAAGAAGGCGTAGATCACCGCGAGGAAGATCACGACCAGAGCCGCCCACGGGAACCAGCTGTACGGCTGGAGCTGACCCGGCTTGGCCAGGTAGTACAGCGGCACCAGGATGGTCAGCACACCCAGTCCGGGCAAGACGCCGTGACGGAACGCGTTGAAGCGATCCGGGTGGTGACGCCGGTAGTAGAAGGGCAGCGCCAGGTTGCTCAGCCCGTAGACCACCAGCACCAGGATCGTGCCGAACGTGGAGGACTCGGCAAAGAAGTTGACCGCGTTCATCCCGGCGGACGCCCCGTGGCCACCCAGCAGGTGCCCGAGGCCCCACGCCAGGATGATCAGCAACGTGCCGCCCAAGAAGACCATGAGTGCCTTGACCGGTGTGCGACGCTTGGCGTGCACCTGCCCGATGAATCCGGGAAGCAGACCCTCGCGTCCCGCGTTAAACACCAGTCGCGCCTGGGAGTTCGTGCCGGCGATGAGAGCCCCGAGCGTCGACGTCATGCCCGCCAGGAACGCGAAGAACGCCGCCGCGCCCACCACGCCCTTGGCAACGGTGATGAACGGGATCAGGTTATTGCTCAGCTTGGTCACGTTGCCGGCGAATCCCACCACAGTCGAGTAGGCGAACAGCAGGTAACTCACGAGCATGATCAACGTCGAGGTGAACACGGCTCGCGGAACGTTGCGCCGCGGGTTGTTGGTCTCCTCGGCCAGTGCCGCCGAGTTCTCCCATCCGATGAACAGGTACACCGCGAGGGGGAATCCTGCCGCCAGGCCCCGGAACCCGTTGGTGATGTTGTGCGGGTTGAAGGGCGCGGCATTGATGTGCGCGTGGTACTTGACCAGCGCCACGATGCTGACGACCACCAAGACCAGCATCTCGAAGGCGAAGAAGAATCCGGCGATCTTGGTCGAGACCGAGACTCCCCGGATCATCATGAAAGCCGCGAAGGCCAGGAAGACCAACGTCCACACGAACCACGGAACGCTCTCGAGTCCGCTGACGTTGTAGTTCTGCAGCAGGATCTGGAAGAAGCCCCCCACGATCGCGACGACCGACGCCATGGCGGCGATGTAGCCCGTGCCCGTGAGGAGTGCGGTCGTCACGCCCGTGCGCGGGCCAAAGGTCTTGCCCACGAAGGTGATGAATCCGCCCGTTGACGGCATCACCTTGGTGAACTCCGACAGGGTGTTGGCCAAGAACAGGATCGTCACCCCCGCCGCCACGATCGTCAGTGGCGACGCCACTCCCGCTGTAAGGGCCAAGGTGCCGAACCCGAAGAAGAACGACATCGCCGGCCCAATGTTGGCCATCGTGGCAGCGGCGATGTCGAGGAGTCCGAGGACCCCTCGATGCAGCCGTTCGTGCTCACCCGGAACCGCGGGAACCTTGGCTCCGAGTGACTCGGGCGTGAAACCCTCGCTCATGTCCCTCCCCTGCTCGCGTGCGCGTCGTTGCGCACTGGCGCTCGTGGCGCTTCCGAGCACGGTAGTCCAGCGTGATGCGGCGAACGGGTATTTTCTACGAACCCACGGGGAAGAAGGGACTTACCAGGAGGCGCCCGCCGGAGCACGGCGTGAAGGTGTAGGTGCTCGCTGTCGTCAGTCCTGGGCCTGCTGTCGTCCCGACGCGGATCGCCCCGACCGAGGGGCAACTGGCCCCATTGGCGGCGGGTACGTCAGTGAACGCGAAGTCGAAACGCACTGACGCTCCGCTCGTGACGTGCATCACCACGGGCGCGGCGTTACCCGCCGCGTCCGTGAACGTGAACGGAGTGGTCTGGCTCGGCTCGGCAATGACGTTGGACACCACCAGAGCTCCCGTCGGACTCACCAGCATCAGACGGGGCCAGCCCTCCAGCACGCACGTCCCGCTCGTTGCCTTGGTCAGCGTGACCCACGACTGGATCGTGCCCGTCGCCCCCTGGAAGTACCCACCCGCCGCGTGGAAGTCGCTGCCCAGGCAGGTCGTCGGATTCGCGGGCGCCGTCGTTGTGGTCGACGTCGGCACAGTCGTGGTCGAGACCACGCTGGTCGAGGTGCTGGTGGTGGAGGTGGTGGTTGACGGCGACCTTCCGAGCCCGTGGCGCGCGAGCGTTACGACGACGAGCAGCGCGAAGAAGAGCGCCAGGGAGTACAGGGCGCGCTTCACTCGTCGTTGAAGTCTTCGGGGCGCACCGAGTCCAAAAAGGCACGCAGCTCTTCGATCAGCTCGGCCTCGTCGGGCTCGTCCTCGTCGTCCTCCTCGTCCAGGATCATCACGCGCGCCTCGCTGGCCATCAAATCATCGTCGACCAGGATGGGCGCCCCAACCCGCAAGGCCAGAGCGACGGCGTCCGAGGGTCGCGAGCTGATCCGAAGGTGCTCTTGCCCCCGCTGCAGGCGCAGCTCCCCAAAGAACGTGTTCTCCTTCAGCTCGGTGATGACCACAGACTCGACCGTGGCCCCGAGGGCGTCGATGACGTTGCCCAAGAGGTCGTGACTCATGGGTCGGGGCGTGGGAACGTGCTGCAACGCGTACGCGATAGCGGTGGCCTCGGGTGCCCCGATGAAGATGGGCAGGACACGCTCGCCGGTGACCTCCTCGAGCAAGAGCAGCGGCGTGGAACTCCCCACATCGACGCGAACCGCTCGCAGCACGACCTCGATCACGGCTCCAGATTAGACGTCTGACGATCCCGGCGTCCCGGCAGCGGTCGCGCCAACGGCGCTGGTCAGGCGCGCAAACAGCAAGGAGCGCAAGCGTTCCGCCTGCAGGACGACCTGATCGACCGTGACGCGCACCAGGTCGCCGTCAACGTCGCGACCGGGCTCTCGCCACGCCGCGGTGAGCTCCTCGATGACTCCGAGTTCGCGCTCGGCCAGGCGGCGCAGCCCAGCGAGGCGACGGATCGGCGCGCCGAGGGACACCAACGACGCGGCGACGCGCGCAATCTCCACCTCGCTGTCGCCAAAGACGTGCTCTCCCCCGGCTACCCGGGGCTCGAGAATCCCGAGGTCCAGCAGCTCGAGCACCGTGGCGGCGTCGAGCGCCGTCGCCTCGGCGAGCTCGCTCAGCGAGTGCGTGGCCCCCTCTTCGGTCTCCACGCGCGCCGCAGCCTTCGGAGAAGACCCTGCGGCCGCGGGCGGCGCGGCGGCTCGCACGGCGTGAACCGGCGCCTCGCGTGCTGCCCGCTTGGGTGCCGACGACAGGACGGGACCGTCGAGGAGACCCTGCTGGATCAGCCGCAGGCGGACGACCCGCAGCGGCACGAACTCCTGCTTGGCGAGTCGGATGGCCTCGCGCAGGCACGCGAGGTCACGGTCGCTGAACAGGCGGTAGCCCTTCTTGGAGCGCGCCGGGCGGACCAGGTCCTTGTCTTCGTAGTACCGGATCGTCGAGAGCTCCAGCTCCGGGAACTCCCGGCGCAGTATGGCGTGCACCTCGCCAATGCGCATCCCCGCACTCATCGCGACGCCTCCCAGAAGACGAGCTTGAACTTCCCAATCTGCACCTCGTCGGCCGAGTGCAGGGTCGTCTCGTCGACCCGGACACCATTGACGTAGGTGCCGTTCAGCGAGTTCAGATCGCGCAGCGTCATGCGGCCGCTAGCCGTTCGCGTAATCACGGCGTGGTGGCGCGAGACCGACACGTCGTCGAGCAGCAGGTCGCTCTGCTCATGGCGGCCCACGCTGGTCGTCTCCTTCTCCAAGGTCAGCCGCGTTCCGCTGGCCGGCCCCGAGGCGACCACCAGCAGGTCGCCGTGCTCGCCCATCGGACCCGGGCTCGCGCCCGCGCCCGGCACGTCAGAGCTGATGACGGGAAGCGCGACCGTCTCGGGTGAGGTCGACACGTGCTGGGACGCGCCGCAGGACCAGCAGAAGTTCGCGTTCGCGTTCAGGATCTCGCCGCAACGTCGACAGTTCACGCTCTCCCCAGTCGTCGTTCGCTGCTAGTGCGACGTCAGGTCACGGTAGGCCGCCGCATCCAGCAGCGCCTCGTACTCCTCCAGAGCCGACACCGTGATCTCACAGATCCACCCCTGCCCGTACGGGTCGGAGTTCAGCACCTCGGGACTCGAGCGCAGGTCGGTGTTGACCGCACTCACCTCCCCCGAAACCGGCGCGTAGATCTCCGAGACTGACTTCGTCGACTCGACCTCGCCCAGAACATCCTGCTGCGAGACCGCCGCGCCCACTGCCGGCAAGTCGATGTACACCACGTCGCCCAGAGCATCCTGCGCGTAGTCCGTGATCCCCACCCGAACAACACCACCCTCCAAGCGAGCCCACTCGTGGTCGTTGGAGTACCGCAATTCGTCCGGCGTCTTCATGGCTCGTAATCTACCCTCACCCGCGTCCCCGGCGCCCCTGGATCAGAGCGACCCGCGCGGGCCGCACGTACCCTGCGGCCACGACCCACGAGAGGGCCAGTCCCGCCACGCCCACCACCCAGCACGCCCCTCGCCCCCAGGTCTGCCACGTGGCCAGCGCGCGATGATGCGCGTTACTCGTCAGGAGGAAGGCGGGGAACGTGGTCATGAGGGCGAACGTCGAGACCTTTCCCCACCACAGCACGTCAATGCGCGCCGCGCCCAGAGCGGCCAAGGCGACCGTCGTGCCCGATACCAGCACCTCACGGGCCAGGGTCGCTCCCGCGAACCACCACGGAACGCCCCCAGCCACCGCGACGCTGATCACCCCGGTCATCACCAGCACCCGATCAGCGGTCGGGTCCAGCACCTTGCCCACCGTGCTCACCTGGTCAAAGCGTCGAGCCACGTAGCCATCGACCCAGTCCGTGGCGCCGAGGGCCCCGAGCAGCCAGGCGGCAACCGCGCGATGTCCGGTGCCGAACAGTAGCCACACGAAGACGGGGATCAGCGCCAGGCGCAGCGTGGTGATCCCGTTGGGCCAGGTCAGCCAGTTTCGGGACACCGGGGCCCCGCGAGCCGGTCGATCAGGCAATGGTGATCGCGTCGTCCAAGAAGACGTCCTGGACCGCATGGACCAGGACCGCACCCTCATCGATCGGGCGCTGGAACGCCTTGCGCCCCACGATCAGGCCCTGGCCACCGGCCCGCTTGTTGATGACCGCGGTCCGCACGGCGGCCGCGATGTCGTTGGATCCCTTGGACTCCCCACCCGAGTTGATCAGGCCGACGCGACCGGCGTAGCAGTTCGCGACCTGCCAGCGCGTCAAATCGATCGGGTGATCAGTCGTCAGGTCCTCGTAGACGCGCGAACTCGTCTTGCCGAACTTGAGAGCCAGGTATCCCCCATTGTTCTCGGGCTGCTTCTGCTTGATGATGTCGGCCTCAAGGGTGACGCCCAAGTGGTTGGCCTGCCCCGTGAGGTCGGCGCTGACGTGGTAGTCCTTCTCCGCAGTCTTGAACGCGGGATTGCGCAGGTAGGTCCAAAGCACGGTGAACAGGCCCAAGCGATGCGCTTCGGCAAAGGCCGCGGAGACCTCGCGCACCTGGCGGTCCGACTCGGGCGATCCGAAGTAGATCGTTGCCCCCACGCCAACGGCACCCAGGTCGGCGGCCTGGCGGACCGAGGCGAACGGGATCTGGTCGTAGGTCGTCGGATAGTGCAGTAGGTCATTGTGATTCAGCTTCACGATGAAGGGAATTCGGTGCACGTAGCGTCGGGCCACGATGCCGAGGGCCCCGAGCGTCGTAGCGATCGCGTTGCAGTCCGCGGCGATCGCCAGGTCACACAGGCGCGCTGGATCGAAGTACTCCGGATTCGGGGCGAAGCTGGCTGCCGCCGAGTGTTCGATTCCCTGGTCCACCGGCAGGATCGACAGGTAGCCAGTCCCGGCCAGGCGACCGTGCTGGTAGACCGAGGCCAGGTTGCGCAGCGTGGTCGGCGTCCGGTCACCAGCCACGAGCACCCGATCCACGAAGTCAGGACCCGGCAGGTTCAACCATTCTTTCGGAAATGCGGTGGCATGGTGGCTGAGGAGGGAGTCGGCCTCATCGCCAAGTAGCGAGACGATGTCCATGCCGCAACCTTACTTACACCCAGCCCCATCGAGCGCTCGATGAGCCGCTCAGTCCTTCTTGTGGGATGCCGGCCGCGTACGCGGGGCGCGGGGTCGGGGGCTGGTCGATACTCCAAGCTCGGCCAGGCGGGCCCGGGCGTCGTAGGCATCGGGCTCAGCCTCGACCACCCGGGAGAAGTAGTCCCGTGCCGCGCTGGTATCCCCGGCGCGATCGAGCATGTCGGCCATCGCGTACCACATCCGCAGGTGCCGGAATCCGGGGTTGCGCAGGCGCCGGGTAGCGCCCGCGGCACTCAGGATCTCCACAGCCTCGCGGTACTTTCCCTGATCCCCGAGCGACCCCGCGAGCACGATCCGGGCCTCGGTGAGCACATCGGCCGTGGGCGATAACTCGATGAGCTCGTCGTAGGTCGCCTGCACTGCGCGGTAGCGGTGGTGAGCCCGGTCACAGTCCATGATCAACGGCAGGTACTGAGGATCCGTAGAGATCTCAATAACGCGCCGCAAGTGCGCCTTCGCACGGTTCCACTCCTGAGCGCGGTAGGCCGCCAGTCCGGCCAGCTCGCGCACTCCAGCAACATCGGGTGCGACCTCGCAGGTACGCTCAGCCAGGCGCAAGGACTCTTCGTAGCGGTGGCGCTCGTAGGCGACTTGCGCCTTGGCCAAGTTCTCGACGGCTCGCTCGCGCTGCCGCTCCGAACCCATCACCGCTCGTCGGACCTGACTGGCAATCTCACCGGGAAGCTCGGCGACTGCCCGGGCCGTGGCATCCTCGCGACGGGTGATCGGAGACGCGACCTCCTCAACCCACACATCCGCGGGCTCCGGCGCGCGCTTGCTGGCCCGCGTTTCCAGAGGGCGGCCCTCGCTCTTGATCCGTTCTGCCCCAGTTCGCGCAACCCCACCCCAGCCCGGGCGACGCTCGCCGTCGTAGGGACGGGGTGGCCGACGCTCGCCGTCGTTAGGCCGAGGTGGCCGCCGGTCGCGGTCAAAAGGTCGCGCCGGGCGACGCTCGCCGTCGTAGGGACGTGCCGGGCGACGCTCGCCGTCGTAGGGACGGGGTGGCCGCCGGTCGCGGTCAAAAGGTCGCGCCGGGCGACGCTCGCCGTCGTTAGGTCGAGATGGCCGCCGGTCGCGGTCAAAAGGTCGCGCCGGGCGACGCTCGCCGTCGTAGGGACGGGGTGGCCGACGCTCGCCGTCGTAGGGACGGGGTGGCCGACGCTCGCCGTCGTTAGGCCGAGGTGGCCGCCGGTCGCGGTCAAAAGGTCGCGCCGG
>JAKAUQ010000012.1 GCA_021827705.1 Actinomycetes bacterium
TGTACGGCAACGCCGAGGCGTCCACGACACCGACGAAGAGCCAGCCGATCTGGCAGCCCTGCGCCGGTTCGGTCCACGGCCCCGTTGCCGGGGCGACCAAGGTCGGTGGCCCCTCGGGCTACGGCCTTTACGGTGACTTTCGGACGATGAAGCGAGTCGGGGCCAACGAGGTCGTGGTCTCGACCTTCCCCTACGGCAAGGGTCACGTCGCCACCGAGACCGACGTGATCGACCGGGCGACGCACCTTCCGGTGAGCGGCACCACGATGGTGAGCGGTGCACCGGGCCAGCCCGCGTACACCACACGCTGGACGCTCACGTGGTACCACGTGCCGATCTACCCGCCCCGCACCGACGGGACGTGCGCGACGATATACCCCGCCTCGGTGGCCTCGTAACGGCACCCCGGCAGGTTGCTGACGCGGCTGACGTATCGCAGCGATGACGACGATGGCTGGAGAGGTGCCGCCACGTGTCACGTGCTGGAGTGCATCTCACCGGCCGAACGAACGAACGAACGATGGTACCGACCCGTCTCGTGACGGGCCCACGCGGTTCTCTGCGCGCTCGGCCACTGTCAGATTGCTCGCCGGGTCGTCGGGAACACTCGAGGTGGTGCGACCACAGGAACATCTCGTCCGCCATCGAGCCGTTGCTGTTGAGATGTCCAGTGACTCTCCTCGTCCAGAGCCCCGGAGCCCGCAGGCTCCGTGCGGTGCGCTGCGGGCCCGTCGTCAGCCACGGTGCGCACATCAAGCGCGCCCGCTCCACCTGGAGTGATCACTCGCTCGAGCCGGGCTTCGCGTGGATGGCGTGACATCACTCACCGAGGCCAGCAGGGGGCCGGTACCTCGGCTCCCCGCTGGCGCGCTCGTGACGAACCGGGGGTGGGCCCACCGGCACACCAGTGTGCGCCCCGTCACCCAGCCTCCGGGACAGACGACTCCCGCAGGACTACGGACACCGGTCACACAGCCAGATCGATCGAACCGACCGTTCCGCGCTGCCTATCGGCCAGCCAGGCCCCGACACGCCGAATGCTGGAGGACGTCATCGGTGGCTTCAAGCACGGCATTGCCCGCGAAGCCCCCGTGGGCAGCATCGTCGACTCTCGCGTCCGTCGCCCCTGACGGCACAGAGTCCAGCCCCACTGGGAGTCCCCCGGTGTGCGGGTGTATACCGGGCTCATGACGGCCCTCCGTCGGTCCCTCCTGGTGGTAGTGGTGATCGCCCTGATCGGTGTGGCCCTCCTCGGCGCAAACGCCGCCCGTCGCAGCTCGCGCGCACCCACCTCGGCCCCCTCGACCACCGCCGTCGACGCCACGTGGATGGCACTGTGGCCGAGTTCCACCAGCGCCACGCGCTACACCAGCCCGCGCTCGGCGGCCCTGGCCTTCGCCACGCACGTCCTCACGATGACCCGGCCCGTCGCCCATCGCTTCGAGCGAGGTGACACGCGCTCCGGCGAGGTCCTCCTCCAGAGCACAGCGCGCGGCCCCGTGACGACCGTCCTGGTTCGCCAGCTCACTGCCGACAACACCTGGTGGGTCCTCGGCGCGCTGGGCACCGACCTCGAGATCTCCGAGCCGGCGGCGCTGTCTGGCACCTCGTCGCCGATGGCCGTTCGCGGCCAGAGCACGTCCTTTGAGGGTGTGATCGATCTGGCCCTCTACCGCGATGGATCCGCGCACGCGATCGCCACGGCCACGGTGCGGGGCGGATCGATGGGAGTAATGGGACCGTTCTCGGCGAGCCTCACCTACGTCACGCCCACCGGGACCTACGGCAACCTCGTCGTCTTCTCCCGCTCCGCCAAGGACGGCTCGGTCCTCGAGGCGTCGGCCCTACGACTGCGCCTCACCTGATCTCCCCGGAGACCGGGGCCGCCGGCGCTGATGCCCTCTCGGGTGCGACTGCGCTGTGGTGCATCTGCCCGCGTCGGCGGACTCGCGCGACGCCGGCCGGACCTCCTGTGGGGAGGTGCCGAAGCGCCGGCCCGAAGAGCAGCGTCCCCGGGGCCCGCGCGGCCCCAACCTACCCGCCCAGGGCGACGGGGGTCCAGTGCGCCCCGGCGTCAACCGTGCGCAGGAGCACCGCAGCCACCGACGTCGGTGGACCGATCAAGGCGATCGCGAATCCCGGGCCCCTAGGCCCCAGCTCCACCTGGCGCAGCTCGTGGCGCACCACGATGCGCCAGGTCGCGCCCCCATTGATGCTACGCACCACCTGGGATGCGCCGCCCGCGGTCTCGCGCTCCACGAGGAGTACCCCCGCCGCGGGCGTCGCCGGAAGCCCCGGGACGACGGGAAACACCTGGCGGTACGAGGCGGACAGCTCGTGGCGCGCCACGAAGGTCCGGCCGCCGTCGGGGGAGGTGAAGAGCCAGGTCGATCCGTCGTTCCACCCCGGCGGCACGGCGGACGTGGGCGGGTAGTCGAATCCCGCGCTCGCCGCGACCACCACGAGAGAGTCGGGTGACACCGCAGCCACCGGGCGCAGACTCGCGCTGCGCAAGGCGAGCGACGCCACCGGCCAGGGCACCCAGAACCCGTGCGCGCCGAGGCGGGCGAACCACATGCCCCGGTCGTTGCCCCCCGTGAACCACCCCCGGCGACCCGCGAACGTGAAGGCCCCCTGCAGCTGCGTCCCTCCCGCGGGCATCCAGAGCCTCACTCGGGACCTGCTGGACCAGCGGTCCTGGGAGGACGCGGTAGCCAGGATCGACGCCTGGGACGACGAGGACGCACCGTACAGGTAGGTCCAGGCCCCGTGCGTCGCCATGGTCACGACGCCCAGATCGATGCGCAGGGGACCCAGGGGGACGGGGATCCAGCTGGCTCCCCCCGAGTGCGTGGCCCACAGCCCGTTCACGAAGCCCGTCGTGGTGAGGGCGGGGACCGCGCCGTAGATCCAGCCGTCGCGGGCGTCGGCGAAGTGCACGCTCAGCGTGGCGTACCCGTTGGCGCCGCCGTAGGTGCCCCACGCCGCCTGCGCGACACCGCGCGCCACGGGGCCGGGTACCGGCACTCTGGCCCAGCGCGCCCCGGCGTCACGAGTGCGCGCCAGCGAGACGCAGGTGTCGCCCGCGCAGTCGGCGAGCGACAGGACGTAGCCGACACGGGGGCTGGGAAAGGACAGCGAGAGCGGACGCGGCGTCCCTGCGGGTGCCGCCCGTGCGGCCCCCGGCAGTCCCAGGGTCGCCGTGGCGACGACCCCGACCGCGATCAGGATCGTGGAGCGTACCCGCATGTCCGAGCCTCCTCACCCGCGACGCGTCGAGCCTAGGGTGGTCGGCCCACGCCGTCGCGACGGGCCGCGGGACCGCCCCGGACGGCCCGTCTGGGCGAGACTCGTTCGGTTAGCGTCTCTGAGGAAGGGAGGCCCCCATGAGCCCGGATCGATCGACCATGACCAGCCAGGAGCGCGAGCGGGCCTCGGTCTTTCACTCCTGGTCCGCCCAGGCCTCCATCCACCCCCTGATGGTGCGCGGGGCCGCGGGGTGCGAAGTGTTCACCGAGGACGGCCGGACCCTCCTCGACTTCTCATCCCAGCTGGTCAACACGAACCTCGGGCACCAGCATCCCGACGTCGTGGCCGCCATCGCGTCCCAGGCCGCCCTCTTGTGCACCATCGCGCCCCAGCACGGCTACGCATCGCGCTACCGGGCCGCCGAGCTGATCTTGGACCACTCGTTCGAAGGCGCGGCCAAGGTCTTCTTCACCAACGGCGGGACTGAGGCCAACGAGCACGCCGTGCGCATGGCCCGCCTGGTGACCGGTCGCCCCAAGGTGCTGGCCGCCTACCGCAGCTACCACGGCGCCACGGCCACGTCGATCAACCTCACCGGAGACCCGCGGCGCTGGCCCAGCGATCAGGGGACCTCTGGGGTGGTGCACGTCTTTGGGCCCCACCTGTACCGCTCCGTGTTCCACGCCACGACGCCCGAGGAGGAGTCCGCCCGCGCCCTGGCTCACCTCGAGGACGTCATCGTCTTCGAAGGGCCCCAGACCATTGCGGCCATCATCTTGGAGACCATTCCCGGCACCGCGGGCATCCTGGTCCCCCCGCCCGGGTATCTGGCGGGCGTGCGGGAGCTGTGCGACCGCTACGGCATCGTCTACATCGCCGACGAGGTGATGGCCGGCTTCGGGCGCACGGGCTCCTGGTTTGCCTACCAGCACTTCGACGTGACCCCGGACCTCGTGACCTTCGCCAAGGGCGTGAACTCGGGCTACGTCCCTCTGGGCGGCGTCGTGGTGAACCAAACCATCGCCCACGCCTTCGATGACCGGGCCTACCCCGGAGGGCTCACGTACTCGGGCCACCCCCTGGCCTGCGCGGCCGCGGTGGCCACCATCGAAGTCATGGAGCGCGACGGGATCGTCGAGCACGCCCGGCGCATCGGCGACGAGGTCCTGGCTCCCGGGCTGCGGGCCCTGGCCGGCGCGCACCCCAGCATCGGCGAGGTCCGGGGCCTCGGGGTCTTCTTCGCGCTCGACCTCGTCGCCAACCAGGAGACTCGTGAGCCCCTCGCGCCCTACGGCTCGTCATCGCCGGCGATGGACGCCGTCATCACGGCCTGCCGGGACGAGGGCCTCTTGATCTTCGCGAACTTCAATCGCCTCCACGTCGTGCCGCCCTGCGTTATCAGCGCCGATCAGGCCCGCGACGGCCTGGCACGCCTCGATCGGGCCCTGGCCGTCGCCGACCAGCACGTGCGCTGAGGATGGCCGTGTCGTCGCGAGCCCGCGTGGCCGCCGCGATCCGCCGGCTGGGACACGACGTCGTGGCCCACGAGGTCGCCCCCGACGACCTCGAGCGGCTCGCCGACGAGCTCGAGGGTCTGGCCGCGCGCGTCGCCGCCAGCCCTCCGCGGCGCCACCGGACCGACACCCGTCCCAGTGCCTCGCCGTCCCCCGGGAGCCACCCCGAGGCCGTGGCGCTCTTCGCCCACTTGGCGAGCGACGCCGTCGTGGCCGGTGAGGCCAACCCGTTGGGCCTGGGGGCGCGCTTCTGGCTCGAGGGCAACACTGTGGTCATGGAGGCCGTCGTGGGGCCGGCGTTCGCCGGTGCACCGGGACGGGCCCACGGGGGGATCCTGGCCGCGGTGATCGACGAAACCATGGGAACGGTTCTCGCCCACCAGGGCATCTTCGCGCTCACCGCCTGGCTCCACGTGACCTTCGCGGGGCCCGCCCCGCTGGGTCAGCCCCTCACCACGCGCGCGTGGCTCGCTGACCGCCACGACCGCAAGATCACGGTCCAGGCGCGCGTCGCGGCCGCCGGCGCGCTCGTCGCCGAGGCGGAGGCATTGTTCATCACCGTCGACCCGCATCCCTTCCTCGCCGGTCCCCCCCGCTAGAGATGGCGCTCCGACTCGCGCGCCGCTTCCGGCGCCCCAAGGTTCCCCGGTCACGGTCGACTTCTGGTACCGAAAGCCGCTAGGACGGCGATGGGTGGGGCGACCTCGGACTCCTTCGTCCACCACTCCAACCCGAGCTGGTGGTCCTGGCCGGGGCGGTCGTGTTCGCGCTGGCCCTCGGGCTCCACGTCACAGCCCGCGTCACCTCGGGGGGACGTACTGGTTCGCGGTGGTCATGGTCGGGGTGTTCGGCACCATGGGCGCCGACGTCGTCCCCGGGGCGCTCGGCGTCCCTTACGCGCTGTCGACCATGGCGTTCGCACTGGCCGTGGCCACCGGGTTCGTCGTTGGGCACCGGGTCGAGGGGACACTCTCGACCCACACCAACGTCACCACGGCGCGAGCTGTTCTCCGGGGGCGCCGTCGTGGGGATCTTGGCCCGGGGCGCGGCGGCCGGCGACCGGACCGCCTTGGCTCCTCCGGGGATACCGCAGCGCCGCGGCGATCTTCCTCGTCGGGTTCGCCACGCTGGACACCCTCTCGCCCCCCCCCGGCACGCCACCGAGTCCTCTCCTTTTGGAGCGCGAACGTCCCGACGCGACCGCTCGGAGCCTCGGTCGCCGACTGGCTGGGCTTCCCGCGCGTGATGGGCGGGCTAGGGGTAGGGGCGGGGACCACGGCGCTCGCCATCTGCGCCCTGATTGTCGTCGGCGTGCTCACGAGCACGGGTCGAGAGTCGCCACCGGTAGCGTGGCGACATGCCCGCCGTGACCGCTGACCCGCTGACGCTGCCGCGCTTGGCCGCGGCGGGGCCAACACAGCGCGCGCGGCGCGTCACCACGCTCACCACCGCCCCGGCGGGCCTCGAGGGCGAGGGGTTCCCGGTCTATCGGGCCTTCGCTGGCGTGAGCCTGGGTGAGCTGGATCCCTTCGTGCACCTGGACCAGATGGGCGAGGTCGACTACGCGCCCGGTGAGCCCAAGGGGACCCCGTGGCACCCCCACCGGGGCTTCGAGACGGTGACCTACATGATCGACGGCATCTTCGTGCACCAGGACTCGATCGGGGGCGGCGGCGTCATCGAGAACGGCGCCACGCAGTGGATGACGGCGGGCGCGGGCATCTTGCACATCGAGCGGCCGCCCGAGTCACTGGTCGCCTCCGGCGGTCGGTTCCACGGCATCCAGCTCTGGGTCAACCTGCCCGCCAGCCAGAAGATGACGGCTCCGCGCTACCAGGACATCGCGGCGCACGCCGTGCCCCTGGTGACCTCTCCGGACGGCGACGCGATCGTGCGGGTGGTGGCCGGGACGGTGGGCGGCTTCGCCGGGCCCGGCGTGACCCATACCCCGATCGCCCTGGCGCACATCACGCTGCTGCCCGGCGCCCACCTGGTGCTGCCCTGGGACGCCAGCTTCAACGCCCTGACCTACGCCCTGGCCGGCTCGGGCACAGTGGGTGACGAGCGCCGGCCCCTGCGGGCGAGCCAGCTGGCCGTCCACCGCGACGGCGACGTCCTGGTGATGGCGGCCGACGAGCACCAGGACTCGCGCACCGAGGCCTTCGAGGTGCTGGTCCTCGGGGGCCAGCCCCTCGGCGAGCCGGTCGCCGCCTACGGACCCTTCGTGATGAACACGCGCGCCGAACTCGTCCAGGCCTTCGACGACTACCAGGTCGGACGTCTAGGCCAGATCCCGGCCAGCCACCTCGACTGACCCGCCCGGCGCCCGGCGCACGAGGAACGTCGCCGTGGCCCGACTGATGGGTCGGCCCTCGCCGTCGACGACCTGGGCCTCGGCGAAGGCGATGCGACGGGTCAGGCGCACGACGTCGCCGCGCAGCACGTAGGTGGCACCCTGGTGGGCCGCGCGCACCAGCTCGGTCCCGATCTCCAAGGTGGCTTCGGCTCGCTCGCCAGCGGGGAGAGCCGCATTGATGGCGAAGTTCATGGCCGCGTCCAGCACCGTGGCGTGCACGCCGGCCTGCACCAGCCCGTGGGGGTTGCAGGCCAGGGCCGTGGGCGAGAACGCTCCCTCGACCCAGCCCAGGTCCTCGCCGTCGACGCCGTAGCGCTGCAGGCTCGCCCCCAGTGCTCCCACCAGGGCCATGCCTCCGTCGCCCAGCCAGCGGTCCATGTCACGCCCAGCCATCGCCTGACTTTACCGCCGGGTAGGCTCACGGACATCCACCGGGAGAGGGAGGACTATGGGTGCCGTCATCGTCGATGTGGTGCGCACGCCGGGGGGCCGGCGCAACGGCAGTCTGCGCAACTGGCACGCGGTTGACCTGGCCTCCGAGGTGCTTAGCGCCCTCGCCGCCCGTAACGACCTCGACCCCAGCCTGGTCGACGACGTCATCATGGGCTGCGTCTCCCAGACCGGCGAGCAGGCCTTCAACGTCGGACGCAACGCGGTGCTGGCGGCGGGCTGGCCCGAGTCGGTGCCGGCCACCACGGTGGACCGCCAGTGCGGCTCCAGCCAGCAGGCGCTGCACTTCGCGGCCCAGGGCGTGATCGCCGGCGCCTACGACGTGGTGGTCGCCGCCGGGGTCGAGGTGATGACCCGCGTCCCCATGGGCTCGTCGATCGGTCGCGACGCGGGGCACCCCTTCGGGCCTCGCGTGAACGCGCGCTACGAGCCGGTGGGCGGTCTGCGCAACCAGGGTCTGGGAGCCGAGATGATCGCCGAGCAGTGGGACCTCAGTCGCGAGGACCTCGACTCCTTCAGCCTCGAGAGCCACCGGCGCGCGGCGCGCGCGACCGCCGAGGGCCGCTTCGACCACGAGATCCTCCCCATCGCGGTCCGCGATGGGGAAGGACACGACACCGAGACGATCTTGCGCGTCGACGAGGGCATCCGCCCCGACACCTCGCTCGAGGCCCTGGCGGCGCTGCGACCCGCATTCGTGGAAGGTGGGCGCATCACCGCGGGCAACTCCTCCCAGATCACCGACGGCGCCTCCGCGGCCCTGGTGATGAGTGAGGAGCGTGCCGCGTCCCTCGGCCTGCGGCCGCGCGCCCGGTTCCACGCCTTCGCCCTGGCGGGGGTCGATCCGGTCAGCATGCTCACGGGCCCCATCCCGGCCACCACCAAGGTGTTGGCCCGCGCGGGGCTCTCCATCGACGACATCGACCTGGTCGAGATCAACGAGGCCTTCGCACCCGTCGTCCTGGCCTGGCAGCGCGAGCTGCACGCGGACCTCGACCGGGTCAACGTCAACGGCGGAGCCATCGCGCTCGGACACCCCCTGGGCGCCTCGGGCACCAAGCTGATGGCGACGCTGCTCAACGAGCTCGAGCGCACCGGCGGCCGCTACGGCCTCCAGACCATGTGCGAGGGCGGCGGGCTGGCCAACGCCACCATCATCGAGCGGCTGGGCTAGTCAGCGGTAGCGCGTGGCCAAGTAGAAGGCCACGAACAGCGCGATCAGACCGACCACCAGGTACCACGGCGAGGTCGATCCCGGCAGCACCTGCAGGTAGTTCAGGACGATGACCAGCAGCCCGAACATCAGCAGGTCCAGCAGCATCCAGCCGTACCAGTGGGCCGAGTGGCTGGCCGTCGCGGGACGCGGGGGCGTGTAGCGACCCCGCTGATCGGCCGATTGGTACCGGCCCATCGTCTTGCTGGTGCGCCGCTTGGCTCCGTGAGTGGCCATGGCCGTCGATGTTAGCGAACGGGGCTGCGTCTACGGGCAGACGGTCACGTCGACGGTGGAGTTGAAGGGCGCCGAGATCCCCGGGCCGGGGTTCTGGCTGGTGATCTCGCCCGAGGTCCCCGGCGTGAGGCAGTCGGTGGGCAGCGCGTCGCTGATCTGCCCGAGCACCAGCCCCTGGCTCGACAGGGTGCTCGAGGCCTCCGGAACCGTCTTGCCGATCACGTTGGGCACGACGACCTGGCAGACTCCCGACGACGTCACCAACTCGATCGAGGAGCCCGCGCTCACCATCTGGCCCGCCGCGGGCACCGTGCGCAGCACCGCGCCGGTGGCCACGGAGTTGGAGCATGCCGAGGCCGTGGTCCCGCTGACGGTCAGTCCGTACTGGCCGAGTGACGAGGCGGCTTGGACGGCCGTCTGCCCTTGGACGCTGGGCAGCGGGAACGTCGCGCCCGACGCCAGGACCGTCAGGGTCACCGTGGCGCCCTTGTGCGACGTGGTCCCCCCGACGGGAACCTGCGTCAGCACGGTGTTGGGGGCCCCGGCCGTGGGAGCGCTCTGGACCTGGGTGACCTTCACGGTGAGCCCGAGCTGCTGGAGGACGCCAAGGGCCACCGAGAGCTGCTTGCCCGTCTCATCGGGCACCGTCACCGCCACGGGCGCCGGACCCTCGCTCACCGTCAGCGTGATGATGGTGCCCTTCTTGACCATCTTGCCGGCCTTGGGGACTATCGAGATCACCGTGCCGTTGGCCTGGGGGGCGTGAACCATCGTGGTCGTCCCCACGATCAGGTTGTCCGCGATGAGGGTAGCCGACGCCGTAGTGACGTCCTGGCCCACCACGTTGGGCACACCGAAGGTGGTCGGGGCGGCACTCAGGCGCAGGTAGGCGAACCCGCCCGCGGCCAGCAGGATCAGGACGATGATGGTGATCACCAGACCGGCCACACCGCTGCGCGCCTCGCGCTGGCGGCGGGGCCGACCCGACGGCGTCACGGGCACGGCCTGGGTGCGCTCGGCCGGTGCCACCGTGCTCACCGAGCGCGTGACGTCGGGGCCGAAGTACGCGCCGTCCCGCGCGGCCGCGTGCACCGGCTGGCCGTCGGTGAAGCGCACCAGGTCGGCACGCAGCTCGTCGGCGCTCTGGTAGCGCTCGGCCGGCGACTTGGCCAGAGCGACCATGACGATGGCCTCCAGGTCACTGGGCACGGTAGTCGAGAACTCCGAGGGTGGCGGCACCGGGGAGTGGACGTGCTGGCTCGAGACGGCGACCGGCGTGTCGCCAACGAAGGGCGGGCGACCCACCAGGAGCTCGTAGAGCACGACGCCGAGGGAGTAGACGTCGCTGCGGCCGTCGACCGCGGCTCCTTCGGCCTGCTCGGGCGAGAAGTACGTCGCGGTGCCCATCACCGAGCCGGCCTCGGCCAGGTGGTCCTCGCTGGACACGGCCTGGGCGATGCCGAAGTCCGTCACCTTGACCTGACCGTCGGGCGTGATGAGGACGTTGCCCGGCTTGACGTCCCGGTGGACCACGCCAGCCCGGTGGGCGTAACCCAGGGCGGCGGCGACCTGCGCGGTGATCTGGGCGGCGCGCGACGGGGACAGTTGGTGCGTGCGCCGCAGCATCTCGGCCAGCGAGGTTCCCTCGACGAGCTCCATGACGATGAAGTAGGTGTCTGCGTCTTGACCCCAGTCGAAGACCGGGACGATGTTGGGGTGCGACAGGTTGGCGGCGGCCTGGGCCTCACGGCGGAAGCGCTCCACGAAGGAGGCGTCCACCGAGAGCTCGGGGTAGAGGATCTTCAGGGCCACGGCCCGGTTGAGCAGGAGGTCCTGGGCGCGATAGACGAGCGCCATCCCGCCCCGGGCGATCAGGTGCGTCACCTGATAGCGGTTGGAGTACACGCGCTGCTCGGTCACCGCCTCCATATCGGCCCTAGCCTACGCCGTGGCACTGCGGCAGCGACCCGTCACGAGGGACACGTCGTCGCGGTTCCGGAGGCGGGTCGGCCACTCTGGAGGGACAGCGCGCCCTCGATAAGGCACTTGACGACCGGTCCGGCGATCGACGCCCCGGTCGCCGAGGTCACCTGGTAAGGCAGCGTCACCGCCACGGCCACCGTCGGGTCGCTGGCCGGGGCGAACGCAATCATCCAGTCGTCGGTGTTCTGCACGGCGTTGCCCACCTGGGACGTCCCCGTCTTGGCGCCCACATCGGCCCAGGACGGGAAGATCCCGGCCGCCGTCCCGTACTTGGCGACATCCTGCATCAGCGGGATGATCACTGCCGCCTGCGTGGCCGTCAGCGGATGGCGCCATACCCAGTCCTGGTAGCGCTTGACGGTAGACCCGTCGGGCGCGCTGACGTAGGAGAGCAGGTGCGGCGCCATCATCTGGCCGTGGTTGGCCACGGCCGCCGCGACGAGCGCCATCTGCAAGGCGGTGGCCCGGACGTTCTGCTGGCCGATGGCCGAGTAGGCCAGACCCGGCACGTTGTAGGTGAACGACGCCGCCGAGGGGAACGAGCTGGCCTGGACGCCGGGAAGGTCCAGGGGCGGGACGCTGTTGAACCCGTAGGACTCCGCCGTCGAGGTCAGGGCGGCACCACCGAGGTCCAGGCCGAGCCGGGCGTAGCCCTGGTCGCACGACGGGGGCAGCATCTGGGCAATGGTGCCCCCGCACGGGATGAAGGCGTAGTTGGACAGCGTCTTGTTCGAGTCGGGCAGATGGATGGTCGCCACCACGGGGAAGCTGACGTTGAGCAGGCTGGGCTTGTGGACCAGGACCGCCGACGTGGTCACGATCTTGAAGGTCGACCCCGGCGGAAAGGTCTGCTGGGTCGCCACCAGTCCGAGCGGCGGGAACCCGGCCGCGTTGTTGGTCACGTCCTTCTTCCAGGCGCGCTCGGCGACGACGAAGGACGACGAGGTCAAGGGGCTCGGGTTGTAGGTCGGGTTGGAGTACATGGCCAAGACGGCGCCGGTGCGCGGGTCGAGCACGACCGCGGCCCCGTTGCGGCCCGCCAGCGCCCGCGCGGCCACCCGCTGCAGCTGGGGCTCCAGCGTGATCGTCACCGAGTCGGCCGCCTTGGTCGGGGCCAGCACCTGGGCCAGGCTCTGGGCGGGCTGGGCGTGGGCGATCAGGTACTGGTCGTACTCGGCCTCCAGGGCCCACGTGCCGTAGGACGGCGAGGCGAAGCCGACCAGCCCGGAGGTGAGGGCACCGTCGGGGTAGACCCGGCGCCACCGGTAGTAGCCCGTCGTCGCGGGAACCGACTCGGCCAGGATCGAGCCGTCGGCGGCCACGATCTCGCCGCGCGGGTACTGCAGACCGGCCTCGGTGTTGCGCGGGTTCAGCGACGAGGCGTCGAGCCCCGGGGCCCGCACGTACTGGACGTTGACCGCCTGGGCGGCCAGGATGGCGAACAGGACCAGCAGGCCGATGGCTAGGACCTGGAGTCGGCGGGCCACGGCTCAGCCCCCCGCTCCGCGCCGTGCGGTCGTCGTCGTCGTGGGCGCCACCGTAGTCGTGGTGGGGGTGGTCGTGGTGGTCGTGGTCGTGCTGGATGCGGCGAGGGACTGGCGGGACAGGTGCCAGGCGCGGTTCAGGTAGGTCGCGTAGTTCAGCGCGGCCTCGAGCGAGGGCTCCGGGATCGTGGTGGCCAGGGCGCGCCGGTCAACGGGCCGCAGGTGCGCGACCGGATACGTCGTCGACAGGATCCGTCGCGGAGGGAACCACAGGACCCCGGAGGGCTGGCCGTGGTACACGGTGATGAAGCCCTGGTCGCCCGCCAGGTAGTAGCTCGAGTACGCGTACCACCGCAGAACGCCGAGGGCTCCCGCGATCACGGCCGCGAAGAGCACGACCGCGGCCACGACGCGCCAGGTGATGCGCCGTGGCCGGCGACGCGCGCGGGCGTGGGGTCCCGGCGTCGCCACCGGGGCCGTCGCGACCGTGCGGTGTACGGGCTGGGCGGCCTCCTCGACCTCGTCGAACTCCAGGAGGACGACCGAGATGTTGTCGTGCCCCCCGGCCTCCCGGGCCGCGCTGACCAGTGACTCCGCCGCATCCTCCAAGGGCATGGGGGGGCTGGCCAGGCTGGCCAGGCGATTCGCGTCGAGCTCGTTGGTCAGCCCGTCACTGCACAGCAGCACCCGGTCACCGGGTTGGACCGCGACCGAGTCCACGTCGACTTCGACGACGGGTCCCACCCCCAAGACGCGAGTCAGCTGGTGGCGGCGCGGGTGCACGGCCGCCTCTTCGGCCGTCAGCCGACCCATGCGAACCCACTCCTCGACCACGCTGTGGTCGCGACTGAGCAGGCGCAACGCGCCGTCTCGGAGTTGGTAGGCCCGGGAGTCCCCGACGTTGCAGATAGTGGGGACCACGCGGCCCGAGTCCTCCGCGGTCAGCGCCAGGATGATCGCCGTGGTCCCCATCCCGGCATGGTCGGGATCAGCGGAGCCGTCAGCGTGCACGGCCGCGTTGGCCGCCTGCACGGCGCGCACCAGTCCGTCGATCGTCTCGTCCTCGTGGAACGCGGGTACCAGCGTCGCCACGGCCAGTGCCGAGGCGATCTCACCGGCCGCGTGCCCCCCCATGCCGTCGGCCACCACCGCGATGGTCGCGTCGGCGTGCAGGGCGTCCTCGTTGGTGGCGCGCACCAGACCCTGATCGGTGCCAACGGCGTAGCGCCAGCGCGTCACCGCACCACCTGGAGCAGCACGCTGCCGAGGCGGACGCGATCTCCACGCGACAGGTCCACGCGACCGTGAACTGGGCGATCGTTCACGAAGGTGCCGTTGGTGGAGTTGAGGTCCTCGATGGACAGCGTGCCCTCGGCGCTCGCGAAGCGTGCGTGACGCGTCGACAGGTACGAGTCGCCGATGGCGATGTCGCAGTCGGAGCCTCGCCCCACGACGATGGCGCCTTCCACGTCCAGGCGCTCGCCGGCACGGTCGCGGGGCTCAACGAACTCCAGGGCGAGCGGCCCGCGCCGGCGACGACGCTCGCCGCGGCCCTCGACCGGTCGGGACTGCACCGCCGCCACCCGCAGCACGCGCAGGAAGAACAGCAGGACGATGATCATGACCAGCAACTGGAGCGGTCGGATCACCGCCGCGTAGCTGGTGGACGCGAGCGTCAAACGAGCTCGATCCGCAGATGGACCGGTCCGATGGTCACGTCGTCGCGCGGGGACAGCGATACCGCGCTCACGCGGTGCCCGTTGACGAACGTGCCATTGGTGGAGTGCAGATCGCGCACCGCGACGCCATCGGGTGTGCGCCAGAACTCGGCGTGCTGACGGGAGACGTTCGCGTCATTGATGACCACCGGGACCGCCGGACTGCGGCCCACGATCAGCGGTTTCTCGGCAATGACGAAGGAGCGACCGTCGTCGAGCAGCAGGCGCGGCTCGTGTTCGCCACCCACGAACGCCGTCTCGACGGCCACATCCCCGACGCGCACGTCGTCGTCGACGAAGACGTGGACCGCCACCGGACCTACGAAGTTGTAGCCCTCGGCCAGGGCGTGCTGGCGCACCGTCTCTTCCAGCTCGCGCACCAGCGCCGTCTGAAAGCCATCGAAGCGGGCCGCGTCGCGGGGTCCGAGCCAGACCTTGATGTCGTTGGGCGAGAGGGGACCCTCAGCCGAGAGCTGTCGGGTCAGGTCGATCTCGCGCACGATGCGGGTCGCGATCTCGACGGGCTGGAGACCACTCGCGAAGGAACGGGAGAACGTCCGTTCGAAGAGCCGCTCCAGGCGGTTCTCCACAGCCCGCAGAACCATAGGTCCTCATGGTACCGGGGATTATCCCCCGTCAGTTGGCGTCGCCGGCGTTCCCGGAGTTCGACTAGGGTTGACGGGTCCACGGGCGAGTGGCGAAATTGGCAGACGCGCAGGCTTCAGGTGCCTGTGTTCGAAAGGACGTGCGGGTTCAAGTCCCGCCTCGCCCACCACGAGACGGACTTTCGTCTCCACCAGGTCGGCAGGTCTCGCGCCACCACCCCCGTGGTGAGATCGAGAACGCCTGCGAGTCACCTCTCGGGAAACGAGTCGGGAACCCGACGGTACCTACGTCGACGCCGGGCACCGTCACGGCCCTCACCAACCCACCAGAGCCCCCGCGGCCACGACCCGCACTGCTCGCGCGTCGAGCGCGTATCCGGGCGCGATGGCCCCCGGAAACCGAGTCCGAACGTGCCACCACGGCCACGATCCCCGGACTCACGACCCAGCACGAGCTCGACGCCCGGCTCCGGCGCATCGGACGCGCCTCGCCCCGGCCATCGGCACCGCCGACGCCGACGGACCCATCCCGCTCAGTCGCAGTGGACCGCTCGCGGACACCCTGGCGTGGCGATCCGGGTACCTGGCCGGGCGCCGTGGCGGGCCGTGGCCCATCCTCACGCGACCCGCGGCGCTGGTCGGCACGACCCGGCGGCGCAACTCGCCCGCGTCGCCGTGCTCGCGGGGCGCAAGGGTCTAGGAGCCGGGGGTCGGCAGTGAGGCGAGGACGGCTCCGAGCGCAGCGGCGGCGAGTGAGAGTGCCAGCGTGATCCGGGCCCACGACGACCATCTTGACGACGAAGGTCACCCTCAGGGATCCCGTCGCCAGCACGTGGTCGTGGATCGCCAACGCGACACCCGTCACGACCAGCAGGGGCCACGCCACCCGGTGAGAACCCCGGGTGAACTACTGACCCACAGGCCGCAAGGCCGCGACGAAGGATGGGGGATCGAGTGCCTCACGAAGCCTCGGGGTGATCGAGCGGAGCCGCAACTGTCCGCCGACCCACCACGCCACGGCGAGGACGTGGCCTACCAGGACGAGCGACCAGACGTACGCCACGAGACCCCCTCTTTGGGTGTGAGGACATTTCGCCGGAGGGAACCGCGGCGTCTCGACGATCTAGGCGTCCCGTCGTACGAGGAGATATCCCCCCACCCCGAGGGCGGCCAGGGCGTAGAGACCGAGGACTCCGGCACCGGCCCAGGGACTGAGCGACGAGCCCTGTCCGGCCGTCACCACCGAAGTCATGACGTCACTGATGTGGAAGGGCATGAACTTGAGAATGGGCTGGCTGAAGGACGAGGGCAGCGTCTGCAGGATGATCGGCACCACCAGCAGGACTCCGACGTAGGTCGTAATCGCCCCGGCGGAGTGGCGCACGATCGCCGCGAGGCCCAGGGCGAACAGCCCGAGGAGGGCGATCACGACTCCGCCGCCCAACACGGCTCGCGTCACGCCCGGCTGACTGAGCAGCGCGTGCGGCGCCGGAGAGCGCAAGAGGCCCTGGCCGAGCAGGAAGGCGCTAAAGGAGAGGGCCTCGCCGACCACCAGCGACAGAGTGCCCACGATCACCGCCTTGGCGGCGAGGACCCGCGCGCGCCGGGGAGTCGCGGCCAGTGTCGAGCGGATCGTTCCCGTGCCGTACTCCGCACTCATCACGAGCACCCCGAGGACGCCGATGATGAGTTGGCTGAAGAGCAGACCCTTGAGGGTGATGCCGGTCGGATCGAACGTGGCCCGCTGGGCCACGTTGAACGTGTGCCAGTTGTGGGAGACGGTGGCTCCGGCAATGGCGGCCACGCCGAGGGTCACCACGGCCATGGCGAACAGCGTCCACCACGTCGAGCGCACGGTGCGCAGTTTGGTCCACTCGGATCGCCACAGGCGCGAGCGGCCCGCGGCGGCGCTCGAGGTGTGCACAGGGGGCAGCGCAACGGTGGTCATGCACTCTCTACTTTCCGGTTGCGACCACGACGTCCGTCGCGTGGCCGTGGTACTCGACGCTGTCGTGCGTCAGGGACATGAACGCCTCCTCCAGCGAGGCCGCCTGGGGGGAGAGCTCGTGCAGCACCAGGCGCCGCTCACCCGCAATCTCGCCAATCTCGACGATGTCGAGACCGCTGACCGCGAGGGCGTCGTCACCGTCGGGCTCGATGCTCGCGCCGTTGGACTCCAGAGCGCGCGCGATCTCGTCGAGCCGAGGACCACGAACTCGTACGTAGCTGCCGGTCGTGTCGGCGATGAAGTCGTCGACGGATCCTTCGGAGATGAGCGCGCCGCGTCCGATGACCACCAGTCGGTCAGCCGTGAGGGCCATCTCGCTCATCAGGTGACTCGAGACGAACACGCTGCGCCCCTCGGCCGCCAGACCCTTGAGGAGGTTGCGGACCCAGAGGATGCCCTCGGGGTCGAGCCCGTTGACCGGCTCGTCGAAGAGCAGGACTCCGGGATCGCCGAGCAGGGCCGACGCGATGCCCAGCCTCTGTCCCATCCCCAGGGAGAACTTGCCGACGCGGCGTCGGGCGACCTCGGCGAGGCCCACCATGTCGAGCACCTCGTCGATGCGGCGACGGGCGATGCCGTTGGTCTCCGCGAGGTACTGGAGATGGTGGTACGCGCTGCGACCGGGGTGGATGGCCTTGGCCTCCAGCAGCGCCCCCACCTCACGCAGAGGATGAGCCAGATCGTGGTATGAGCGACCGTTGATCGTGATCGAGCCGTGATCGGGTCGATCCAGTCCCATGATCATGCGCATGGTCGTCGACTTGCCCGAGCCGTTGGGTCCGAGGAAGCCCGTCACGACGCCGGCCGGCACCTCAAACGAGAGTTCGCGCACCGCGACCGTGTCGCGATATCGCTTGGTCAGTTCGGTGACCTTGATCACGAGTCTCCTCTGTTCACGTGAGCCTCCAGTGTCGCGGGAGAGGGCGCCCTTCGGCTCCGTCGCTCGGCTACTTTCTCGCGTCGCGCGATGGAGGGTGTGGCGCCCGAGCGTCCTCCTCGCGCCCGAGCACCCTCATCCTCGAGGATGACCCCCGGGTCCCGGAGGGCCGGTAGCGTCGACGCGTGAGTTCATCACACCGCGAGGCCCCCGTTCCCTGGGTCGAGCGGATCACGCCCACTACGTGGATGTCCATCGACGTCGCACTGGCCGTGTTGCTCGCCGCGGCCAGCCTCGGCCACCTCTACGCCTTCCCCTCGTCCGTGCCGCGGGCCGTGCTCGTGCCCCTCGACCTCGCGGCAACGCTTCCGCTGGCGACGCGACGGCGCTTCCCCACGGCCAGCCTCGTCGTGGTCGGTCTGGCCCTGGCCGTCTCGACGGGGGCGGGCCGTTCCCTGGCTCCCGCACCGGTGATCGCCTTCCCCCTGTACTCGCTCACCCTCACGAGCGACCGACGGCGCTCTGTCTACGCCCTCGTCGCCGTCGAACTGGCCCTCCTCGGCGGGCTCGCCGCCGGAGCTCTGGCTCACCGCGCCCAGGGCGATGTGACCTTCAACCTCGTCCTCGCGGCGGCGAGCTGGGTCGTGGGCGACGCCGTGCGTACTCGCCGTGGGTACCTCGCAGAACAGGAGCGCGCTCGCCAGAGCCGGGCGCTCGACGACGCGACGCGCGCGATCGTCGAGGAGCGCCTGGCCATCGCCCGCGAGCTGCACGACGTGCTCGCCCACAGTCTGGCGGTCATCGCGATCCAGTCGGGCGTCGGCCGCCACGTCCTCGACACCCAACCGGACCAGGCCCGGGCCGCGCTCGAGGTGGTCGAGACGACGAGTCGCTCCGCGCTCGACGAGCTACGTGGTGTTCTCGGCGCCTTGCGGGCCGACGACGTGGCTCGCGTTCCCACCCCGGGTGTGGCCGACCTCCAGGACCTCGCGAGCCGCGTCACGGACGCGGGCACTCCCGTCGAGATCACCCGTCACGGTGACGTCGCCGCCCTGGCCCCTGGGCTGCAGCTGTCCCTCTACCGCATCGCGCAAGAGGCCCTCACCAATGTCGTCAAGCACGCTCCCGGGTCCCGCGCCCGCGTCGAACTCGACGTCGAGACGACGGGCGTGCGACTCGAGATCGTCAACACTCCCAGTGCCCGAACCCGTCTGCCCGGGCCCCCGGGGCATGGTCTGGTAGGCATGCGCGAGCGAGCGAGCCTCTACGGAGGGACGCTTGACGCGGGCCCGCTCGCGCGCGGTGGGTTCGCCGTCACGGCCCACTTCCCGTCGCGGGGCTCGACGTGAGCATCCGCGTCCTCGTCGCCGACGATCAGGCCCTCATCCGGGCGGGATTCAGCGTCCTGATCAACTCCTCGCCCGACTGCCTCGTCGTCGGTGAGGCTGCCGACGGGGCGCAGGCGGTGCGACTGGCCAGTCGCACGCGGCCGGACGTGGTGCTGATGGACGTACGCATGCCGGTCATGGACGGCGTCGAGGCGACCCGCCTCATCGGATCCGATCCGTCCCTCACCCAAACCCGCGTCATCATCTTGACCACCTTCGACCTCGACGAGTACGTCTACGAGGCCCTACGCGCCGGAGCGGGCGGGTTCCTGTTGAAGGACACGCCACCCGAAGAGCTCCTGGCCGCCATTCGCGTGGTCGCTCGCGGCGACGCCCTCCTCTCGCCGAGCGTCACCCGACGCGTGATCGCCCAGTTCAATCGGCTCGCTCCCCCGCCGAACTCACCGAGTCAAGACCCCTTCGCCGCCCTCACCGAGCGAGAGCGCGAGGTCCTCGTCGCGGTCGCCCGGGGACGGACCAACGCCGAGATCGCCGAGGAGCTGCACATGAGCGTCGCCACCGTGAAGACCCACGTGAGCCGGATCCTGGCCAAGCTCGAGGCCCGCGACCGCACCCAGCTCGTCGTCCGGGCCTACGAGGGTGGGCTCGTCTAGGTGCATCGGTCCAACACGGGGGCTCCCCGGCCCTGGGCAGCGGCCCCGGCATGGTGGAGGCTGACCACAAGCCCACATCTCGGGGCCCCTCGCCTCGCCCGTAACGCATCGATAACCCGCGGGGCTGCCGCATCCTCGTCGAGCGCGTCGCGGCAGGCTCGCCGATCAGCCACGGGGCCACGTCCCGGAGCGTCATCGAGATGCCCGCGAAAGATGAGGGAGACCTCGCGGCTCGTGACTCGCGAGCCGGCGACCGATACCGTGCGCGACCACGAGGTCGCGAGCCTCACGCCCCCGTGATGGTGACTCCTCGCGCGAAGGGGGCGGGGGTCCTATACACTCCGCCCTAGGCACCGAGCGAGATTGACGGGTGCCGAACGAGCCCGGAGGCGTCATGGTCATGGGAGTTGTTCTCGCCATCATCGCCGCGGTCATCGTGCTGTTGGTCATTGCTAGCGTCGTGAAGTCCGTGCGGATCGTTCAGCAGGGCTTCGTCGGGGTCATCACTCGCTTCGGTGAGTTCAAGGACATCAAGAATCCCGGTCTGACCTTCATCTTCCCGTTCATCGAGCAGATGCGCATCGTTGACGTCCGCGAGACACCGCGCACCGGTGACCGTCAGCAGGTCATCACGCGCGACAACGTCGCCGTCATCGTGAACGCCACGATCTTCAGCCAAGTCGTCGACGTGCGTCTGGCCCTGTTCACGAACTCCGACTACCTCGTGAGCGTGGACAACCTCGCCCGCACGTCGGTGCGCGCCGTCTTTGGCAGCATCACCCTCGACGAGGCATTCTCCCAGCGCGAGCGCATCGGCACGATGCTGCAGACCCAGATGGAAGAGGCGACCGACAAGTGGGGTGTGCGCATCAACCGCGTCGAGGTCCTCGAGATCACCCCACCCGACCAGATCCTCCAGGCGATGGCCCTACAGAAGCAAGCCGACCAGGAGAAGAGGGCGCGGATCCTCGAGTCCGAGGGACAGCAGCAGTCAGCCGTCAACGTCGCCGACGGCCAGCGCCAAGCGGCCATCAAGGAGGCCGAGGGCGCCCAGCAGGCGGCCATTCTGCGCGCGGAAGGCACCCGTCAGGCGTTGATCCTCGAGGCTGAGGGTCGAGCCCAGGCGATCACCACCGTCTATGCCGCCATCACGCAGCAAGCCCCCAGCCCCGAGCTGATCGCGATCTTGCAACTGGACACGCTCGCCAAGTTCGCCGCCAGCGAAAACGCCAAGCTGATCATTCCTGCGGAGAGCTCCGCCCTCCTGGGCGCCGCTCAGGCGATTCGCAGCGTGATGTCGGAGGTCGCTCCGGCCTCCCCATCAAGTGGAGCGGCCTAGACCGATTCCACCCACAGGGTGGTGCCGTAGGCCTTGGTCACCTTGACTTGCACACCGGGGCTGATCGGTGTTGGCGACTCCGTGACGGCGCGCCAGGACTCACCCTTGATCTTCACGCGGCCGGGATGCCCCTCATCACCGACGGCGTCCTCGACGAATCCGGTCATGTTGGCGAGGCTGCTCGGCGCCGGTGTGCTGAGATCCACAACCGGCTTGTGCTCGAATCTACGCATCACCGCGGGTCGAAGCGAGGCCAGGGTCACGGCGGTCACGACGACGAAGACGACTGCCTCCACGGCGAAAGGCACGCTCGCTAAAGCGAGAAAAAAGGCGACAATCGAGCCCACCCCGACGAAGAGCGCAACGAAGGCCTGCGTGTGAATCTCGGCGAAAATGCAGACCAGCAAGATGGCCAACCAGAAGAGTATCGCCACGAGCCGCAGTATAAGACCGCGCGTGCTCACTTCGGTCTCGAGTCACCCCCTCTGAGGATCCCGGTTCTCGTCTTCGCCGCGGGAGTCCCCGTGCGTCACGCGCATCGTGCACGGCAGCCGCTGGGCTGGAAGCGGGGAGGACGCGACGCTCGAGAAAGCCAGCAGGTGCCCTCGACTCGCCACCCACCGAGATACCGACTGGCTGGCACGGCGCGACGGGGCCCCACCGCGACACCGCCGCCGCGTTGAGGCGCCCCACCACCCAACTTGGCCGAGCCCCAGCGCCCCAGCGCCCCAGCGTTCAGTGACCGCAGCGCTCGAGTGCTGTGTCGGTGCCGAATCGCCGGCGCGCCCGTGCGCCAGCCTTGATGGTGCCCCGCGACTCTGGTCACCGTGCTCGGGCGGACCCGACTCGCGCGCGACCGATCCGCTCAGCCCAGGGTCGCCGCGTCGAAGACGATGGCGGGGTCATCGAGTGAGACGGCGAGGGAGGGGCGCATACGGTGGTGCTCGCCGGCGACGAGACGGACGACGGTGCCCCACGCCGTAAAGCCGACGGCGTGGGCGGCAAACGACATCGGGCCCTCGAGCACCTTCACCTCCACCACTCCCGAGCCGTGCAGGTCGATCGCCGATCGCTGCATTCGCTCCATGGCCAACTCCCGCGCGGTGTAGATGGCCTCGGTGAAGTTGGTCAGCTCGACGTTCTGGGACTGCTGGGCGATCGCGGCCCCGATGGTGCGCCGTGGGGCGTAGACGAAGCTGGCGCCGGTTGCCAGACCCAGCGGCTCCCAGCCGGCCAGCACCAGGCGAGCGAAGTCACGGCCGGACAGATCCGACACGAACACGTGTTCATCGCCGACGCGGCCGGCCCCCACGGGTCGAACCGCGGTGCCGATCAGGGACACCGCGATGTGCGTCGAGAAGACGGACCGCTCGATGTGGACACCCACGACACCGTGTCCACCGGCCGCCGCGGCCTCGTGGTGCAGACGACGTGTCGCCGCCGAGAACGCCTTGGCGTGGGCCTCGGCCGCCGCACTGATCTCGCCGAGCCCCCAGCTCCAGACACCCATCGGTATCGAGAACACCGAGTAGCCGCTCACCAGTTCGACCGCTTCCCACCCCATGGCGTGAAGGTTCAGCTCCTCGTCGATCGAGAGATCCGACGTCCTCACCTCAGAGGTCGCGGGCGCGACGGCGAGCGCGTTCACGGCGTCGCGCACGAGGGCGCGCAGCTCGTCGTGAGCACTCGTGCCGCTCACGTCAGCCGCACCGTCGGTTGCGGAGTCGGGAGCGCCTCGATGGCGCGAAACCGGCGAACACGGTTTCCGCGCAGCGTTGACCAGACCTCGAGGTCGCCGCGTTCGTGCTCGCGATCCACGACGTCGAGCCGTGCGGCGTGCAGGTCATCGCCGTGCAGCTGCGAGCGCGCCAGGGATCGGACGATGTCGCGAGACAGGGACTGGGCGCGCACCAATTGCTCGATCTCGACCGACGAGCTGGACGGCGACCACATGGTGAGCCCGCCCCCGCCCATCAGGTACTCGGTGATGCAGTAGGCGTAGACCCGCACCGACGCCACGGCGGCCACGACCGAGACCGGCACGAACCCCGACTCAAACAGCTTCACCAGGCGCTGACCAGCCAGATAGGTCGTCCAGGGCGCACTCGGTGACGACGTGCTCGTCACCCGCACGGCGGTACCTCGCACGTGGAACTCGATGACGCCTGCTCCGGCGAGCGAGGTCTCGGTGTCGAGGACACCGACGACGCCGTGGGCACCGAGTCGCGTCGCCTCGTCGCGCATGCGATCGAGAGCCGCGGTAAAGCCGCCCGACCACGCCTGCTCCATCCAGGTCTGCTCGTAGTTCTGACCCCACATACGATGCTCGCCACCGACCATGCCGTGGGGGCACTGGTAGTTCTCCACGTAGCCGCCCTGGCCACCCACCGGCTGACCCATCTGGGTCAGCCCCATCGCGTAGTTGCCAATCTGCATCGCGCAGAAGCCCTGGACGAGTCCCACGGGCTCGAGGCCCATCGCGAGGCACGCCGCGAACTCCGCGACGCTCAGGCCCGACGAGAAGCCGGCCGCCGCACCATCGTCAGGAGTCGCGACCATCAGTTGTCGAGCGAGATGATCGTGGTCGGTGTGGGCAGCGTGACGGCTTCGTCACCCCGCGTGACGGCGGTGCCGATGGCGAGGAACTCGATCGTGTGGGAGCCCCACTGATGGGACTTCTCCTCGAGACGCACCCCGACGATCCCCGTTGCGCCGAGGCGAGCGGACTCGTCCTGCATACGCGTCATGGCGAGCTCGCGAGCCTCGTAGAGCGCCTGCGTGAAGTTCGGCAGCTCAACGTTCTGGCCGGTTGTGCTGAGCGCCTGTCCGAGTCCGCGGTGGGCGATGTGGTACACGCACGTGCCCATGACGAGCCCCTGAGGGGCATACCCGGTCTGGGCCAGGGTCCAGAAGTCCTGGCCCGAGAGGTCCGACGTGAACGGCTTGCCCAACTTGTTGCGTCGCGAGACGCCGTCCTCGGCCTTCACCGCGGTGCCCACGGCGATGAACTCCGCCGCATCCTTGCCCCACTCGTAGTAGTTGACATCGAGACGCACCCCGACAACCCCGTCAGCCCCGAGGGCGGCCGCCTCCTCTTCCATGCGGGTCATCGCTAACTCGCGCGCGTTGTACATCGCCTCGGTGAGCTTGGTCAACTCCTGACTCTGGCTCCACTTACGCGTCTGGATCCCCGTGTGGTAGATGGATGAGCCCATGACGAAACCCACCGGGTGGAATCCCGCCTCCTTGACGAGCAGGAACTCGTTGACCGACAGATCGGAGGTGAAGAGCCCGTGTTCGAGCTCCTCCAGCCGGCGGCCGGTCGCCTCGGGAAGATCGTTGACGGCGTCGCTCACTGATTGCCTCCGATGACCAGATGCTCCAGGGCCTGACGGGTCGAGTCGCTGCGCTCTGCTTCACTGGCGAGTGCTGCGACCAGTCGGTTGATCCACTCGTCGGTGGCGAGCGTCTCGCTCCGGATGCGAATGCCGCCCGAGAGGTGGGCGATAACGCAGCGAAGGTTGGACCTCTCCACGAGGGCTTCGAAGCGTTCCTCTCCCACGGCGATGCGCACCGAGCGCAAGGCACTCGCCTGCCGGAAGTGCCCGCCCGTGACGGAGGTCTGCAGGCGCTCGCCGAGGGCGTCAGCCAGACCATCGACGAGGGCGCGCAGGAGCGCTTGGACGTCGCTCGCGTTCGCGCGCAGCGTCGACGCCGCCGCGGCGAGGTCCATGGAATCATCCGCGGAGGCCACGTCGCGACCTTACCGCTCGAACACGACGAATCATCAGCGCCCCACTACGTGGCTGATGCGTCGCCGGGAGCCAGCAAATGGGTGCTGCTTCGATTGAGGGAGTCGCGTCTACCACCCGTGGTCCAGATGCGCACTGATCACTGTCTCGCACGTGCCGATGGGTCCCGAAGTGGGCCCACGCCCTAGGACTGGCCACGCACCAGCCCGGTCTTCACGAAGCTCGCGAGCACGCTCACCGGCAGATGGGCCAGCTCGGCGCGTGGGTCCCTCCCGGGGGCTCGACGTTCACGAACGAGGTGTCGGTCGGGGTCCGTCCCGCTTCGACAGCTCCGGCGAAGCGGCCATCTTCACGACGCCCGTGGCCGGTGGCGACGGGGAAGCTGGTGCGAGGCTCGCATCGACGGGGGCTCGAAAGACGGCGACGGCGACGCTGGAGCTCGAAGGTGCGCCGCCACCGACTAGAGTGGCCCGAGCGTCTGGCACACCGTTGGGCGCGGGCCGATTCCGATGTCTTCCGAGTTGGTTCACCACTGACGAGGAGCATCGTGTCCCCCACCTTCGCCGAGCTCGGCGTGCCCACCCACCTGGTCGAACGCCTGGGAGGCCTCGGCCTGGCGGCCGCCTTCCCCATCCAGGAGGCCGCACTGCCCGATGCGCTCGCTGGACGCGACGTGATCGGTCAGGCCGCAACGGGCTCGGGCAAGACCCTGGCCTACGGCCTCGCCCTCCTGGCGCGTGTGGAGCGGGCTCGCCCCTTCCACCCCCGCGCGCTGGTGCTGGCTCCCACGCGGGAACTGGCCTCTCAGGTCCAGCGCGCCCTCGCCGCACTGCATTCGGACCCCCGTCGGGTCATCAGCATCTACGGGGGCACGCCTTACGGCGCGACCCGCAAGGCCCTGGCTGCGGGTGTCGACATCGTCGTGGCCTGTCCCGGACGTCTCGAGGACCTGCTCGAGCGCCAGACCCTGCACCTCGACCAGGTGTCCATCGTCGTCGTCGACGAGGCCGACCGCATGAGCGACATGGGATTCCTGCCGGCCGTCCAGCGCATCATCGCCCAGACCGCACCCATCCACCAGACGCTGCTCTTCTCGGCCACCCTGGATCCGACGATCCAGCGTCTGGTGGCACGCTTCACCCACGACGCCGTCGTCCACGACGTCGTCGACTCGTCGGCCCCGAGCGACGTGGACCACCTCTTCTGGCGCGTGGCGCGCGACGAGCGTGTCGCAGTCGTCGCCAGCACCCTGGCCACCCACCGTCGCGCCATCGTCTTCACGCGCACCAAGCACGGTGCCGACCGGCTCGCCAAGCAGCTCGCCGATCGTGGCGTCTCGACCGCTGCCCTGCATGGTGGCCGCAGCCAGGCCCAGCGCGACCGCGCCGTGTCCCTCCTGGCGGGTGGCCGGATCGACGCCCTCGTCGCGACCGACGTGGCTGCCCGCGGGCTCCACATCGAGTCGCTGCCCGCCGTCATCCACTACGACCTGCCCACCCAGAGCGAGGACTACGTCCACCGCTCCGGGCGCACCGGGCGTGCCGGAGCCCGCGGCACCGTGATCTCCCTCGTCACCGACGAGACCGTCGCCGCCGCTCACCGACTCCAGCGCGCCCTCGGACTCCCGAGCGGGCTCACGGAGCCCGGATCGGCCATCCCCGCGCAACGTCCGCCGACTCCGGCCGATGGGAGCGCCAGCGACCAGCCGGGGCGGGCGCAGACGCCGTTGCGCCACCTGGCGCGGGCCGGGCATCCCACCTCCCCGGCGGGGACCTCGCCCACCGGTGACGGTCACGCGCCGCGCCGTGGGTCGCGGAGCACCGGACCGCGTCAGAACGAGGCCGTCGTCACGTACTTCAACGAGGCCCGGGGCTACGGCTTCGCCCGCGACGAGCGCGGTGACGACCTCTTCATCCATCACACGCGCATCGACGGCGGGGGTTTCCGCAAGCTCACCAAAGGCGAGCGGATTCACTTCGACGAGGTCCGCGGGCCCAAGGGTCGCGAGGCGCACAACGTGCGCAGCGGCGTGGTGACCCGCGCGACCTCCTCACGCGGACCGGCGCACCGCGCGCCACGACCGCCCGCGGCCCGCCGCGCCCGCTAGGGCTGACCCCGCGCACCGGGCCGGCGGCCTCACACGGAGGGCTCGGTCGCCGATCCGGCGAACTGCGCCGCGTACAGGCGGTGGTAGGCACCACCGGCCGCGAGCAGGCTGGCGTGGTCGCCCTGCTCGACGACGCGCCCGTGCTCCATGGCCACGATGATGTGGGCGTCGCGAATCGTCGAGAGGCGATGGGCGATCACGAAGCTCGTCCGGCCCGCGCGCAGCGCGGCCATCGCGTGCTGGATCAGCACCTCGGTGCGGGTGTCGACGCTGCTCGTCGCCTCGTCCAAGATCAGGACGTCCGGGTCGGCGAGGAACGCGCGGGCGATCGTGAGCAGCTGGCGCTGGCCCGCCGACAGGTTGGCGCTGTCGTCGCCGAGCACCGTGTCGTAGCCCTCGGGCATCGTGCGCACGAAGGCGTCCACGTGCGCCGCCTGGGCCGCGGCCACGATCTCCTCGTCGGTCGCGCCCGGGCGGCCGTAGGCGATGTTCTCCCGAACGGTGCCCGCAAAGAGCCAGGGGTCCTGGAGCACCATGGCGAAGTGCCGGCGTACCTCGTCGCGCCCGAGCTCCCGGTAGTCGTGCCCGTCCAGCAGGATCTGGCCCCCATCGATCTCGTAGAAGCGCACCAGCAGATTGACCAGCGTGGTCTTGCCCGCACCGGTCGGGCCGACGATGGCCACCGTCTCGCCCGGTGCCACCTCCAAGCTGAGGTCCTCGATGAGCTCGACGTCGGGGTCGTAGCGGAAGCGGACCCCCCGCAGTGACAGGGCTCCGCGCCCCGGCTCGGCCGGCCGGGGCTCGAGGTCGACGGCCTCCTCGGCCGCGTCGAGGAACTCGAACACGCGCTCGGCCGAGGCCAGGCCCGACTGCAGGGTGTTCATCTGCCCGGCGATCTGGGTGATCGGCATGGTGAACTGGCGGGTGTACTGGATGAACGCCGTCACGTCGCCGAGGGACAGCAGGCCGGAGGCCACGCGGTAGCCGCCGATCACCGCGATGGCCACGAAGTTCAGATTCGAGACGAACTGCATCGTTGGCTGGATCGCGCCCGACAGGAACTGCGCCCGGAAGCTCGCGCGATAGAGGCGTCCGTTGACCTCGTCGAACTGGGCCGCGGTGGCGGCTCGCCGGCCGAAGACCTGCACCAGGCTGTGACCGGTGTGGGTCTCCTCGACGATCGCGTTGAGCTCGCCGGTGCGGCGCCACTGGGTGGTGAAGTGCACCTGGCTGCGCCGGGCGATCAGGATCGTCAAGATGAAGGCCACCGGGATGGTGACGACAGCGATCGCGGCCAGCAGGGGCGAGATCCACAGCATCATCGCCAGCACGCCCACGATGGTCAGCCCCGAGGTCAGCAGCTGGCTGAGGCCCTGCTGCAGCGTCGTGGTGAGGTTGTCGATGTCGTTGGTGACGCGGCTGAGCACGTCGCCGTGGGGGTGCGTGTCGAAGTACGCCAGCGGCAGGCGCGCCAACTTCTCCTCGACGTCTCGGCGCAGCCGGTACATCGAGCGCTGGGCGACCCCGGCCATCAGGTAGCCCTGCGCGTACGTGAGCGCCGAGCCGGTCAGGTAGGCCAGGGCCGCCACGGCCAAGATCGCTCCCAGCCGCGAGAGGTTCACGCCGACGCCGGGGGTTAGGGGCATCGTCGAGAGCATCTGGGCGATCTGCCCGTGCCCGTGGGCCCGCAGGAGCGCGACCGCCTGGGAGCGCGTCAGGCCGAGCGGCAGGCGCGCGCTGATGATGCCGTCGAAGAGCACGTTGGTCGCCCGGCCCAGGATCCAGGGCCCACTGACGTTGGCCGCGACCGCCGCCACACCCAGGACCAGCGCCGCGAGCAGGGGTCGGCGCTCCGGGCCGAGCCGGCCGACCAGGCGGGCTAGCGACCGCCGGGCGTCGGTGGCCGCACCGCCCGGCGCCACGGGGGGTCGCATCCCTCCGCGCCAGGCACCTGCGGGTCCCCCACCGATCGTCACGCCACCGGCCCCAGCTGCGACACGACGATCTCTCGGTAGGGCTCGCAGGCCGACATCAGGTCGTCGTGCGCGCCCACGCCGGCGACCCGTCCTTCGTCCAGGACGATGATCTGGTGGGCCCCCATGATCGTCGAGACCCGCTGGGCCACGACCACCACGCTGGCCGGCCCCGTGTACGCGGGCAGCGCTGCCCGCAGGCGCGCATCGGTCTCCGCGTCCAGGGCCGAGAAGCAGTCGTCGAACAGGTAGAGCGCCGGGCGGCGCACCAGGGACCGTGCGATCGCCAGGCGCTGGCGCTGGCCCCCCGACACGTTCGTGCCACCCTGGTCGATGGGCGCGCTCAGGCCACCCATCTCGGAGACGAAGTCCGCCGCCTGGGCGACGGCCAGCGCGTGCCACAGGTCGTCGTCGGCCGCGTCCTCGTCGCCGAGGCGCAGATTGCTCGCCACGGTGCCCCCGAACAGGTAGGCGGCCTGGGGCACCAGGCCGATCGTCGACCACAGCTGCTCGCGCGACTGCTCGCGCACGTCGAGACCGTTGACGCGCACGGTGCCCGCCGAGACGTCCAGGAAGCGCGCCACCAGGCTGAGCAGGGTGGACTTGCCCGACCCGGTGCCGCCGATGACCGCGGTGGTCTGACCCGGTGCGACGCGCAGCGTGACGTCCTCGAGCACGGCCCGCTCGGAGCCCGGATAGCGGAAGTGGACGCCCTCGAGCTCGACGGTGCCGTCGACGTGCGCGGGACGTCGGGCCGCGGGCAGGTCGGCGATGGACGGCGTGGCGGCCAGGACCTGGGCGATGCGCTCGGCGCTGGCCATGGCGCGCGGCACCATGATGGCGAGCATCGTGGCCATCATCACCGCGATCAGGATCTGCAGGATGTAGGACAGCACCGCGGTCAGGTTGCCGATGGACACCGAGCCCTCGGCCGCCAGGCGCCCCCCGAACCACATCACCGCCACGCTGGTGAGGTTCAAGATGGCCATCATCGTGGGCATCATCAGCGCGAAGAGGCGGTTCACCGAGAGGGTGGTGGCGGTGAGGTCGGCGTTGGCCTCGTCGAAACGGCGCGCCTCGTCGGGTCCGCGCACGAACGCCCGGACGACGCGGACGCCGGTGATCTGCTCGCGCAGCACCTGGGTGATGCGGTCGATCCGAACCTGCATCACCCGGAAGCGCGGCACGACGCGCGACATCATGACGGCGAGGAAGACGACCATCAGCGGTACCGCCACCGCCAGCACCGGCAGGAGCCGGGCCCCTTCGCGGATGGCGAAGATCATGCCGCCGATCATCATGATCGGCGCGACCACCATCATCGTCAGCGAGATCTGAAGGACCATCTGGATCTGCTGGACGTCGTTGGTGTTGCGGGTGATGAGCGACGGCGTGCCGAAGTCGCTCATGTCGCGCAGCGAGAAGGCCTGCACCGCGGCGAACACGTCCCGACGCAGATCGGCGCCCACCGACATCGAGACGCGCGAAGCCCAGTACACCCCGACGATCGCGACGGCGCTGATGGCCAGGGTCACGGTGAGCATCTCGGCGCCCGTGGCCCAGATGTACCCGAGGTTGCCTTCGACGATCCCCCGGTTGATCAGGTCGGCATTGAGGTTCGGCAGGTAGAGGTTGCCCAGGCTCTGACCCACGAGCATCACCACGATGAGCACGATCGGACCCGACCGCACGCCGAGGTAGGGGCGTAGGAGTCGCCACAGCATCAACGACCCACTCTAGGGTGGGCCGTTCGCGGGCCTAGGTCTCGACCAGGGAGAGCAGGCTCTCCTCCTCCTGCGCGGTGTGCAGGGCGATGATGGCCTGCAGACCGTAGAGCATGCTGCGCAGCTCGACGACGTCTCCGGCGTCGGCCCCTCCCCGCTCGAGGTCGTCGAGCAGCTGGCTCAGGCGACGGACCCGATGCGCGATCTCCGCGTGGCCCCGACTCATCGTGCCCAAGGGGTCCCTCCCCCCAGGTACTGGCGCAGGACCGGGTAGAGGACCTGCTCCTCGGCCAGCTCGTGCGGCAGCACCGCGGCGACCAGGTGCTCGTAGACCCGGCGCGCGGCCGCAATCGCCGATGGCGCATCGGACGGCTCGGCGACGTCGGCTGCCTCCCCCAGCTCGTCGAGCACGGCGACGACGTCGCGGTGCTGCTGGCGGAATTGCTGACCCAGCTGGGAGGCTGGCGCGGGCAGGCGGGCGCTGTCGGCGTCGGTGCCCGCCGAGCGGGCCCGCAGGGCGTTGACGATGACGGCGGCGTCGATGCACTCCTGGAGCACCGCCCCCGCCACCGCGGGAATCCCGCCCGCTCCCGCGACGGCCATCGCGATGAGCGACAGCCCGGTACCCACCGCCACGCTCTCCAGCGCGATACGGCGTGTCCGGCGCGCGACCGCCAGCGCCTCGACCAGCCGGTCCAGCCGGTCGACCATGACCACCACGTCGGCCGCCTCGGAGGCTGCCGAGGCGCCCCGCGCGCCCATCGCGACCCCGACGTGCGCCAGCGCCAGCGCGGGCGCGTCGTTGATGCCGTCGCCCACCATGGCCGTGGCCGCACGGGCGCTCTCGCGCGCCACCTCGTCGAGCTTCTCGGCCGGTGAGCGATCGGCCAGCACCTCGTCGACGCCGATCACCGCCCCGATCCCCTCGGCGAGATCGGCCCGGTCCCCGGTGAGCAGCACGACGCGCCCGACCCCGCTCGCGCGCAAGGCACGAATCGTGCGGGCGGCCTCGGGGCGCGGGGGGTCGGCCAGCTCCAGAATGCCGACGACGGCCCCGTCGACCGACACCCAGACGCTCAGGGCCCCCGCGCGCCGCGCCTGGCGGCGCGCGCCGCGGGCCCACGGGGGCGGGGGATCGGCCCGCACGTAGGATTCGCCGCCCACCGCCACCCACCGACCCGCGACGCGACCGCGCGCCCCGCTGCCCGGAGACTCCTCGGCGTCCTCGGGCAGCGCCAGCGGGCACTCGCGCACCTGAGCCGCGTGCACGATCGACTCGGCCACGACGTGCGGCGAGATCTGGTCCACCGACGCCGCGAGCGCTAGCACCTCGCGGGCGTCCCAGCCCGGCGCGACCAGGATCCGCGCCAGCTCTGGCCGACCCTGGGTGACTGTCCCCGTCTTGTCGAGGACCACCGTGCGCACGCCGGCCAGGCGCTCGAGCACCGCCCCGCTGCGCACGATGATGCCGCGACGCGCGGCCCGGGAGAGGCCGGCCACGAAGGCTGCGGGTGCGGCCAGGATCATCGGGCACGGGGTGGCGACCACCAGCACGGCAACCGCGCGGGTCGCCCCGCCCGCCCACCAGGCTGCGCCGGTCGCCAGCGCCGTCACGGCGAGAAAGCCGACGGCGAACCGGTCGGCCAGGCGCACGAAGGGAGCCGGCGTCGCCTCGGCACCTTCGACCAGCCGGACAATCTGGGCGTAGTCGCTCTCCGCGGCCGGCCCCAGCGCCATCAGGTCGAAGGGCGCACCAGCGTTGACGACCCCGCTGGATACGCGCGCGCCGGCCGCGCGCGTCACCGGCAGCGGCTCGCCGGTCATTGCCGCCTCGTCGAGCACCGCGCGCGCCGAATGCACCGTCCCGTCGACGGGCACGACGGCTCCCGTGGCCACCAGGAGGCGGTCGCCCGCGCGCACGGCCTCGAGTGGCACCGACTCCACGGCGCCGTCACGATAGCGCCGGGCGCTCGTGGGCGTGCGGCGCACCAACGACGCGAGATCCTGGCGAGCCCGGGCGCCGGCCCATTCCTCCAGAACTCGGCCCGTGGCCAGCATGACGCTTATGACCGCCCCAGCCAGGTACTCGCGAACCGCGATGGCGCCCACCAGCGCGACCAGAGCGATGACGTCGACTCCCAGGTGGCGAGCGCACAAGCTGACGACGATCGTCACCAGCGACAGGCCCACGCCCAGCGCACCCGCGCTGACCCAGAGCGCGTCGCCCAGGTCAGCCTTCCCGGCAACGGCCGCGGCGCCCCCGCCGACCAGGAACACCGAGACCGCCACGAGCAGTCCGCGACTACCGCGAGGCACCGCCACCGGGTCGCGCGACCGCGGTCTCATAGGCCCACCCTAGGTTCGTGGCGGCGCGCCGCCCCAGAGGACCTCAGCGCACGGTCAACGCGATCGGCACCGCCCGCAGCGCCTGGGACACCGGGCAGTTCTCCTTGGCCGAGGCGGCGGCGGCCGCGAAGGCCTCACCCGACAGTCCCGGGACGTCGCCGGCCACCGCGATGCGGATGGCGACGATGCCCTCGCCCGGCTGGAAGTCGACCTCGACCGAGGTGTCCAAGGTAGTGGCCGGCGTCCCCCCCTTGGCCAGGGCGCTCGACAGCGCCATGGAGAAGCACGCGGCGTGCGCTGCGGCGATGAGCTCCTCGGGACTGGTGCGACCCTCGGGCGTCTGGGCACGGCTGGCCCACGTCACGTCGAAGGCTCCGGTGCCGCTGGAGACCAGCGACACGGTCCCGTGCCCTTCGAGCAGCGTCCCCTCCCAGTGCGCGTCGGCAGTGCGTGTCGTGGCCATGTGTCCTCCTCGGTGTCGATGACGTTCTAGCGCGCCGGTGGCCCCCGCGCCGCACCCCGCGACCCGGGCTCCCTTAGCTGCTCCCGTTAGGATGGACCCGATATGCGCTGGCGCCCGTGTCTGCCCTCTGACGCCATCGTCTCGGCGTGAGGATCGAGCGACGCCTCTCGCGGCGCGTGCGCGGCCCGGCGGTGCTGGCCGCGCTCGCCGCGACCTTCTCCCTGGTCCTGGCACCGTTCGCCCCAGGTCGTGCGGGTGGCTCCACGGCGAGCTGGGTGACCGCGTGGACCTCCCCGACCGATCTGGCCCTGGGCGGCACCTACAACTCCACCATCCGCGACATCGCGACGGTCCCCATCGCGGGCACACGGATCGCCCTGACCTTCTCCAACCTGTGGAGCTCCACGCCCACCACCTTCGGGGCGGTCACCGTGGCCGAGGACCTGTCGGGTGCCAGCCTCGTGGCCGGCACGCTGCACCCGGTGACCTTCGCCGGACGTCGCTCCGTGACGATCCCGGCCCACGGCCGCGTCACCAGCGATCCCGTCTCGCTCGCGGTCCACAGCGGCGAGACGCTGGCCGTCTCGATCGCCATCACCGGCTGGGCCACCGTGAGCGTCCACTACTGCTGCATCGGCCACACTGACACCTGGGCCACGGCCAACGGCGTGGGCGACCAGACCACGGTGGCCTCCGCCACGCCCTTCAACGTGTCACTGACCGGTCCGTTCCTGCGATTCCTGTCCGGCATCACGGTCGCGGGCACCCCCGCGCGGGGGACGGTCGTCGCCTTCGGTGACTCCATCACCGACGGCTACGGCTACGAGAACTTGGGCTACAGCTGGGTCACGGCGCTCCAGCAGCGACTCGATGCGCTCCCCGCGAGCGACCAGCTGGCCGTCGTGAACGAGGGCATCTCGGGCAACACCCTCACGGTGTTCCCCGCCGGGACCACCTTCGCCGCCAACTCGGGGGGCCTGCCCGGCGTGACCCGATTCGCCACCGATGCCTTGAGCTGGCCCGGCGTTCGCGCCATCGTGGTGCTGCTGGGCATCAACGACATCTGGTTCGGCGCGGGCGGGCTGACCGGTCATCCCATCGCGCCCTACGGCACGGCCGCCTCTCTGGAGGCCGGCTACCGCTCCCTCATCGCCCAGGCCCGCGCCCATCACATCCCCATCGACGCCGTGACCCTGCTGCCGCGGGCGACCTCGACGGCCAACCCGCACGACGACGTCATCGCTGAGTACTGGGGTCCGAGCGAGCAGGCCGTCCTGGACGCGGTCAACGCCTGGCTGCTGTCGGGGCACTCCGGCTTCACCCACGTCATCGATGCGGCCAGCGTCATGGGCGACGTCTACGACGGGGCCTGCCAGCCGACCCTGCCCTACCCCGCGTACTTCAACCAGGACCACCTGCACCCCAACGTGGCCGGCCAGACGGCGCTGGCCAACGCCATCCCGACGACCTGGCTGGGCACGGCCCCCGCGCCGCACACCCCCGCTCTGACGAGCGCCATCCCGACACCCGGATGCGCCGCGGCGCACCGGGCCACCGCAGTCCTGGCCGCCAGCGTTCCCCCGCCCACGACCACCACCACCACCATCCCCGTCACGACGACGACCGCCGGCCCGTCACTAGCCCGCCGGGCGCGCCCGTTCCTCGGCGGCGTGCTCATCGTGCTGCTGGTCCTCGCCGCGACCCTCGCCCTGGTGGCCCGCCAGCGGGTGCGCCGCCGGCACCGGGCCCGCCAGCGCATGGCCCCCCTGGACTCCTACCGACACCCCGCGCCGCCGCGCTCGCCTCGCTCCCGCCGCTGAGCGGACCGACCCCTCAACGCACGTCGTAGCGGTAGCGCAGGAAGACCTCGCCGCTGCGCGAGGTGATCTCGCCGTCGCGCCGCCAGCCCAGGCGGTCGTAGAAGTGCTGGGCGGCCAGGTCCGGCGGCGTCACCAGGACGAGCTGCTCGTCGCCCGCCGCCCGCGCCTGCGCGATGGCCTCGGCGACCAGCGCGCGGCCGATGCCGTGACCCTGCTGGGCCGCGTCCACCAGCACGTGGGTGACCTCACCCACGACCGGGCCCGCCGGCGCCGCCGGCGCCGCCGCCGAGCGCCGCCGAGCCAGGCGGTACAGGCCACCCGCGTAGCGCCTCGCGCGCGTCACCAGCAGGTCGCGCGCCAGCGGCCAGTCGCGCACCAGTGCCAGCCCGATGTCGCGCGCGAGGCGCCAGCCGTCGCGGCGCACCATCGCGCGCGTGTGCTCGGCCGGCCCCGTCGCGCCCAGCAGGGCACCGACCACGCGGCCGTCGTCTTCGGCCACCAGGGCCAATCCTCCGGGGACCGCGAGCCACGCCCGGTAGTACGTGCGCAAGAAGCGCTCACCGAAGCGCGTGAGGAACTCCATGGGCAAGACGTCGACGTGAAGCCTGACGGCGGCTCGCACGTCGGCATCGGTCATCGCTCGCACCCGCATCGCACCCCCTCGGCGCCGCCCACACTACGGGGTGGGGGGCTGTCGGCGGGGGCCGCTGCTACGCTCTGCGCGATGGGCCCCGCGCGACACGGTCGGCGCTTCAGCCGTCGGCGCCGCCGGCGCCTCGGCGCCTTCTCCCTGATCGTCGCCGTTCTCGTCGTGGCCACGGTCCTGGCCGTGCGCCCCGGTCGCGGCCCGAGCACGCCCCCGACGACCACGTCGAGCGCCCCGAGCACATCGAGCACCACGACCACGACCCCCCCGCCGACCGGCCCCGTGGCGGTGGGCGCGGTGACCTTCACCGTCACCGAGCCCGCGACGTCCTCGAGCGGCGCGCGCAGCTTCCCGGTGACGGTTCGCTACCCCGCCATCGGCACCCCTGGTGAGGCGGCCAGCGGCCTCCCGCCGCGGCCCGGCCCCTACCCCCTGGTGATCTTCTCGCAGGGATTCGACATCTCCCCTGAGGCCTACGCCGGCCTGCTTGACGCGTGGAGCGCGGCGGGCTACGTGGTGGCGGACCCCGCCTATCCCCACACCTCGCCCGGTGCGGTCGGCGGCGTCTTACGGACCGACATCGTTCACCATCCCGCCGATCTGAGCTTCCTGGTGACGACCCTGCTGGCCGACGACCACGCCAGCGGCCCCCTCGCCGGCATGATCGCGCCGGCTCCCGTGGGCGTCATCGGGCAGTCCGACGGCGGCGACGTCAGCCTGGCCGTGGCCGCCAACACCTGCTGTCGCGATCGGCGCATCGGCGCGGCCATCTTGCTGTCGGGCGCGGAGCTGTCCTGGTTCCCCGGCTCGTACTTCACGGGCGGGTCGGCGCCACTGCTGGTGGTCCAGGGCACGGCCGACCACGTCATGAATCCGGTCACCTGCTCGGTCACCCTGTACGACGCGGCCCCGCGGCCGCGCTACTACCTCTCGATGCTCGGCCAGGACCACCTCAGCGCCTACGTGCCGCCCGGTCCGGCCCGCTCGACGGTGGCGGCGGTCACGACCGACTTCCTCAACGCCTACCTCAAGCACGTCCCCGATGCCCTGGCCGCCATGCGCGCGGCCGGCGACGTGGCCGGGCGAGCCCACCTCACCAGCCAGAGCGCGCTGGCTCCGGTCGCGGGGACCTGTCCCGACGCTCCCGCGGGCTAGTGCGCGGCGGCGCGCCGCGCCGTCGGGTTCACGAGGCCAGCGGCTTGACGCCGCTGACCACGTTGGCCTCGGCGACCACGTTGCGCGCGGTGACCTGCGTGAAGCCGGCCTCGCGCAGGAGACGGGACCACGCCTCGGGCGTGATGGGCCGCTCACGCAGGCGCAGGAGGTAGCGGCCGGCGTTCTTCGCGATGCGCCACAGGCCGGGGATCCCCTTTTGGGCCATGGCCCGAACCTTGCCCGCGATGACCTGGCGGTCCTGGGCGGTGGTGCCGCGACCCAGCATCATGTCCGCGTTGACGAACTGGCCACCGGGACGGAGCCACCCGTAGGCGGCGCGCACGACGCGAGCCTTGTCGGGGTCGAGCAGGTGGTGCAGGGCGTAGTTGGACACCACGACGTCCACGGACCCCGGGTCCAGGCGCAGCTCCTCGATCGGCGAGACGACGCCGGTCACGGTGGTGAGCCCCTCCTCACGAGCCAGGCTGAGCATCCGGTCCACCATGGCGGCGCTCACGTCGACGCCGACCACCGTGGCGCCCCGCCGCGCCAGCTCCAGGGCCAGGCGCCCGCCGCCGCAGCCGAGGTCCACGCAGGTCAGCCCGGGGCGCAGATCCACTGCGTCGATGGCCGCGGCGGCCACCTTGGCCATGCCGGCGTCATTGTGCCGGTCCCAGGTGTCGACCCGCCGCGTCCAGGCTCGACGCTGGGTCGCGATGGCCAGGCGCGTGCTGCGACGCGGCCCGCGCGACGAGGGATCCGAGGAAACTGGTGCCATGACTGTCCAATCTGGTGAGGGCGCTCAGCCCGCGACGCCCCGCAGCCGTCACGCCCGGCGCCGCTCACCAGCCTACCGGGGGCCCTGCGCGCCCCGGCTGGCGTGCGCGGCGCGGGGGTGCCCAGACACGTCGTCGTCGCACGGGTGGTGGTGGTCACAGTGGAGCTGCGGGCGGCTGGCGCCCACCCGCTCGCGCTCCCGACCCCCTACAGGCCGCAGGTGTCCACCTAGCATGGGCCGGTGCACCTCACCCCCATCTCCCGACGCCGCCTGATCCCGGCCTCGCTGCTCGCGATGCTGGTGATCGTCGCCGGCCTCGCCGCCTGGCTGTCCGCGCGGGGCCCGCAGGCCGCGTCGCCGGGTCCCGAGGGCGTTGCGGTCCAGGAGGTCCCGCCGCTGGCGCCCGCCGGCGCGGCCAGCGGAGCGCCGATAGATGGCATCACCTGTCGCGGCATCGGAGCCCAGACCGTGACCTACCACGTCCACACGATGGTCACGATCTACGTCGACGGGCAGCCAGAGCGCCTGCCCGCGGGCATCGGCATCACCAAGCCGGCGGTGACCACGGGCTCGGGGGCCAGCACCTTCGTTGACGTCGGCCTTCACGACTGCCTCTACTGGCTACACACGCACGCCAACGACGGGATCGTTCACATCGAGGCACCGCGGCGCGCGACGTTCACCCTGGGTGAGCTGTTCGCGATCTGGGGTCAGCCCCTGTCGGCGACGCGCGTGGGCCCCGCGCGCGGACCCGTCGTGGTCTTCGACAACGGTCACCGCCAGACCGGCTCCCCCTCCAGGGCCGCCCTGGTCCCCCAGGGGGTCGTCCAGATCGACGTGGGCCAGCCCGTCGTCGCCTTCCATCCCGTCACCTTCCACGTCATCGGGGCGTGTGGCGACGGCTCGAACGGGTGCGCGGCCCCGCAGAAGGGCTGAGCCAGCTCGCCCGCGACCCCGCGCGCGCCAGACTGGACGCGTGCGCGCTGGCAGCACCCCTACAACCCGTCCCCGCGTCCCCACCCTCTTGCGCGTCGCCGCGCCCCTCGTCGGCGTCATGGTCGCCGCGGCGACCGGAGCCGCCTGCGTGGTGCTCGGCCACACCGGCTCGCCCACCGTGCAGCTGGCCGCAGCAACCCGATCCGTGCGGGCCACGTCGGCGGCCCGGGTCGAGGCAGTGGCGTGGCCCCCGGCGGCCTTCGTCGCGGCCGGCTACCAGATGTCGGCACCGGGCGCTCCCCTCACCGTGCTCAGCCAGCTGACCAGCCTGTTCGGCGTGAGCGGGATGGTCAGCGTCTACAACGGCACCGCCTTCGTGGCGGTGGCGGCCAACGGAGCGCGCGTGACCTACGACACGTCCAGCGGGGTCGGCCGCTGGTCCTACGACGGGCCCGCCGGCGCGGGCCCCGCGGTCGGCGCGCTGCGCGCCTTCCTCGCGCGCCGGTGGGATCTGGCCATCCCTTCCTCGCACCGGGCCCACGCGTCCCTGGCCGTCAGCGTGGACGCGACCCGCAGCGCGCTGCGCGTCGAGATCGTCCAGCACGACGGCCTCCTGACCCACGCCACGGGCCCGGCCTTCGTGGTCTCTTCCAGCCGCGACTTGGGCCTGCGCCCACCGGCCCGCGCCCTGGGTGCGCTGCGCGCGGCGCGCGCGGGCGCGGCCGGCTCCCCCGTGCGCATCGAGCACGCCACACTCACCTGGATGCCCTACGTGCTGGCCGACGCCACCACCTGGCTCCTGCCGACCTACCGCGTCACCGGCCGGCGCGCGGCGGGACCCTGGGCGGCGTCCATCTTGGCCGTCGCATCCACGACCACTCGGCTTCCCTGATCAGCGCTGCTCGATCAGGTCCACGTACTCCTCGCGCCACAGATCGAAGTGCTCGTCGGGCAGCAAGACCGCGTGGGTGGGCTCGAGGCGCTCCACGAAGGCGATCTCGTGGGAGACCGCCAGAATCGTCCCGTGCCAGTTCCGCAGCACGGTGCCCAGAGCGTCCACGCTGGCCGGGTCCAGATTGTTCGTCGGCTCGTCGAGCACCAGGACGTTCGCCCGCGAGGCGGCCAGCAGGGCCAGAGACAGCTTGGCGCGCTCCCCGCCCGAGAGCGACCCCGGTCGCTGCTCGGCGGCCGTACCTGACAGCCCGAAGGCGCCCAGGAGCGCCCGGCGTTGCGCGTCCGAGGGCATGGTCGTCGACTGGAGGTGCTCGAAGACGGTACGCGAGAAGTCGAGCTGCTCGTGCTCCTGGGCGAAGTAGCCCAGCGCCACGTTGGCCCCGAGGCGCACCGTCCCGCCCTGGGCCCTCTGCACGCCGACCAGACAGCGTAGGAGGGAGGACTTGCCCGCCCCGTTGCGGCCCACGATCACGATGCGGTCCCCGCGCCGCGTGATGAAGGATGTGTCGCGCAGGACCCGGTGACTGCCGTAGCGCACGGCGAGGTGCTCGACGGCAACGGGCACGTCCCCGCTGCGCGGCGGCGCGGGCAGGCGAAAGGTCACGGTCCGCTCGCGGGTGCGCACGGTGGTGCGGTCGGCCTCCAGCCGCTCCACGCGATGATCCAGGACCTTGGCCTTGCGGGCACGCTTGGCCGTCTGGCCGCGCATGGAGTCGGCCAGCGTGCGCAGGCGATGGATCTCGGCCGACTCGGCCGCCGCCAGCTTCTGCTCGCTGCGCCGTCGCTCCTCGTCTTGGCGCAGGTAGTCCGAATACGTCCCGCGGTAGTCCCGCAGCTGCCCGTCGCGCAGTGCCAGGACGCGGTCGATTACCCGGTCGAGCAGGGGTAGGTCGTGGCTGATGACCAGGACGGTGCCCGCGAAGCGCTCGATCTCCTCGAAGAGCCAGCGCTTGGCGGCGGCATCGAGGTGGTTGGTCGGCTCATCGAGCACCAGGACGTCGGGTCGCTCGTAGAGGACCCGCATGAGGTCGACGCGGCGCCGCTGACCCCCCGACAGGGAGGACAGATCCTCGAGGAGCAGGGCCTCGGGCAGGCCGAGGCCCGCAGCCAGGCGTCCCACCTCGGACTCGGCCTCGTAGCCCCCGCGCGCGGCGAACTCCGCCTCCAGGGAGGTGAAGCGCTCGATCGTCTCGCTGGTGGGATCCTCGGCCATCGCGTGGCGGGCGTGGTGGACCTCGGCGTCCAGGACGTCCAGCCCGCGCGCCGACAACACGTGGGACAGCCCGATCGCGTCGACGCCCAGGCCCCCGCCGATGGGCTCTTGGGGCAGGTGGCTCACCCGGCCCTGCGTGGCCACCGACCCGCCGACGCGCACGTGGTCGGGCGTGGCGCCGCGCAGCACCGCCAGGAGCGTCGACTTGCCCGCCCCGTTGCGCCCCACGATGCCGACCTTCTCGCCGTCGCCGATGGAGAACGCGCAGGGGGCGACCAGCGTGCGCGAGCCGATCTCGACACTGAGGTCGCGCGCGATTAGCACGTCGGCACTCCCCGAGTTCGTGGCGCGGGCCGCTTCACGTCACGTGCACCACGACGCCCCTAGTCGCCACTGGCGACGATGGCGGCGGTGGCGACGGCATCGCCGTCGTCCAGGTTCATGACCCGCACCCCGGTGGCGTCACGCCCCTGGGACGAGACCTCGCGCACCGCGGTGCGGATCAACACTCCGCCCGTCGAGACCAGCATCACCTCGTCGTCGAGCTCGGCCATCTGCGCCGCCACGACGAAGCCGCGTGCGGCCGTGAGCCGGATGCTGCGCACGCCCTGGCCACCCCGGCCCTGCGTGGTGAAGCGATCCGTCTTGACCCGCTTGCCGAAGCCCGAGTCGGTGACCAAGAGGAGATCGGCACCGGGTCGCACGACGTCCAGCGAGATGGCCCGGTCCCCCGGCCGCAGCCGAATGCCCCGCACCCCGGTGGCGTCACGCCCCATCTCGCGCACGTCGGACTCGGCGAAGCGGATGGCCATGCCCTGGCCGGTCACGACCAGGAGGTCGTCGCCGCTCGTGGTGGGCACGACGCGCACGACCTCGTCGTCGTCGCGCAGGTGGATGGCGATCCAGCCCTCGCGCCGGGACTTGTCGTACTCGCTGAAGGCCGTCTTCTTCACCGTCCCCGCAGCCGTCAGGAACATGAGGTACTGGTCGTCGGGGAAGTCCGGCGTCGCCACGACGGCCTGGATCCTCTCGGCGGGCTGCAGGTTGAGCAAGTTCACGATGGCGGTGCCCTTGGCCGTGCGCTCCTTGCGGGGAATCTCGTACCCGCGAAGCCGGAAGACACGCCCCCGGTTCGAGAACAGCAGGACGTAGGCGTGCGCGGTGGTGTGGATGATCTGGTCGACGAAGTCCTCGTCGCGCAGCTTGGCCCCCTGGACGCCGCGCCCGCCGCGCCCCTGGACGCGGAAGGCGTCGACGGCCACCGACTTGACGTAGCCGGCCTGGGTCATCGTGATGACGATCTCCTCGTCCTCGATGAGGTCCTCGACACCCAGCTCGCCCGGGTCGTTGACGATGCTGGTCAGCCGGTCGGTGGCGAAGCGTGCGCGCACCTGGCCCAGCTCACTAGCGATCACGCCACGGAGGGTCGCCTCATCGGCCAGGATCGCTTGTAGCTCGGCAATTGTGGCCCGGAGCCGCTCCATCTCGTCGTTCAGCTCGCTGCGGCCCAGGCGCGTCAGCCGGCCCAGCGTCATGTCCAAGATGTGATTGGCCTGCTCCTCACTGAAGGAGAACGGCGCGGCCATCAGCGCGGTGCGGGCGCCGGCGCGGTCGTCGGACTGGCGGATGGCCTGGACGACCTCGTCGAGCATGTCGATGGCTCGCAGCAGGCCCTCGACGATGTGCGCCCGCTCCTCGGCGCGCCGCAGCCGGTAGCGCGAGCGGCGCGTCACGACCTCGACCTGGTGGGCGATGTAGTGCCGCAGCATCTGGAGCAGCGTGAGAGTCTTGGGGGCCCCATCGACGAGGGCCAGCATGTTCACCGCGAAGGTGGTCTGCAGGTTGGTGTTCTTGTAGAGCTTGTTCAGCACCACGTTCGCGTTGGCGTCCCGCTTCAGCCGGATCACCAGGCGCGCCTGGCGGCCCGCCGAGTCGTTCTGGACCGCCGCGATGCCCTCGAGGTCACCCGCCTTGACCAGGTCATAGATCTTCTCCTCGACCGACTCGACCGAGACCTCGTAGGGGAACTCGGTCACGACGATCCGCGTCTCGCCGCGATGCTCCTCGATCTCGGCCACCGCGCGCATCTTGACCGAGCCGCGCCCGGTGCGGAACGCGTCGAGGATCCCCTGGCGGCCCAGGATGTGGGCACCCGTGGGGAAGTCGGGGCCCTTGATGAAGGCCATCAGCGACTCCAGCGTCGCGTCGGGGTTGGCCAGCAGGTGCAGGGTCGCATCGATGACCTCACCCAGGTTGTGGGGCGGGATCTTGGTGGCCATCCCCACCGCGATGCCCTGGGACCCGTTGACCAGCAGGTTCGGGAACCGTGCGGGCAGGACGGAGGGCTGCTGGCTGGTGTTGTCGTAGTTGGGCTCGAAGTCGACGGTCTCCTCGTCGATCGCGTCGAGCATCTCGAGGGCCAGGGGCGCCAGGCGGCACTCGGTGTAGCGCATCGCCGCCGCCCCCTCATCGGGACCGGTCCCGCCGAAGTTGCCGTGGCCATCGATCAGCGGGTGGCGCATCGAGAAGTCCTGGACCATGCGCACCAGCGCGTCGTAGATCGCCGAGTCGCCGTGGGGATGGTACGTGCCCATCACCTCGCCGACGACCTTCGCACACTTGGTGTAGGGCCGGTCCGGCCGCAGGCCCTGGTCGAACATCGAGTACAGGATGCGCCGGTGCACGGGCTTGAGGCCGTCGCGCACGTCGGGCAGCGCGCGCGACACGATGACCGACATGGAGTACTCGAGGAACGAGCGCTCCATCTCGAGGTTGATCTCGATGGGCTCGATGTAGCCCAGCGGGATGTCCGTTCCGGCGGTGGAAGAGCCGCCTGGGGAAGTCTTCTTGCGAACCATGATCCTCCGGTCCTGCGTCTAGATGTCGAGGAAGCGAACGTCTTTGGCGTTCGTCTGGATGAAGTGCCGGCGCTGGGGGACGTCGTCACCCATGAGGATCGAGCACACCTCGTCGGCCAGGGCCGCCTGCTCGACCGTGATCTGCAGCAGGGCACGGCGCGTGGGATCCATCGTCGTGTCGCGCAGCTCGTCGTAGTCCATCTCGCCCAGACCCTTCAGCCGCTGGAACTCATTGCGGTGGTCGGGATGCTCGGCCAGGTAGGCGGCTTTGGCCGCGTCATCGCGCAGGTACACCTTGTCCTTGCCCTGCAGCGTCGAGTAGAGCGGCGGCTGGGCGACGTAGACGTGCCCGTTGTGCACCAGTTCGGGCATCTGGCGGAAGAAGAACGTCAGCAGCAACGTGCGAATGTGGCTGCCGTCGACGTCGGCGTCGGCCAGGAGGATGACCTTGTGGTAGCGGATCTTCTCGACATCGAAGTCGGGATCGACGCCGGCCCCGATGGCCGCGATCAGCGCCTGGATCTCCGCGTTCTTCAGGATCTTGTCGGCCCGCGCCTTCTCGACGTTGAGGATCTTGCCGCGGATGGGCAAGATCGCCTGGGTCCGCGGGTCGCGGGCGTCCTTGGCGGACCCACCCGCCGAGTTCCCCTCGACGATGAAGAGCTCGCACTCGCGTGGGTGGCGCGACGAGCAGTCCACCAGCTTGCCCGGCAGGCCCGCCCCGTCCAGCGCGTTCTTGCGCCGCGTCAGGTCCCGGGCCTGGCGTGCGGCCATGCGCGCGCGCGAGGCCTGTACGGCCTTGGCCACAATCTGGGCACCCTCGCGCGGGTTCTCCTCGAGCCAGTCCGCCAGCTTCTCGTTCGTCGCGCGCTCGACCAGCGAGCGGATGCTCACGTTGCCGAGCTTGCCCTTCGTCTGGCCCTCGAACTGCGGGTCCCGCAGACGCACCACGACGATGGCAGTTAGGCCTTCCCGGATGTCCTCGCCCAGGAGGTTCTCCTCCTTCTCCTTGAGGAGGCCGCGCTTGCGCGCGTAGCGGTTGATCGCGTTGGTCAGCGCCTTGCGGAACCCCTCCTCGTGCATCCCCCCCTCGATGGTGGCGATCCCGTTGGCGTAGGAGTGGATGCCCTCGTAGTAGCCCGTGTTCCACTGGAAGGCGACCTCGACTTCCTGGCCCTCCTCGGACTGGGTGTAGAAGCCGATCTTGCGAAACAGCGACTCCTTGGACGTGTTCAGGTGGCGCACGTAGTCAACGATGCCTCCGCTGTAGCGGAACGTCTGCTGGGTCTCGCGGCCCGGACGCTCGTCGAAGAAGCGGATCTCCAGATCGCGGTTCAAGAAGGCCATGATCTGGAGCCGCTCGGCGACCGTCTGGGCGCGAAACTCGGTCTCGTCGAAGATCGTGGGATCGGGACTGAAGGTCACCGTCGTCCCCGTGTGCCCGTTGGCGGCCGCTCCCACCTCGCGCAGCGGGCCCTGGGGCTCGCCCCCGTTGCGGTACTCCTGGACGTAGTGGCGGCCGCCGCGGTCGATCTCCAGGGTCAGCGTGGCCGACAGGGCGTTGACGACCGAGACGCCCACGCCGTGCAGCCCGCCCGAGACCTTGTAGGAGCCTCCCCCGAACTTCCCGCCGGCGTGTAGCACCGTCATCACGATCTCGGCCGCCGAGCGCCCCGGATACTGCGGGTGCTCGTCGACGGGGATGCCCCGACCATCGTCGATCACCTGGCAACTGCCGTCGGCTCGCAAGATGACGTCGATGCGCGTACAGAACCCCGCCATGGCCTCGTCGACCGCGTTGTCGACGACCTCCCACACCAGGTGGTGCAGACCCGCCGGCCCCGTCGACCCGATGTACATGCCAGGACGTCGACGGACGGGCTCGAGCCCCTCGAGAACGGTGATGGCACTGGCATCGTAAGTGCTGGTCTCGGCGGCTTTCTTGGGCACGGAGCGGTCCTCTCAGGTCTGGTGTACCAACGGGCTCAGCTCGACGCGGCCGACGCCACAATTCGGCCCCCCCAGTCTACCTGGTGGGGTCTGACATCCCACCCACCCGCAGGCTCACGCGCCGCGCCGCACCCGGGGGACCACCACGGTGGGCGCCTGCGTGCCCAGGTCCGCGTACCAGGCCAGGATGGTGGCGCCCTGGCGACGCACGCGCTCGGCGTGCGCCCCCGTGGGGACACTCACGATCAGACGACCATCCTCGAGGGACTGGGGGACGCACGAGGTCGCCAACTCGGGATCGGCACGCTCGCGCCAGCGGCGGCGCAGCTCGTCAACCTGGCCCAGATCGGCGCGGCCGAGCGTCTTAGCCACCTCGCGCAAGACGTCTCCGAGATGGCGGGGCTCCTGGCTCACGAGGCTCCCGTTCCCTGACGAACGTCAACAATGGCCGCGGTAGCCAGCTGACGTGGTGGTGCCACCGCCGTGGTCACGATCGTCTGGCCCCCGGGCAGCAGCGCCAGGAGTCGCTCGCTGCGCGCGGCGTCCAGCTCGCTGAACACGTCGTCGAGCAGGATCACCGGTGACACCCTGCGCCGCTCGACGACGACCTGGTGGCCAGCGAGGCGCAACGCCAGCGCTAGGGTGCGCTGCTCGCCCTGGGAGGCCTGGCGGCGCGTGTCGCGACCAGCCAGGAAGATGCGCAGGTCGTCGCGGTGGGGGCCCCGGGTCGTGTGGCCGCGGGCGATGTCGTCGTCGAGGGTCTCGTCTAGCGTCCGGGCAGCGTCGGCGGACCAGGTGGCGTCGTAGGTCACAGCGATCTCCTCATCGCTGCCCGCCAATTCCTGGTGGTAGTGACGCAGATGCGGGACTAGGCGGGCGATGAGCCCGCGGCGCAGTTCCACCACCTCCGTTCCCGCCTCGACCAGGTCCGCGGACCAGGTGGCCAGCTCGTCGCGGTCTGCTGGCGTGGCTCCCCCGCCCAGGAACCGTCGCAGCACCGCATTGCGCTGAGACAGAATGTGGGCGTAGCGCTCGAGCGCGGGGGCGCACAGGGGTGCCTCGTCGACCAGGAGGTGGTCGACCAGCCCGCGCCGATGCTCGGGTCCCTGGCGGATCACGTCGACGCCCTCGGGGGTGAACACCGTCAGCGGCAGCGCGTCACCCAACTCCAAGCGTGACTGGGGGCGCTGGCCGTTGACCAGCATCCGCTTGCGACTGCCCCGCACGGTGCGTTCGACGACCAGGTCGATCTGGACGCGCCGGCCGGAGTTCTCGAGAACCCCGTGAACCTCGGCGTACGGGGCTCGGGCCCGGATCAGGTCGGCGCCGCTGGTGGTGCGAAACGAGCCCGCGGTCGCCAGGGCGAAGATCGCCTCGAGCACCGAGGTCTTCCCGGTCCCGTTGGGGGAGACCAGCACGGTCACCGACTCACGGTCCGGGGTGAACTCCAGCGAGGAGAATGTCCGGAAGTCCCGCAGCGTGAGGTGGGTCAGGCCCACGGGCTACTGCACGCGCACCGGCATCAGCAGGTACCGGAACCGGGTGTCGTCCAGTCCGTGCACCATGGCCGGGCGCACCGCGTCGGACAGCTCGATGACGACTTCGTCGCCCGGAACGGCGTCAACCCCGTCAATCAGGAAATTTGGGTTGAACGCAACCGTCAGGTCCTCACCTTGGTAGTCGACGTCGATGGTGTCCTCGACGCCGCCGGTGTCCTGACTCTGGGTGCGGATCTCCAGGACACGATCCTGGACGCTGAGGCGCACCGAGGAGGTGGCGTCCTTGGCAACCAGGCGCGCGCGTCGCAGCGAGGTCAAGAAGGTGTCTTTGGCCACGCGCAGCTGGTTGGGGTAGCTCGGTGGGATCAACTGCAGCACCGAGGGGTAGTTCCCGTCGATCAGACGGGACGAGACACTCGTCTGGCCCACGACGAAGGAGATCTCCGACTCGGTCACGGTCACGCCGATCTCGGCGTCCGGGCTGAGCGCGCTCGCGGCGCGCTGGAGCTCCTGGAGGGCGCGGGCGGGAACCAGCAGGTCCCGGTGTGGCCCCAGGGCCCGCACGCCAGGGACGTCGCGAACGGCGAGCCGGTAGGAGTCTGTGGCGATCAGCCGTAGGGCGTCATTGTCGGCGGTGAACAGCACTCCTGTCAGCAGTGGCCGCGCGTCGTCGGTGGCGGCCGCGCGCACCACCTGGGTCAGACCATGCAGCAGGTCCTCGGCCGCGACGCTGAGCAGCTGGCCGGTGATGGGCGGAAGGTTCGGGTAGTCCCCCACCGCGAAGATCCGCAGGGCGAAGCGAGCACGCCCCAGCGACACCGTCACACTCTCGTCGTCCGACGCGATAGTCACCGCTCCGGCTTCGAGAGACCGGACCGCGTCAACCACCAGGCGTGCGGGCACCACGGCCGCCCCATCCTCGAGACCGACGACCGTGGCGCTGGTGCGCACGGTGATGTCGAGATCGGTGCCCGTGACCGTCAGTCGATCACCCTGCACTGTGACCAGGAGGCCCGACGTGGCCCCCACGAGCCGGGAGGCCACGACACGGCTGGCGGTGGCCAGTGCGTCAACCAGCGTGTCGCGCTCGGATCGGAACTTCATGGCCTGCCTTTCGTCGACTCCTCAGGGTACGTCACAGTCATCAAGGAGAGAGGTGGGTAGTAGTAGGGCTGTGGGGATGTGGGTAGTGAGCAAAGTACCTGATAGGAGTCGGTCGTTGAGGGATGCGTTGTCCACAGCGATGTGGGCAGGTCCTTCAACTCTGAACCAGCAAGCGTCGCTGGATGTGGGTGACGCGGCGATTTTCCACGGGACATCGACATGATCTACTCACCTTGCTGACACGTCGATGGGCAGGTCGCCCTGGAGGCGCTTGGCGAGCTGGTTGATCTGAGCCAAGAGCTCGCTGTCGCGCGGCAGCTGGTCCTTGATCTTCTCTACGGCGCTAATCACCGTGGTGTGATTGCGGCCATCGAAGATCTTGGCGATCATCGGGTACGAGTAGTTGTCGAGCATCTCACGGATGAGGTACATCGCGATGTGGCGGGCGTGGACCAACGGCCGCAGCCGCTTGGAGCCACGAACCTCGTTGGGAGACAGGCCAAAGTAGTCCGAGACGGCCTCGATGATCGTCTCGGGTCGCAGAGTCGTCTGCTCGTGTCCGAGGTTGGTTAGGTGCGCCTTGGCCAACTCGAGGGTGATGGGCTCCTGACGTAGATTGGCGAAGGCCCGCAGCATCGTCACCGACCCCTCGAGCTCACGGATGTTGTCGCGGACGCGGTGGGCAACCCACTCGGCGACATCAGTGGGCAACATGACCCCCTCGGCCTCCGACTTGGCGTGCAGGATCGCGATGCGCGTCTCGAGATCGGGCCGGTCGATCTCGGTGACCAGACCTTGGAGGAGCCGGCTGCGGAAACGCTCTTGGATGCCGGCCAGGTCGCGCGGTGAGCGGTCAGAGGTCAGGACGATCTGCTTTCCCTCGCCGTGCAGCGCGTTGTAGGTGTGGAAGATCTCCTCGTGGAAGGTCTCACCGCGAGCCTCCATGAACTGGATGTCGTCGATCAAGACGACATCGTTCTCGCGGTAGCGCTCGTGGAGGGAGAGCTGGGTACGGGTCTGGATCGCCCGGATGAAGTCGTTGAGGAACGTCTCGGTGGACACGTAGAGCACGCGCCGGTCGGGATAGTTCTCGTGGACGTAGTTGCCAATGGCGTGCAGCAGGTGGGTCTTGCCCAGGCCGCTCGATCCGTAGATGAGCAGCGGGTTGTAGGCCCGTCCCGGAGTCTCGGCCACGGACTGGGCCGCCGCGAAGGCGAGTCGGTTCGAGGGTCCCGGGACGAAGGAGTCGAAGGTCATTCGCGGGTCCAGGCGGGTGGGCCGGTCAACGCTGGGCGCGTAGGCGGCTGGGGATGGCGAGGGGGGCTCGGGCTCCTCGAGCGCGCTCGGCGCGGGCTCGGCGACAGTCAGGGACACGTGAATGTCGCGGCCGACCACGGCGCGGGCGTTCTGGGTGATGAAGGGCAAGTAGCGCTGCTGCACGCGCTGGAGCTGAATCTGGTTAGGCACACCTAAGACCAGATCGTCATCGGTGAAATCCACAAGCCGTAACTTGTTCAGGCCCGCCGACCAGACAGCTTCAGACGCCTGACTTTTCAAGGATGTGCTCAGTCGGAGCCAAAGGTCGTCGCTGTCGCTCACACCCCTCCTCCACAGCGGTGAAAATCGTTATCCACAGGTCCCGCGCGCTCGGGTGAGGGGCGTCGGACTGGAGTCACGTTACACCCTGGGAGTGGTGAGAGACGAGGGGGATTTCTTCAGGTAAGATGGCCGGTCTATGCGTGGTCACCCGGGGTGGTGACTCCAACGGGTGCGACGAGGATGAGGTCGAGGTGAAGCGGACATTTCAGCCCAACAAGCGCAGACGCGCGAAGACCCACGGGTTTCGTGCGCGGATGCGGACGAAGGCAGGACGAGCGGTCCTGAAGGCGCGGCGACTGAAGGGTCGGCACCGGCTCACGGTGTGACCGGTGGTCGAGAGTGTTCGCCGACGCCGAGACTTCGAGCGACTGGCGGCGTCGACGCACCGGGCGCGCAGTTCGACGCTCCGCGTCGTGTACTGCGGGCGCGAGCTCGACGATCCCCCGGTCGCGGTGTCCTTCGCCGTGGGACGACGGGTGGGGTCAGCAGTGGCACGCAACCGTATCCGGCGGCGGCTGCGGGCAGTTCTCCAGGAGCTCGAGGGTACCATGCCACAAGGCTTATACCTGATCAAATGCGATATAGGAACAAGTGATCTTACGTATGAAGAGCTCCGGACCCATCTCCGAGAGGCCATCGGACGTGCCAGCACACGCTGAGCCCTCCCCGATGGCGCGCGTCCTGGTGGCGATCGTGCGCGGGTACCAGCGCCTGCGCGCGGGCCGCCCGTCACCGTGCCGGTTCTACCCCTCGTGCTCGGCGTACGCCGTCGAGGCCCTGGAGGTGCACGGCGCCGCGCGGGGCTCGTGGTTGGCGCTTCGGCGCATTGGCCGGTGCCGGCCCCTCGGGCCCCACGGCATCGACCTCGTGCCGACGCGCACCTCGACCAAGCGAGGCGCGTGATGGGATCGATCACCCACTCAATCGGCTCGATCTTCCAGCCCATCTTCCACCTCTTCGGGTGGATCCTGGCCTTCTTCTATGGTCTGATCCCCAACTACGGGATCGCCATCGCGCTACTCACCATCGTGATCATGGGGGCTCTGACGCCCTTCACGGTCAAGAGCACCAAGTCGATGATGGCGATGCAGAAGCTTCAGCCAGAGATCAAGAAGCTCCAGCAGAAGTACAAGGGACCCGAGAACCGCCAGATGCTCAACGAGGAGCTGATGCGGCTGTACCGGGAGGCGGGAGCCAACCCGGTGGGCGGCTGCCTGCCCGTACTGCTTCAGGCCCCCTTTCTATTCATCTTGTATAGCGTCATTCGTGGCCTGACCAACGTCACGGCGAGCGGTGTTGTCCAGCCCCGCTACATCCCGACGACCTCGAAGATGTACCACAACCTGGTCGCTTCCCACGGACAGATAACGTCGTTCGGCTTCAACCTGGCCCTCAAGCCCTTCAGCCACCACTCGTCGGCGCTGGCCGCCATCCCCTACTTCGTGATGGTCGCGGTGGCCGTAGCCCTGCAGTACTTCCAGATGGCCCAGATGAACAGCCGCAACAAGGTGACGGGCCAGCAGATCCCGAGCCAGCAGCTGGCGCTGCAGCGCGCCATGCCGATCTTCTTCGCGTACTTCTACATCATCATCCCGGCGGCCGTGGTCCTCTACATGGTGGTCTCCACCCTCATCCGCATCATCACCCAGGACATCATGTTCCGTACCGGGATCTCGAACCCGACACGTCAGGGCGGTGAGCGCGCGCTGCCCGGAGCCACCAAGGAGATTCCCGAAGCGCCGGAGGCTCCGGCCCCGAATGAGCGTCCGCCGGCGAAACCCTCACCTTCAAGTCCCAAGCCGGCACCACGGAGCCGTTCACGGGCGAAGCGGAAGAGAAAGGCACGCTAGGCCATGGATTGGGTGGAAGCGACGGGAAAGTCTGTCGATGAGGCGACGTCGCGCGCCATCGGGCACCTGGGCATCGGTGTTGAGGACGCGGAGGTCGAGGTCCTCGAGGAGCCACGCACCGGATTGTTCGGGCGCGTCAAGGGTGAGGCGCGCGTACGAGCGCGCGTACGTCCGAAGAGTCCACGGCCCAAGCGGACGCGGCGCGATCACGGCTCCGAGCGTCGAGACGCCAAGGGTGGCTCCAAGTCGCATCGCGGCGGCGGCAAGCCGCGCGAGGAGGGGTCGTCGACCGAGCCAACGGAGGCTGACGCTGGCGGATCGGCCACCTCGCCGTCGGGATCGCGCTCGTCCCAGCCCCGAAAGCGCAAGTCTCCGTCAAACTCCTCGCACTCCGGCGCCGCTAGTGCCGAAGAGCGGCGTGGAGCACACTCTCCAGTGGAGCGATCCCGCAAGGCCTCGCCCGAGAAGAAGAAAGAAGGCGACGTGGCGAACGGAGTCTCCCTATCCGAGCAGGCCGAGGTGGCCAAGGGGTTCCTTGAGGGTCTGCTCCAGTCCATGAATCTTCAGGCAACGGTGACGTGGCGCGAGGTGGATGAGGAGACCGTCGAGCTGTCCATCGACGCCGATCCACCCTCTGAGCTGGGTGTGCTCGTCGGATCGCGGGGAGCGACGCTGTCGGCCTTGCAGGAGATCACGCGCACCTTCGTCCAGATAAAGAGCACGGGTCGCACTGATCGCATCCTGGTGGATGTGGCTCGCTACCGCGAGCGGCGCGTTGCTGCGCTCGGTCGCTTTGCCGCGCAGGTGGCCGAAGAGGTCGTTCGTACCGGCGAGGAGCGGGCGCTCGAGCCGATGTCTTCGGCGGACCGCAAGGCTGTCCACGACGCCCTGGCCTCCAACACTCTGGTTCAGACGCGCTCAGAGGGCGAGGACCCCCAGCGCTTCATCGTCATCTCACCGGCGTAGACGCCCAGGAGCCGATGACCACCCCCTGGCTCCTGCGAGCGCTGAGCAGCGCCCAGGAGTGGGGATTCCTGGGTCCGGGGCCGGTCCAAGGACACATCGACCACGCGGCGGGCTTCTGGGCGGCCTGGGAGTCCTGGAGCACCGACGCCCCCACAGCCGTACTCGACCTCGGCAGTGGTGGAGGGGTCCCGGGCCTGGTTCTTCTCGCACACTGGGGAGTCCGGACGGTCCTGCTGGATGCCATGCGCCGACGCACGGAATTTCTCGATCGCGTGCTGCGCGAGACTGACGCGCCGGCCGGTGGCCAAGTGTGGACCGGGCGGGCCGAGGTCCTGGCACGTCAGCCGGGCGTCGAGGGGACCTTCGACCTAGTCACGGCGCGTTCCTTCGCCCCGCCGGCAGCGACGGCCGAGTGCGCGGTCCGGTTCTTGCGGGTGGGTGGTGTGCTGATCGTCTCTGAGCCGCCCGACGAGGGGAATCGCTGGCCGGCCGCGGGACTGGCTGAGTTGGGCCTGAGTCTGCGAGTCTCGCGTCGCGAGCCCTACGGCGTCGTCGTCCTCGTCAAGGACGCGACCACCAGCTCGCGCTACCCCCGTCGCGTCGGGGTTCCCCAGAAGCGCCCGCTCTTCTCGTAATTTGCGGGTAGCTGCCCGTTGAGGTGTCCTGCACGATGGCCGCCCCGGGAAGTCGCCTGTTGCTTCCCCCCGCGAGCGATCCAGCCGGACTGCGACCGCGCGGGGAGAGGAGACGGGCTGGTCGAGGCTCGGTGCGAAGTGCCCGGCGTCGAGGAAAATGGATTCCTACCAGGAAAGACGCGTGGCGGTTCGCGGAGAGCTCTGACCGCACCACCCCGCGGGGTCGAGGCGGTGTGAGACGTGGATCGACACCTCTCCCCCACCCGAGATGTGTTTCACGTGGAACATCTCGGTCCCGCGACGAGACCACGGGCTTGGTGCGCACCCCCGAGGATGACTCTGAGGCGCGACGAGAGACGACCTCCCCCACGCGAGATGTGTTTCACGTGGAACATCTCGGTCCCGCGTGTCGGACGAGAGATCGCTGCACTCCACTTCTCCAGGCGAAGGCGAACGACGATCCCGAGACGTGGTCGGCTGCCAAGGTCGGGGTCGCCAGACCGGACGGGTGCTGGACCGGGTTCGTCAGCCGGGCGGTGAGGGGAACTTCGACCTGGTCACGGCGCGTCTTCGCGCCGCCGGCAGCGCCGGTCGAGGGTGCGATCTGGCTCTTGTGGCTGGAAGGTGTGCTGATCGTCTCGGAACCGCTCGACCGGGGGAGTCGCTGGCCGGTCGCGGGCCTGGCTGTTCTATGCCCGGGCCCGGCGGTGTCGGGTCGCGAGACCTAGGCCGTCGACATCCTGGTCCCGTACGCGGCCGCCAGGGCGCCTCCCGTCGCGACCGCATTCCCCCAACGCACGCTTGGGGCTCTCGATCTCAGCGGAGTCGATCGGCGTGCTGCTGGCTCTCCCTCCGGGTGAGTGACCAGAGGCGCTGCGGTCATGGGGAGTCCCCCAAACAGGTTTGCGCTGCTGGCGGCACCAGGCCCGCGACGAGACCACGGGCCTGGTGCGCACCCCCGAGGATGACTCTGAGGCGCGACGAGAGACCACCTCTCCCCCACCCGAGATGTGTTTCACGTGGAACATAGGGGAGTCCTCGGGCCGAGGACAGCCAACTGGCGGCCAGCGGTGAGCTCAGGAGATCCGGAGGTGCCCAGGCCGCCAGGTGCGCCAGAGTGGCGGCGTACCCAGCAGGTCGTTGCGGGGTCGTGACGGGGGACTGTCTCCACATCGACCGGTGGTTCGGTGGGTAGGTTCAGCGACCGCGATGTCCTTGACCCGGGCACAGCCAAGATGAGCCGATGCGCGGGGACGACGGAGCCGAAAGCCGGGGAGGGCGAGGGCCGGCGGCTCTCGACGTGCACGGATGTTTCACGTGAAACCAGGCACGCGTCAATGCGCACCGACGGGTCAGATTTTCGGCGGTGCATGGGGAATCGTCTCCGAGCCGGGAGCGGGCGGGGGAATGTTTCACGTGAAACGTCGATACTTGACGTATGCCGTGGTGGCGTGTTGAATGGCAAGGTACTGAACGACACCGATCTCGGCTGGGAAGAGGCGTATGGCGCAAGAGGCTAGGACGACGATTTACGCCGTGGCCAACCAGAAAGGTGGAGTGGGGAAGACGACGACGACCACGGCGCTTGGCGCGGCGCTGGCTCAAGCGGGAAAGAGGGTTCTGGTCATCGACCTCGATCCCCAGGGAAACGCCACCACGGGACTGGGAGTGGACGGCCGGCGCTTTGAGAACTCGGTATACGACGTCTTGCTCAATGGCGTCCCGATCGCCGATGTTGTCGAGCCCACCGGCTTCGCCAACCTCTTCGTCGCTCCCGCCACCCTGGACTTGGCAGGAATCGAGCAGGAGTTGACGTCGGTGATATCGCGCGAACTGCGCCTGAAGCGGGCGCTGACCTCGGTTGACGGCGAGTTCGACTACATCTTCATCGACTGCCCACCGTCCCTCGGACTGATCACGATCAACGCGTTCGCGGCGGCCACGGAGATCATGGTGCCCGTGCAGACCGAGTTCTACGCGCTGGAGGGTTTGACCCAACTGCGCCGGATCGTTGAGCTGGTTCAGCAGAACCTCAACCCGACGCTGCAGATAACCAGGGTGATCCTCACCATGTACGACTCGCGCAACACGCTGTCGGGCGATGTCGCGGCTGAAGTACGACGTCACTTTCCCAACGAGCTCTGCCAAACTGTCATCCCACGAACGGTTCGGTTGGCGGAGGCTCCGTCATTTGGACAGCCCATCACCTACTTCGACCCGAACTCCAAGGGCGCGAAGGCCTACCGGGCGCTAGCGGAGGAGATTATGAATGGCTAGGAAACCAGGACTCGGGCGAGGGCTGGGCGCTCTCATCCCCGAAGGAACGACGACGGAGACTCCGCCGCCACCTCCTCCCGCCACCAGCCCGTTGCGCAACGTGCGCGTCGATGCCATCCGGCCGAATCCCTTCCAGCCGCGTAAGGACTTCAATGACGATAGCCTGCACGCACTCGCGGCGTCGGTGACCGAGTTGGGCGTCCTGCAGCCGCTGATCGTACGGCCGATCACCGGGGAGGACGGCGAGGCCTACGAACTGATTGCGGGCGAGCGCCGGCTGCGAGCCGCGAGTCTGGCCGGCCTCGAGACGGTGCCGGTCCTGGTGCAAGACGACGTCAACGACCGGCTGTCGCTTGAGCAGGCCGTAGTCGAGAACCTGCACCGCGTCGATCTGCACCCTCTCGAGGAGGCCGCCGCCTACCAGCAGCTGATCGACGAGTTCGACCTCACCCATGAGCAGGTGGCCCAGCGCGTCGGCAAGAGTCGGGCCAATGTCACCAACACGTTGCGGCTGCTGCAGTTGGGGGAGGCGGCGCAGGCGGCGCTGGCGTCAGGCCAGCTGACCGCGGGCCACGCGCGCTCGTTGCTGGCCATCAGCGACGCCACTGACCAGGCGGCCATGGTGGCCCGCGTCATTGCGGGCGAGCTGTCCGTTCGGGCCACGGAGGAGGCGGTGCGGCAGTTCCTCGATCCCAAGCCGACACCTCTGGTTCCGTTGGACGAGCCGCAGGTCTCTGGCGCGCCGCGGCTGCGGGCGGTTCCCGATGCGAGTGTCGCAGAGCTCGAGCACCTGCTCGAGGACTACTTGAACACGCGGGTCCACGTGGATATAAAGGGCCGAAATGGTAGGATAATTATCGATTTCGCGGATCTCGATGACCTGGAACGGCTCTACATCGCGATCTCGAACGTGCGCTGACCTTCAACCTTCAACCTCATCTTGTTGTTGAGGTTATCCCCAACTTGTGGAAGAAGTTGTGGGTTCTGCGCCGAAAGACGGGCAGTTGAGGCAGTAATTCCAGGTCGGATGCGAGTTATTCAGGCTGCCGAGCATGCACTACTTGTGGAGAGTGGCTACCACGGCCTCCAGCAGGGCCTGGGCCAGGGGGGTTAAGTCACCTGCGGTCCCGTGCTCCACGTGCACCGTCGTCATGCGGGTCTCGCGCAGGACCGGCAGGGCCATGCCCGTGACCTCTACGCGGGGCAGGGTCAGCTCGCTGGCCAGGCGTGAGGCGATGGCGCTAGCCAAGCGCTCGCCGCGCCGCGAGTGGGATCGGTAGGACGCCCAGTAGTTCAGGCGCACGCCGCGCACCTCGAGGCTGGGCGCAAAGGACAGGACCAGGCGCGCATCGGCCCGGTTGGCGGTCGAGGCGATGATGTCGGGGTCATCGCTGGCCACGCGCAGCATCGGGCTGAGATCCGTCCACGCGGCGGCGACGCACTCGGCCAGGGGACTGCTGCCGGCGATCACCACCAGACCCGAGTCGACCTCGTCGAATCCGGCACCCTCCCGCGCGTCACTGACGAGGTGGCGGTCGGCAGTGATGGCGGCCATGCGACGCAGCTCGACCAAGGTGGTCAAGGTCACCACGCCGCTGGGCTCGAGGGCGCGATTGCGCTGGAACTCGCTGACGGCCGTGTGCAGCAGCGGTCCGAAGATGCCGTCGATGCGCCCGGGGTCGAAGCCGAGCTGGGAGAGTCGGACCTGCAGGTCCGCGACGTCGTCGCCGCGCAGCCGGGGTGTGGCCAGGTACAGCAGGCGGTCACCGAGGTGCCAGCCGGCCTCGACCAGGCGGGACCACGTCGTGGCGTCGACGGCCCCGGTGATCCGCAGACCCCGGGAGCGTTGGAAGGCCTCGATCAGGCGGACCGACTCGTCGCTGAAGACGTCGACCGCGCTGAGGTGCCCGAAGCCCAGGCGCTCCAGGCGCTCGTGGAGCTCGCGAATCTGCGGGCCCGCGGCGCTACCTCGCCAACCCGTCGTGATCAGGACTTTGCCAGGGCCGACGTGATCTCATTGAGGAGTGCGCCCTTGGGGCGCGCCCCGACGATGCGAGCGACGACCTGTCCGTTCTTGAACAGCAGAAGAGTGGGAATGCTCATCACGGAAAAGCGCGTGGCCGTGGCGACATTGTTGTCGACGTCCAGCTTGCCGATGGTGAAGCGATCGGCCTGCTCGACGGAGAACTGCTCCAGGATCGGGGCGATCATCTTGCACGGTCCGCACCACTCCGCCCAGAAGTCCACGAGCATGGGCTTCTCGGCTGCTCCGATGGTCTCGTCGAAGGTGGCGTCCGACAGAATCGTGATCGGGCTGGTCATGAGGTCCTCCGGGTGGCAGCGGGTATGGCGGGACCACCTTAGTGACTGCGGCGCGCCAACGGCCTATCCGTGCTGGCGGGCCTCCAGCCACTTTTCGGCGTCCATGGCCGCCATGCAGCCGGATCCCGCCGAGGTGATGGCCTGACGGTAGTGGTGGTCCTGCACGTCGCCGGCGGCGAAGAGGCCGTCGATGGAGGTGAACGAGCCCAACGTTGTGCGCACGTACCCGTTGTCGAGCAGCTCCACCTGGTCGGCGACCACCTCGGTGTTGGGCACGTGGCCGATGGCCACGAAGACTCCGGTCACGTCGAGCTCGCTCTCGGCGCCGGTGACCGTGTCGCGCACGCGCAGGCCGGACACGCGGTCCTGGCCCACGACCTCGAGAACCTGCGTGTTCCACGCGAAGCGGATCTTCTCATTGGTGAGGGCGCGCTCCTGCATGATCTTGGAGGCACGCAGGGCGTCGCGCCGGTGCACGATCGTGACCGAGCTGGCAAAGCGCGTCAGGAAGATGGCCTCCTCGAGGGCCGAGTCGCCCCCGCCGATGACGGCGATGTCCTGGCCCCGAAAGAAGAAACCATCGCAGGTGGCGCAGGTGGACACCCCGTGGCTGAGCAGGCGGTTCTCGCCGGGGACGTCGAGCATCAAGGATCGCGCGCCGGTGGCCAGGATTACGGCGTCGGCGGTGATGCTGGGCTCCTCGTCCTCGCTGAGCCAGGCCCGAAAGGGTCGCTGCGCGACGTCGAGCCGGCGGACCTTGTCGATGCGCAGGTCCGCGCCGAACCTCTCGGCCTGCGCCTGCATGCTGGCCATCAGCTCGGGCCCGCCGATGCCGTCGGGGAAGCCGGGGAAGTTCTCGATCTCGGTGGTCAGCATGAGCTGGCCGCCGGGCTGATCCGAGGTCGAGGACGGCTCGCCCTGGATGACGATTGGCGACAGCTGGGCCCGCGCGGTGTAGATGGCGGCCGTGAGGCCCGCCGGGCCCGATCCGATGATCAAGACGGAGGTGTGCTCAGTCATGAGGCGTCCGAGGCGTGACGGGGCGCCGGCGGCGCCAGATGATCAGGCCCGCCGCCAGCGACAGCGCTCCGATGACGGCGTCGGTGAGCCAGACGCGCCCGGCGAAGACGTAGATGTCGAGAAGGCGGACCCCACCGATGAGGGTCGCCACGACCAGGACTAGTGCGACCAAGATCAGCACGAAGAGGTACGCAACGGTGCGGCCGATCAGGAGGATGGGGCGCAAGACGCGGTCGTGGACGACGTCGAGCCCGTGGTCGAGGAGCTCGAACAGCCGGTCGATCAGGTCGGGCCGGGGCTCGGGTGTCGGCGGGGGAGTGCTCACGGTACGAATGTAGCGGCGTCGCGCGCTCGCTCCAGCCAGCAGGCACCGATGATGCCGGGACCCGAGTGGGTTCCGACCACCGGCCCGATGTCGGCCACCAGAAGGGGGTGCTCCAACTCGGTGCCCGCGAGCAGCGCCTCGAGGTCGGGGGCGTCGGGCGCCATGCCGTGGACGACGGCCAGTCGGGCCAGTGGCGCGTGGCGCCGGGCCTCGTCGGCGACGGCGGCCAGGGCCCGCGCCCGCGTCCGCTGGCGGCCGCGCTCGGCGACGACGCCGTCGCGCAACTCCAGCAGGGGCTTGATGGACAGCATCTGGCCCAGCAGGGCGCGTGCCCCGCCGATCCGTCCCCCCTTGACCAGGTGCTCGAGGGTGGCCAGGGTGCCGCAGATCCCCGCGCGGGGGACCAGCGCGCGGGCGTGGGCCTCCATCTCGTCCAGGTTCATGTTGCCGGCCTGCGCGAGCTCGGCCAGCTCCAGCACAACGAGGCCCTCGGCCATGGTGACTGCGCGCGTGTCTACGACCCGCACGTCGATACGTCCCGCCACGGCCTCGGCGGCCACCACGGCCGACTGGTAGGTGGCCGACAGGGCGGCCGAGAGCGTGGCCACGATGACGCCGTCGTAGCCCGCGGCGGCGGCCTGCTCGTAGACGGTGGAGAAGGCTCCGGCCGCGGGCGCCGCAGTCTCGGGCAGGACGTCCGCCTCGCGGCACCGGCGCCAGAACTCGGCGGGTGCGAGCTCGAGGCGGTCGACGAACTCCTCGTGGCCAAAGCGAATGGTGAGAGAGACCACGTCGATGCCGAGGCTGTCGGTTAGCGCTGCCGGCAGGTCCGACGCCGAGTCGGTCATCACGCGAATGCGGGGCACGGTTCCTCCCTCGGGGGCTGCTGGCAGCCTTACACGTTCCGGGTCCGGCGGCCAGCGGAGCGCTGCTCCAGGGCCACGACGGCCACGAACACGGCCGCACCGACCACCGCCGCGGCGATGAAGCGGACGACCAGCCCGACGCCGCTGGTCGCGCTGCCCAGCACGTAGGTGACGGCCATGGTGACGCCTGCCACCAACGAGGCGAGCGTGCTACGGCGCACGTGCACCGACCAGATGGCCGGGGCCACGACCACGCGTCGTCGGGCCAGGACGCCGACGGCGGCGACCGCGGCGACTGTGTAGGACACCGAGACGCTGGCCGTCAGGCCGGCCAGCGAGTGCCGGCCCCAGAGGAAGGCCAGCACGATGTTGAGCCCGTTCTGGAGCACGTAGAGGGCAAAGACCACGCGGGCGCGCTGCATCGACTGGAGGCCCCGGATGCTCAGCATGAACAGCGTGAAGCCGGGCATTCCCGCGGCCAGCACGGCCAGCACGGTGCCGGCGGCCAGCGGCTGGCTGGCGTGGGCGTGATTGAGCAGGATCCCGACGAGGGGCTGGTTGAGGACCAGGAAGGCCACGGTGGTGGGCACGATGATCACCAGTGACTGGCGCAGCCCGAAGCGCAGGCGCTCGCCCAGCGCGTCGTAGTCGCGCTGGGTGGCCAGCTCGGCCATCTGGGGTCCGAGCGAGCTCAGCACCGAGACCACGACGACGGCGTAGGGCATCAGGAAGAACGACCACCCGTAGGTGTAGGCACTGACGGGCCCGCTGCCACCGATCCCGAAGGCGAGGGCCAAGATCACGTACAGCGACGCCTGGTTGGCCACCACCACGAGGAAGGTCCAGCTGCCCAGGCGGGTGATGGCCCGCAGGGCGGGGTCCGCGAGGTCGAGGCGGAAGCGGAGGCGCCCCAGGTCGCTGCGACCCAGCGACGGCACGAGCAGCACGAACTGGACCGCGACCCCGAGGGTGGTGCCCAGCCCGAGCCACAGCAGGGGTCGGCTGCCCGGCAGGGACCCCAGGCGTGGTGCCGGGTCGATGAGGTGGAACCAGACGAGCACGGCGATGGCGACGACGTTGTTGGCCAGGGGCGTCCAGGCGGGGGCCCCGAAGCGCTGGCGGACGTTGAGCAGTGCCGTGGCTAGCCCGAACACGCCGTAGAAGAAGATCTGGGGGACGAACCACCGCAGCAAGTCCGTGGCGACGGCACGCTCCGTGCCCAGGACCGCGGTCGCGTGCGCCGAGCTCAGCTGGTGCAGCGCCGTGAAGGCGTCGATGATCCACGGCGCCGCGACCCAGGCCAGGAGGGTGCCGGCGAAGAGCACCAGGACCGAGGCGGTGAGCACGCTCGAGATCGAGCGCCAGGCGCGGCGCTCCCCGTCTACGGACAGGCGCTCGACGAAGACGGGAATGTAGGTGGCGATCAGGATCCCGCCCAGGACGAGGTCGTAGAGCATGTTCGGGATCGTGTTGGCCAGGTTGAAGGCGTCGGCCAGCCGGGTGAAGCCGAGGACCCACGCCAGCACGACGACGCGCACCAGGCCGGTGAGGCGGGATACCAGGGTCCCGCTGGCCATCGAGGCGACGCGGGAGGAGTGGCTGGCGCTCATCGCGCGTGTCGCCCTCGCGCCCGCCGGCGATACGAGCGCAGCCACCAGACCGCCAGCACCAGGATCGACGCCGCGGTCAGGAGGTAGCCGACCAGCGACGCGCCGGCGGCGCGCACCTGGATGGCCGCGTGGGCGATGAGGAGTTGGCCGCTCGCGGTCGTCAGGTTGACCTGGAGGGTCAGGCTGCCGCCTCGACTGACGACCGGCACGCGCAGGGCGGTGATCGGTGCGGTCACCGACACGGCGACTGCGGAGCCCTTGGGGAAGGTGAGGTCCGAGGTGAGCAGGTGCACGACCCCGGTCAGCGCGTAGGGCGCGCTGGAGCGCACGGTGATCGGCAGGTCCGAGCCGGCGCCGGCCAGCGTGATGGCTCCGGGGTCGATGGAGAAGTAGGCGAGCTGGTGCGTCACCAGCGCGCCGACCGCAGCGATGCGGCTCTGGCGCGCGCCGGCGGGCCCGACGGCCTCGGCGTCGGCCAGGGCCACGCGCAGTCCCACCGACTCGGCACGCGACGTTATCGCCTCGGTGAAGGCATCGACCTGGCTGGCCACGCTCTGCAGCTCGGCCACGTTGGCGCTGGTCCACAGGGTGGTCGGCGCCGACGGGCCCAGTGCGCGCGATGCCGGCGCGCCGTCGGCTCCCACCAGCGATGAGTCGAATGCTGGTCCCAGGGCCGTGGGCGCGACGAAGGGATCGGCGGACAGGCCGGTGGCGACGTCGGTCAGCACGGCGGGGCTGATCGCGGCCGCCGGGGTGTCCACGACGACCGTGCGCGGTGCGCTGGCATTGGGGGCCTCGAAGTGCAGGAAGGCCAGCGTGCCTAGGACCAGGGCGGCGCGGCGACCAGGCTCGATCGTGCGGTCGAGGAGGAGACTGGACAGGGGCTGATCGGTGGCCACGGCGGTGACGCCGGTGGCTCCTGTGACCCGGAAGGGCTCACCCCACGTCAGGGTTGACGACGGCGCCGTGCCCAGGTCGGACTCGGGCAGCACGACGTCGGTGACACCAGCCTTCGCCAGGCCATCCAGCGTGCCCGGCGTCGTCGGGCCGCTGAGCAGCAGCGGCCCGTCGACGTAGCGTCCGCTGGCCGCCGCGTAGAGCTGAGCGCCCAAGTTGACCTGGCGCGCCAGTTCGGCTTGCAGCCCGGCGTTGGCCAGACCGGTGAGGTCGGCGCGGGCCGGGGGTGCCGCGACGGCGCGGTGCAGGGGACTGGCCACCGCGTGGGCCAGGGCCCGACGCCAGGGCGGGCCGGCACGCGGCGAGGTCAGCGCGGCTGCCAGGGTGTCGTAGTCGGCGCTGAGCGTCAGGGGGAGGGCGCTCTGGCGAGCCAGCGCGCCCAGGAACGCCTCGGTGGGCCTACGGTGCTGCCACGCCGATGCGTCGAGGGTGGCGATCCAGGCGAAGCGGACGGGCTGAAGGACGCGACTGGCCTGGACGGCCAGCAGCGACCAGGTGGTCTCGAGACGGCCGCCCTGGGCGACGCGCAGGCGCAGCGGGTACACGCCGTCGCAGGCCAGGCCCCGGCACGGGAGGCGCACCACGCCCTCGCCGCACCGCGCCCGCGGCGGGCGGGCCCCCTCCTCGACCACGACGACCACGACCGTCGTCGATCGCCGGCCGCACCGCGGGTTCACCAGCGGCGTCGAGGCCAGGCCGGGACCCGCGACGCCCGCGCCCGCGACGATCGGGCCGATCTGCGAAGACATGATCAGCCGGGGGTAGACCGAGGCGCGCAGGTCGGCCGGTGTGCGCTCGGGCAGCGCTAAGTCCAGGGCCACCCGGCCCACACCCGTGCGGATCAGGTTGGCCGAGGGGCTCTGGCGCAGGATGTAGAACGACCGGGGGGCCGCCGCCGAGGCGGAAAGGGGGAGCCAGAGCGTGAGGAGGGCGGCCCCGAGCACCCACCACGACCGCCGCCACTGCGGCCTGTGCCCGACCATGCTGTCCAAGGCTACCGGCGTCCCCCAGCAGCGAACGGGAGAACTACCCTTCATGCCCAGTGCCCGCACCTGCTGACCATTCGACGCACGACCGCCTCCTCGAACTGGTGGCGCTGGCCCGACCGCTGGCCGAGCGGTTCGCCCAGGCCGGCCACTCCCTCTTCGCGGTGGGTGGTGCGGTCCGTGACGCGCTGATCGGTGTGGCGCCCCGCGACGAGCGGGAGATCGACTTCACGACCGACGCGCGGCCCGAGGAGATCGCATTCCTGCTGGCGCCACTGTGCTCGACGCTGTGGGAGCAGGGGCGCGAGTTCGGCACCATTGGGGGCATCGTGCGGGCTTCCGGTCTCAAGGTCGAGGTGACGACCTTCCGCTCGGAGTCCTACGTGGCGCACTCGCGCAAGCCAGCGGTGCAGTGGGGGGACTCGCTGTCCGAGGACCTCTCGCGCCGGGACTTCACCATCAACGCCATCGCGCTCGACGTGATCGCCCTGTCCGAGGAGCGCTCGGATACGCGCGCCCTGATCGACGAGCACGGCGGAATCGCCGACCTGTTCGCGAACCGGCTACGGACGCCGGCTGAGCCGGGCGGGCTGTTCCGCGACGACCCGCTGCGCATGCTGCGCGCGGCGCGCTTCGCGGCGCGCTTCGCCCTCGAGATCGACCCGTCGATCGAGGAGGCGGCCCGCGCCGAGGCGCCGGGGTTGGCCAAGGTGTCGGTGGAGCGGGTGCGGGGCGAGCTGGATCTGCTGCTCGCGACGCCGCGACCCTCGATCGGGCTGGACTTCCTGGTCCGCACCGGGGTCGCCGACCAGTTCCTCCCCGAGCTGCCCGCGCTGCAGCTGGAGCAGGATCCCCTCCACCAGCACAAGGACGTGTTGCGCCACACGATGGCGGTGGTCGACAAGGCGTCACCCGACCTCACCTTGCGCCTGGCCGCCCTGTTGCACGACATCGGCAAGCCCCGCACCCGGGCCATCAGCGACGAGGGCGTCACGTTCCGCTTCCACGAGGTGGTCGGGGCCAAGATGGCCCGGGCGCGCCTGACGGCCCTGAAATACCCCCAGGCCATCGTCGACGACGTCAGCGACCTGGTCGAGCTGCACCTGCGCTTCCACACCTACAAGCTGGGCTGGACCGATCGCGCGGTGCGCCGCTACGTGCGCGACGCGGGCCCGCTGCTCGAGCGGCTGAACGAGCTCACGCGCTGTGACGCCACGACCCGCAACGCCCGCAAGGTGGCGACGTTCGCCCGCCGGATGGACGAGCTCGAGCGGCGGATCGTCGAGCTGGAGGCCCAGGAGGACCTGCGGCGCCTTCGTCCGGCCCTAGACGGCAACCAGGTGATGGCCGAGCTAGGTCTCCGGCCCGGGCCGGTGATCGGGCGCGCCCTGGCCCACCTGATGGAGATCCGCCTGGACGAGGGCGAGATCAGTGGCGAGGAGGCCCGGGCGCGCCTGCTCGCCTGGTGGAGCGAGCAGCCCGAGTCAGCGAGCTAGTCCGCGAGCCCCTAGGGCCACACGGGATTCGGTGCTCCCTCGTCGGCGAAGGCCTCGACCAGCTCGCGGGCGGCGTCGTCGTGGTACTGGACCGGTGGGGACTTCATGAAGTAGGCCGACGGGCCGATGACCGGGCCGCCGATTCCCCGATCGCGGGCAATCTTGGCGCAGCGCACCGCGTCGATGATGACGCCGGCCGAGTTGGGAGAGTCCCAGACCTCGAGCTTGAGCTCGAGATTCAAGGGGACGTCACCGAAGTTGCGGCCCTCCATGCGGATGTAGGCCCACTTGCGGTCCTGCAGCCACGGCACGTGGTCACTGGGCCCGATGTGAACGTCGTCGGGCCCCATGTGGCTGGTCTCGACCTGCGAGGTGACCGACTGGGTCTTGGAGACCTTCTTGGACTCCAGGCGGTCGCGGTCGAGCATGTTCTTGAAGTCCATGTTGCCGCCCACGTTCAGCTGGAAGGTGCGGTCCAGCTCCAAGCCCCGGTCCTCGAAGAGCCGCGTCAGGATCCGGTGGACGATGGTGGCGCCGACCTGGCTCTTGATGTCGTCGCCGATGATGGGCACGCCGGCGTCGCGGAACTTGGCGGCCCATTCCGGGTCCGAGGCGATGAAGACCGGGATGGCGTTGACGAAGGCCACGCCGGCGTCGATCGCCGCCTGGGCGTAGAAGCGCTGGGCCACCTCGGATCCCACGGGCAGGTACGACACCAGGACGTCGGCGGCCGCGTCGCGCAGCACCTGGACCACGTCGACGGGCTCGGCCGGCGACTCGTCGATGGCCTCGTGGTAGTAGCGGTTCAGCCCGTCGAGGGTCGGACCGCGCTGCACCGTGACCCCGACCGAGGAGACCGGCGCGAAGCGGATGGTGTTGTTCTGTCCCCCGTCGATGGCCTTGCCGAGGTCGCTGCCCACCTTGGACGCGTCGACGTCGAAGGCCGCCACGAACTCGATGTCACGGACGTGGTAGCCGCCCAAGAGGACGTGCATCAGGCCCGGGACCCGCTCGTCGGGCTTGGCGTCGTGGTAGTAGGTGACTCCCTGGACCAGCGAGCTGGCGCAGTTGCCCACGCCCGCGATCGCTACGCGAATCTTCCCCATTGCTTCCCTTCCTCGTCTGTCAGCTCGCGTCGCTCGCGAAGCTGTCCTTGTCCTGTGTGCGATGCTCCTGGGCGCGCAGCTCGTCGACCCAGGCCAGCTCGAACTCGATGGCGCGCGCGCCGTGCTCGATGACGGCCCGTGCGTAGGCGTCCAGGTCCGGCGCCTGGGTGCTGGCGCGCAGCTCCTCCAGCCGCTCGAGCAGCGCCACGCGGCGCCGGTCCAGCAGGGTCACGCGCAGCGCGGGCGTCAGGTAGCGCGCCAGGGCCACGCGCAGCGAGAAGCTGCGCCCCGAGTCCATCGTGGTCGGATCGGCGAGCAGCCGGGCGAACTCCTGGCGGCCGCGCTCGGTAATCCGGTACACCTTGCGGCCCCGCCGTCCCAGGCCGGACGTCGTGCGCAGCGACCGCAGACTCGCGCGCTCACCCGACAGCGATCCCGTCGACAGCGCGTTCAGCCGGCCGTCGGGGCTGGTGACGGTCTCGACGCTGCCGTGGCGCTCCAGGCGGGCGAGGGCGGGGTAGATGGAGCCGAACGAGACGTTGCTCGCCAGGCCCAGCCGTTCGCGCAGCTGCACGCGCAACTCGTAGCCATGGTGGTCACGCTCCATGAGCAGGCCCAAGATGGCGATGTCCAGCACGCGATCGATTATATCATCTCGATATATCGGAGCAACAAACTCGGTGACGCGACCGGGTCGCGCACCCGGGATAGTCTCGCGCACATGCATCAGGCCCCGCGCACGACCTCCGCGGATGGAGCGGTGGTCGAGTTCGGCCTGGTGCGTCACGCGCTGCTGGCCCGGCTGGCCGCCGGCCAGGTGTCCCGGGACGAGGTCTGCGACGCGCACCCCGAGCTGGTGCGCGCCGCGCGCAGCTTCGGACGCGGCACCGGCGAGCGCTGCCCCGTGTGCCACGGGCCCGAGCTCGTCGAGGTCACCTACGTCTTCGGCCCGCGCCTGCCCGCCGGCGGGGCCTGCCCGTCCACGCGCGCGGAGCTGGCGCGCTTCGAGCGCCGCGAGGAGCCCGTGCAGTGCTACGCCGTCGAGGTCTGCGTGGGGTGCTGGTTCCACCACCTGGCCCGGCGCTGGGCGGCGGGGGGGCGTACCCGGCGAGCGCTGCGGGGACGCGCCTAGGTGGTTAGCCGGCCATCGGCGCGTACACCTAGGCTCGAGCCATGAGCCCCTCTGCGCCCGAGCTGCGTGCTCGCAAGCGCCGCCTGGGAGCGGCGCCGATCGTGATGGTCACCGCCTACGACGAGCCCGCCGCGCGCTACGTCGACGCCGCGGGGGTCGACGCGATCCTGGTCGGCGACTCGCTGGCCAATGTCGTCTTGGGGCACGCGGACACCCTGCACGTGACCGTCGAGGAGATCGCCCACCACGTGCGCGCGGTGGCGGCGGCCCGGCCCCAGGCGCACCTGGTGGCCGACATGCCGTGGCTGAGCTACCACCTGGGTGCCGTCGACGCGGTGCGCAACGCCGCGATCCTGGTGCGGGCGGGCGCTCAGGCCGTCAAGCTGGAGGGCGGTCGCGAGCGCGCCGAGGTCATCCACGCGCTGATCGACGCCGAGATCCCGGTCATGGGCCACGTCGGGCTGACACCCCAGAGCATGCTGGCCTTCGGGGGCTTCAAGGTGCAGGCCCGCACTCGCGAGGCCGTGGACCGGCTGCTCGAGGGCGCGATTGCGGTGCAGGAGGCCGGCGCGTACGCGATCGTGGTCGAGGGCGTGCCCGGCGTGGTGGGCACGGCGGTGACCGAGGCGCTCGAGATCCCGACCATCGGCATCGGTGCGGGACCGGACACTGACGGCCAGGTGCTGGTGTTCCACGACCTGCTGGGGCTCTCGGGGCGGCCAACCGCGAAGTTCGTGCGCGCTTACGCCGACCTGGGCTCGGCGATCACCGAGGCGGTGGCCCACTACCGCGACGACGTGCGCGAGGGTCGGTTCCCCGGGCCCTCCGAGACCTACGCGACACCGGCCGCACTCGCCGAGTAGCGGTCGCGGCGCGGCACGCGGTAGGCTTGTCCTCCCGTCGCTGACGGGCAACCCTGCTCCGTAGTTCGCGGAGCCCGGCGAAGCCGGACCGGAGGGAAAGGAACAGGCCATGAGGCCGTACGAGACGATGATCGTGTTCGACACGACGGTGGACGCCCAGGCGATCCAGGCGTCCCTGGATCACGCCCTGGACACGATTCGGGCCCACGAGGGCACCGTGGGCAACCTCGACCGTTGGGGTAAGCGCGCGTTGGCGTACGAGATCAAGAAGCGCAAGGAGGGCTACTACGTCGTGGTGGAGTTCGCGGGCTCGGCGTCCACGGTGGACGAGTTGCACCGCATCTTGACCCTGAGCGACGAGGTCTTGCGCTTCAAGATCCTGCGACGCGACGAGCGTGCCCGCCGCACCACCCCGGTGTCGGCCTAAGCGACCCAGCGAAACCAAGGAGACAGCCATGCCGGACAACTCCATCACCGTCGTCGGCAACATGACGCGGGACCCCGAACTCAAGTTCCTCAACAGCGGCCAGGCCGCGGTGCGCATCTCGGTCGCCGTGAACCGTCGCTGGCAGAACCGCTCGACCCAGGAGTGGGAGGAGCGCGTCTCGTATTTCGAGGTGACCGGATACGGCGCTCTGGCCGAGAACGCCGCCAACTCACTGGCCAAGGGCACGCGCATCGTGGTGACCGGCCGGCTCGAGCAGCGCAGCTGGGAGACCGACAACGGTGAGAAGCGCTCGGTCGTCGAGATCAACGCCGACGAGATCGCGCCGTCGCTGCGCTTCGCCACCGCCGTGGTGACGCGCACGCCGCGCCCGGACGCCCCCGCGCGCGAGGAGCGTCCCGCGGCCCCACGACCCCACGACCCCACGCCCTACACCTTCGATGAGGAGCCTTTCTAATGCCGCGCATCAACAATCCCAAGCCCCCCAAGCGTGCCCCCAAGCTGGACCCGCGCCGGGGAATGAAGAAGAAGCCCTGTGCGTTCTGCCAGCAGGGCGTGTCCTCGGTTGACTACAAGGACCTGGCCCAGCTGCGCAAGTACATCTCGGACCGGGGCAAGATTCGCGGCCGCCGCGTGACCGGCAACTGCCAGCAGCACCAGCGCGACGTGACCGAGGCCATCAAGACGGCTCGCGAGCTCGCCCTGCTGCCCTACACGCAGCGCACGGTCACGGAGCGGCGGGGTGGTCGCGGTCGTGACGACCGCGGGCGCGGGCCGCGTCCCGACCGCGATGCCGCTCGTGGCGGGTCGGTCGAGGAGGTCGAGGTCGTGGGAGCCAACGACGTGCTGGCCGATGACGCAATGGTCGACGACGCCAGCGAGACGGCAGCGGTCCTGGCGGAGGAGGGGGAGTGATGCAGGTCCTGCTGCGTGACGACGTCGCCGGCCTGGGCCGGCGGGGCGAGGTGGTCGAGGTGGCCGCCGGCTACGCCCGTAACTTCCTGCTGCCGACCGGGGTGGCCCTCCGGGCTACCGACACCATGGCCTCCCAGGCCGCGTCGATGCGCCGGTCGCGTGACCTGCGCGACGCGCGCACCCGCGACGCCGCCCTGGTCCAGAAGGCCGCCCTGGAGTCATCCCGGGTGACCATCACGGCGCGCGCCGGGGCCACCGGACGCCTCTTCGGGTCGGTGACCGAGGCCGACGTGGCGGCGGCGCTGCGGGTGGCCACCGGAGTGGCGGTCGAGCGATCAGCCGTGCACATGGCCGAGCACCTCAAGGAGGTCGGCCCCGCCGAGGTGACCGTGTCGCTGTTCGGCGACGTGGTGGCGACCGTCGGCGTCGAGGTCGTCGCGGCCAGCTGAGTCCCCGGGCTGTCACACCGCTGCGCCACAGTGGTGGCGTGGTAAGTCACAGCCAAATGCACACGTTCTTGCTCTTGATGGGCACAGGGGAGTTCGGCGACCGTTGAGGTCTTATGACGCAAGTTGAGTCCGAGCGGGGGAGAGTTGCGGCGCCCGGTGGGAGTCGCGTGCCCCCCAACGCGCTGGAGGCCGAGGAGTCGCTGATCGGGGCGATGCTGCTGTCGCCCGACGCCGTCAGCGCCGCCACCGAGACCGTCGAGGAGGTCGACTTCTATCGACCTCTCCACGGGCAGATCTTTCGGGCGATCGTGGCCCTGGCGGCGGCGGGCGAGCCCGTCGACTACGTCACCGTGCAGGCCAAGCTCCAAGAGCACGGCGCCGGGGCCATCGAGCTGTCCGTCCTGGCCTCGCTGCAGCTCAACACCCCCTCGACCAGCAACGCGCAGTACTACGCCGCGCTGGTGCGCGACAAGGCCCAGCAGCGCCGCCTGATCGGGGTGGCCACCGAGATCGTCGACGAGGCCTACCGGCCCACCGACGACGTCATCGGGCTGATCGACGAGGCCGAGCGCAAGATCAATGCGATCGCCGATGACCACCAGGCCGACACGGTGTCGCCCCTCCAGCGGCTGCTGCTGGCCGAGGCCGACATCTTGGAGACCCGAGGCGAGACGCGCGGGCAGCTCAACGGCCTGGCCACCGGCTACGAGGGGCTCGACCGGGTCCTCCAGGGACTCCAGTCGACCAGCCTGACCATCATCGGGGCCCGTCCGTCGGCCGGCAAGACCGCTTTCGCGCTGGGGATTCTGGTGCACGTGGGTGCGGTGGTGCGCCGGCCGGCGCTGTTCTTCTCCCTCGAGATGAGCCGCCAGGAGCTCGCCGAGCGCATCTTGGCCTCGACGGCTCGCATCGACTCGTCCAAGCTACGCACCGGCGACCTCACCGAGGGCGACTGGAACCGGGCCCACGAGGCCTTCGGCTTCCTGCAGGCGGCCCGGATCTTCATCGACGACAACCCGGCCCTCACCGTCATGGACGTGCGGGCCCGCGCGCGCCGATTCAAGCAGCAGCAGGGCGACCTCGGCGTCGTGATCGTGGACTACCTCCAGCTGATGTCGTCGCGCTCGCGCGCCGAGAACCGCCAGGTCGAGGTGTCCGAGATGAGCCGATCCCTCAAGATCCTGGCCCGCGAGCTGGAGTGTCCCGTGATCGCGCTGTCCCAGCTGTCGCGCAAGCTCGAGGATCGAGCCGACAAGCGCCCCATCATGTCCGACCTGCGCGAGTCCGGTTCCCTGGAGCAGGACGCCGACGTGGTCCTGTTCCTGTTCCGGCCCGAGCAGTACGCCGACGTGCCCAACGACCTCAAGTCGGACGCCGAGGTCATCGTGGGCAAGAACCGTAACGGTCCCACCCGCACGGTGCACCTGACCTGGCGCGGCGAGTTCGCCCGTTTCGACAACGTGGCCGACTCGCACAACTTCTGAGCCGGGGCCTAGTGGGCCCGCGGGCTATTTGGGCTGCATCCGGATCCCGGCGTCCAGGCGGATCGACTCGGCGTTCATGTAGCTGTTGGTGAGCAGCTCCAGGGCCAGGCTGGCGTACTCGGTGGCGTGGCCCAGGCGCTTGGGGAACAGGACCCCCTGGCCCAGGTGCGCCTTGAACTCCTCGGACTGGGGTCCGCTGCCGTAGATCGGCGTGTCGATGAGCCCGGGCAGGATGCAGTTGACGCGCACGCCGACCACGGCCAGGTCGCGGGCCAGGGGCAAGGTCAGGCCGACGATGCCTCCCTTGGACGAGGAGTAGGCCACCTGGCCGATCTGCCCGTCCTCGGCGGCCACCGAGGCGGTGTTCACGATGGCGCCGCGCTGGCCGTCGGGGTCGGGGTCGTTGTGGCTCATCGCGGTGGCGCCGAGCCGGCACACGTTGAACGTGCCCACCAGGTTGATCTCGATCACCTTGCGGTACAGGTCCAGGTCGTGGGCCGACGCGTACTCGCCGTCCTTGCCGATGGTGCGCGTGGCCCAGCCGATACCGGCGCAGTTGACGACCGACCACAGGGGGGCGAGCCCCCGGGCCTGCTCCAGCGCGGCGATGACCTGGTCGGTGCTGGTGACGTCGCAGTGCGCGTAGACGCCTCCCACCGCACTGGCCACCTCGGGCCCGCGCGTGTCGTTGAGGTCCGCCACTACCACCCGGGCGCCGCGGGCGGCCAGGGCGTGCGCCGTCGCCTCGCCGAGGCCCGACGCTGCGCCGGTCACGATCGCTGAGGTGCCGCGAAGTTCCATGTCTGTCTCCTTGCTGAACAGTTACCGACTAGTAGTCAATCACGTTAGGGGAACGGGCGCCCTCGGGGCTCCAGGTGGGGCCCGGTAGCCTGCGCCTGTGGCCTCCCTCTACGACCTGGACCGCGCGCAGCTGGCCGAGGCGCTGGCCGACGAGCCGCGCTACCGGGTCGACCAGCTCTGGCACGGCCTCTACGACGAGGCGCTGCCCCTCGAGCAGGTCTCGACCGTCCCGCGAGCCTTGCGCGAGCATCTGGCTGGCCAGTTCTCGGTCGGCCTGCGTCCCCTCGCCGAGGTCCACAGCGACCGGGGAGCGACGCGCAAGTGGGTGTTCGCCCTCCCCGACGACGCCACGATCGAGACCGTACTGATGCTCTACCGCGACCGGGTCACCGTCTGCGTGTCCAGCCAGGCCGGCTGCGCGATGGGCTGCTCATTCTGCGCGACCGGCCAGGCGGGCTTCACGCGCCACCTGAGCGTCGGCGAGATCGTCGAGCAGGTGCTGGTCGCGGCTCGCCTGGCCGCCCCGCGCCGTCTGAGCAACGTCGTGTTCATGGGCATGGGAGAGCCCCTGGCCAACTACGCCGCGACGGTGGGAGCCCTGCGCCGTCTCCACGAGGCGCGCCACCTGAGCGCCCGGCACCTGACGGTGTCGACCGTCGGTGTGGTGCCGGCCCTGGAGCGCCTGGCCGGAGAGGGCCTGCCGCTCACCTTGGCCGTCAGCCTCCACGCGGCCAACGACGCTCTGCGTGACCAGCTGGTGCCGCTCAACCGTCGCTACCCGCTCGAGCGGCTCCACGCGGCCTGCCGGCACTGGACCGAGGCGACGGGCCGGCGCCTGAGTCTGGAGTGGGCCCTGATCCAGGACGTCAACGACACCCCGGCGGCCATCGACGAGCTGGCCGACTTCGCGCGCCCGCTGCGGGCGCACGTCAACCTGATCCCCCTGAACCCGACGCCCGGCTACCCGGTACGCGGCTCGGCACCCCAGCAGGTGCGCGCGGTGCGCGACCAGCTCGAGCGGCGGGGCGTGAACGCCACGGTGCGCGACACGCGGGGACGCTCGATCGCGGCCGCCTGCGGCCAGCTGGCCGCGGTGACGCGCGGGCGGCGGCGTCTAGCGGTCCGCGCTGGCGTGCCAGAAGGTGGGGCGCCAGCGCGCCAGGAGCAGCGCCCCGAGGATGCAGGCCAGCCCGCCTGAGACGATCGAGAACTCGGTCGAGGTGGCCGTCGCCACCGCACCGGCCTCCAGGTCCCCGAGGCGCGGCCCGCCCGTCACGACCGCCAGCTGGATCGCCGAGACCCGGCTGCGGTACTCGTCGGTGATGACGCTTTGGAGGATCGTGTTGCGCAGGACCGTCGAGATCACGTCGGTCGCGCCCGCCACGGCCAGGCAGGCCAGCCCGACCGCAGCCGCGGGCACCAGCCCGAAGAGGGCCATGGACAGGCCCCAGCCCACGACGACGACGATGACCAGGCGGCCGCGGCGGCGTACGTGGGCGATCCAGCCCGTGCCGAGCGCCATCACCAGGGCGCCTACGCCGGGCGCCGCGTAGAGGAGGCCCACGGTGCGCGCCCCGCCGTGGTAGATCGTGAGGGCCACGGCCGGGAACAGCGCCCGCGGCAGGCCGAAGACCATCGCGGTGAGGTCGACGAGGTAGACGGCCTGGACGATGGGGGTGTCGCGGATGTAGCGGAATCCGTCGACCAGCGCGCGCGACTGCGGGACCCCGGCGTGCTCCCCCGACGGGGGCAGGGGGCGCATCCGGGCCGTCGCCAGCGCCAGCACGGCGAAGCTCGCAGCGTCCAGGGCGTAGCAGGCGGTCAGGCCCACGGCCGCGATCAGCACGCCGGCCACGGCGGCGCCGACCACCGCGGCGATGTTCACGATGACCTGGTTGACCGAGTAGGCGGCCACGAGCTCATCGGCGTCGACCAGGATGGGGATGGTCGCGGTGCGCACGGGACCGGCGAAGCCGCCCGCCCCCGCCGCCAGTGCCGCTAGGGACAGGAGGCTGACCAGGTCACCCCCGTGGACGTTGAGGGCCAGGGCCGCGCTGAGCAGGGCCAGCACCAGCGAGCTGGCCACGAACAGCACGCGCCGGTCGAAGCGGTCCCCGAGCACCCCACCCCACAGCGAGCCCGCGACCAGCGGGGGCAGCTGCAGGAGGCTGGCCGTGCCCACCCACAGGCTCGAGTGGGTCAGCAGGTACACCTGGTAGGGGACGGCGACCAGGGTCAGGTTCGAGCCCAGCAGCGACACCAGCTGGCCCGAGATGAGCAGGCGAAAGTCTCGGTGCTGCCGCAGGGGCCCCAGGTCCACCAGCACGCGAGGCACCACCGTATGGTACGGGAGTAGGGTGTCCGTTGGCCTAATCGAAGGAGGGTCATGGGGGGCGAGGAGCTTATCCAGCTGCTGACGCCCGAGGGCGAGCGCTGCCAGCACGACGACTACGAGTCCACGCTGACGCGCGACGAGATCCTCGGCTTCTACCGCGACATGGTGATCGTGCGGCGACTGTGCAACGAGGCGACGTCACTGCAGCGCCAGGGCCAGCTGGCCCTGTGGGCACCGCTGCAGGGCCAGGAGGCCGCGCAGATCGGCGCGGGCCGGGCCCTGGCTCCCCAGGACTTCGCCTTCCCCAGCTACCGCGAGCACGGCGTCGCCTGGACCCGGGGCGTGCCGCCAGCCGACATGGCCCGCATCTTTCGCGCGACGGTGACCGGCGGGTGGGACCCGCGGCGCTACCGCTACTCCCTGCCCACCGTGGTCCTGGGTGACCAGACCCTGCACGCGGTGGGCTACGCCATGGGCATCCAGCGCGACGGGGCCGATGAGGCCGTCATGGTCTTCTTCGGCGACGGGGCCTCCAGCCAGGGCGACGTGATGGAGTCCTTCGTGTGGGCCGCGTCCTTCCAGGCGCCGGTGGTGTTCGTCCTGCAGAACAACCAGTGGGCCATCTCCGAGCCGACGTCGCTGCAGACCCGCATCCCCCTGTACCACCGTGCTGACGGCTTCGGCTTCCCCGGCGTGCGGGTGGACGGCAACGACGTGCTGGCCATGTACGAGGTGACTCGCCGGGCCCTGGACCGGGCCCGGGCCGGCGAGGGCCCGACCCTCATCGAGGCCTTCACCTACCGCATGGGCGCCCACACCACCTCGGACGACCCGACCCGCTACCGGGTCGAGGCCGACGTAGAGGTCTGGCGCCACCGCGACCCCGTCGAGCGGGTCAAGGCCCTGCTGGCGCGCTCGCACCGGGTGCGCACCGCCCGCTTCGCCGAGATCGCCGAGGAGGCCGACGCGCTGGCGCTGGCGCTGCGCGAGGACGTGCTGGCCATGGACGCGCCGCCAGCCACCGAGATGTTCGATGACGTGTACGCCGAGCCCCACCCCTGGGTGGAGGAGGGTCGCCGGACCCTGTCGGCCTTCTTGACGGAGGTGGCGCCGTGACCACGATGACGATGGCCAAGGCCCTCAACGAGGGGCTCCGCCGAGCCCTGGAGTCCGACCGCCACGTCCTGATGCTGGGCGAGGACATCGGCAAGCTGGGTGGCGTCTTCCGTGTGACTGACGGCCTCCAGAAGGACTTCGGCGAGGACCGCGTGATCGACGCCCCCCTGGCCGAGTCGGCGATCGTGGGCACGTCGGTCGGCCTGGCGATGCGCGGCTACCGCACCGTCGTGGAGATCCAGTTCGACGGGTTCGTCTACCCGGCCTTCGACCAGATCGTCTCGCAGGCGGCCAAGCTCCACAAGCGCTCCGCGGGCGCCTACACCATGGGCCTGGTGATCCGGCTGCCCTTCCAGGGCGGGATCGGCGCGGTCGAGCACCACTCCGAGAGCCCCGAGGCCTACTTCGTCCACACCGCGGGCCTGCGGGTGGTGGCCTGCTCGACGCCCAACGACGCCTACTGGATGATCCAGCAGGCCGTCGCCCACGACGACCCGGTGATCTTCTGCGAGCCCAAGTGCCGCTACTGGGACCGCGGTGAGGTCGACCTCGACCACCCGCCCGCCGGGCTCTTCGACGCCGTCGTGCGCCGGCCCGGCCGGGACGTCACCGTCGTGGCCTACGGGTCGATGGTCAAGGTGGCGCTGCAGGCCGCCGAGGCGGCGGCCGAGGAGGGCCGGGACCTCGAGGTGATCGACCTGCGGGGACTCTCCCCGATGGACCTGGACACGGTGGCGGCGTCGGTCGAGCGCACCGGTCGCCTCCTGGTGATCCAGGAGGCGCCGCCGATCGCCTCGGTGGGCTCCGAGGTCGTGGCCGCGATCCAGGAGCGCTGCTTCTACTCGCTGCGCGCCCCGGCCACCCGGGTGAGCGCCTTCTACGTCCCCTACCCGGCCTCCAAGATCGAAGACGAGTTCCGGCCCTCGGTGGACCGGGTCCTGTGGACGCTGGACCAGCTGATGGAGCACGACTCGTGAGCGTCTTCTTGCTGCCCGACGTGGGCGAGGGCCTGGTGGAGGCCGAGATCGTGTCCTGGAAGGTCGCTGTCGGCGACGTCGTCACGCTGAACCAGCCCCTGGTGGAGATCGAGACCGCCAAGGCGATCGTCGAGCTGCCCAGCCCCTACGCGGGCACCGTGACCACCCTGCACGGCGCCGTCGGCGACGTCATCGAGGTCGGGCACCCGCTGGTCGACTTCGACGGTGGCGACGCTGGGGAGTCCGCACCCCCTCTCGAGACGCCCGCCGCCCCCCCCGCCGCCGAGCCCGCGGAGTCCGCCGAGTCTACGAAGTCCAGCGCGGCCGAGCGCACGCCGGTCCTCGTCGGCTACGGCGTGAGCCCCGACCGGGCGCGCCGGCGTCGCCACCACACCCCCGCGCCGGCTGCGGCTCCGGCTCCCGCCCCGGCGCCGGCCGCGCCAGCCGCCGGTGCGCGGGGCCCGCTGGTGCCGCGCACGACGCCGCCGGTGCGCCTCTACGCGCGCCAGCACGGTGTTGACTTGGAGACCCTGACGGGCAGCGGCCGCGACGGCATCATCACGCGCGCCGACGTCGAGCAGGCGTTGCGGGCGCCGGTGCCGGCGCCGGCCCCGGCCCCGACTCGGGCGACTCCCCTCGGGCCGACGCGCTTTGCGGGCCACGAGATCGCCGGCTGGGACGAGGGACCCCGAGAGGAGCGCATCGCGGTGCGGGGGGTCGCTCGGGCCATGGCCGAGGCCATGACGGCCAGCGCCTTCAGTGCCCCCCACGCCGCGGCCTGGGTGCGCGTGGATGCCACCAAGACCATGGAGCTGGTGGCCGCGCTGCGCGAGCGCCCGGCCTTCGCCCCTCTGCGCATCTCCCCCCTGCTGATCGTGGCTCTGGCCCTGTGCGACGGCGCCCGACACTTCCCCGGGATCAACTCGTCCTTTGACGCGGCGTCCGGCGAGGTGATCGTGCGCCGCCAGGTCAACCTGGGCATCGCCGTCGCCTCGTCGCGGGGGCTCTTGGTGCCCAACGTCAAGGGCGCCGACCGGATGAGTCCCGCCGAGCTGGCGGCGGCCCTCACGGGAACCATCGACCGGGCCCGCACGGCGACCTCGACCCCTGACGAGATGCTGCACACGACCCTGACGATCACCAACGTCGGCCCCTTCCACGTCGACGGGGCGGTGCCGATCCTGCCGCCCGGCACCGGGGCCATCGTCGCGGTCGGCCAGATCGCGCGCCGCCCCTGGGTGGTGGGCGACGCGGTGGTGCCCCGCGAGACGGTCGACCTGTCGATGGCCTTCGACCATCGCCAGATCGACGGCGCGCTGGCCTCGGCGTTCCTGGCCCACGTGGGCCAGTTCCTCGAGGACCCCGCCCCCGCGATGATCGCCCCGTAAGGGGCCGGTCCGGGTCCCGGGCGCCCTCAGCGGGACGGGGCCTCACCCAGGGCGCGCAGGGCGGCCAGGGCGTGGTCGGCGTGCGCGCCCATGTGGCGCTCGCTGGCGAAGCGCGCCACGACGATCCGGTCCGAGCCGATCACGAAGGTCACGCGGCGCACGCGCAGCAGCCCGAGGGCCCGCCGGACGCCGTAGGCACGCGCCACCACGCCCCCGGGGTCCGACAGGAGCGGGTAGTCGAGGTGCTGCGCGCGGGCGAAGGCCGCCTGGCGGGCCACGGGGTCCATCGAGATCCCGAGGCGCGTCGCCTGCAGGTCGGCGAACTCGCTGGCCAGGTCGCGAAAGTGGCAGCTCTCCGCGGTGCAGCCGGGAGAGCCGGCCAGGGGGTAGAAGAACACGACGACCGGGCCGTGGGCCACCAGCTCGGCCAGGTGGCGCTCGACGCCGTCCTGGTCGCGCAGCGTGAAGTCGGGAGCACGGTCCCCTGGGAGCACGCGCTCAGGGTAGTGGCGGCGCCTACCCGTCGAGCCGGAAGCCGACGCCGCGCACGGTGATCAGGTGCTGGGGCTGGGCCGGGTCGTCCTCCAACTTGGCGCGCAGGCGCTTGACGTGGGTGTCGAGAGTGCGCGTGTCGGCCAGGTCCACGCCCCACCACAACGCGTCCAGGCACCGCTCGCGCGTGATGACCTGCCCGCGGTGCTCGGCCAGCAGGGCCAGCAGGTCGAACTCGCGGCGGCTGAGGACGACCGGCACCCCGTCACGGCGCACGCTGCGTCCCTCCAGGTCGATGTCGAGGTCGCCCACGGCGACCCGTGACGCGTCGGTCGCGCCGGGTCGGCGCAGCACCGAGCGGATGCGCGCCACCAGCTCGCGCAGGCGGTAGGGCTTGGTCACGTAGTCGGCCGCGCCCAGCTCGAGTCCCACCACGACGTCGACCTCCTGGGAGCGCGCCGAGACCACGATGACCGGGGTACGCGTGGTGGCGCGCAGCTCGCGGCACAGGTCCAGTCCCGAGCCGTCGGGCAGCATCACGTCGAGCAGGACCAGATCGCAGGTGAACTGCGCCAGGGCGGCGCGTGCGTCGGCCAGCGTGCCGGCCCCGAGGACCTCGAAGCCCTCGACGCGCAGTCCGAGCGCCAGGGCCTCCACGTAGCCGGGCTCGTCCTCGACGACCAGGATCCGGGGCTGGGCCCCCTCTTCGGGCCCCGACCCCGAGCGTGAGGTGGCCCCGGCGAGCACCGCGGGAGAGCGGTCGGCGTCGAGAGGGGCCACGCGAGCACCGTAGGGAGCCCGGATGTGCGCCAGGTGTCCGGCGAGCGACGCGGGGGTGGCGCGGCGATGAACCTTTCAGGACGTGGCGACCTCGAAGCCCTCGTAGCGCGTGGCGCCCGCCAGGTAGCTGCCCACCGCCGTGCAGGAGCTCGGGGCGGGGCAGACCAGGGCGTAGACGCCGCCATCGACGCCCACGCTGGTCCCGCCGGCCGGCAGCACGACCCGCGTGCCGGCGCGCCAGTGGCCGCCCACCTGGCTCACGACCAGGGCCTGGTAGCGGCCGGCGGCGTCCTCGTAGGCCGCCCCCGCGCGGCACGCGTTGCCCTGCGGGCACGCCAGGGCGACCACGCCGCCGTTGCGGCCGACCTGGACGGCCCCCGGGGGCAGGCTCAGGCGCTGGGCGCGCCCCCACTGGCCCGCCGTGGCATCTACCAGGAAGCCCTGGTAGCGCCCGGCCTGGTCGACGTACTGGCCCCCGGCGGCGCAGCTGGTGCTGGAGGCGCAGGCCAGGGCGACGTAGCCGTAGTAGAAGGCGCGCGGGTTGGTGGCTGCCCCGGCGGGGGCGGCGATCGCCGAGGCCGGCAGCGCCCGGCCCTGGTCCACGCGCAGGTCCAGCAGCTCGCTGGCCCCGCCGTGGTCGTAGTAGGTGCCCACGACCCAGCACGTGCCGGTCGCCAGGCACGCCAGGGCGCTGAGGGTGACGTGGGCGTACAGGCTGGCGTCGGGGGGCGCCAGCACGCTCTGGACCGCACCCCAGTGCCCCGCGGCCTCGCTGACGACGATCCCGTGCTGAACGTTGTTGGTGTCCAGGTACGTCCCGATGGCACTGCAGGAACCCCCGGCCCAGCAGGCCACCTGGGTCACCGACAGGAGAGACGAGAGGTTGGCGCCGCCCGGCGCCGCCAGCGGTGTGGGGCTGCCCCAACGCGCACCGCTCTGGGCCAGCGCCAGGCCACTGGTGGCGCCGCCCGTCGTCACGTAGGTGCCCACGGCCACGCAGGAGCCCACGGCCGGGCAGGCGACATCGTGCAGCTGGGCCAGCTGGCCCGCGGTGGCCGCGTTGGCGGGCAGGGGGGCCACCTGGGTGGCGCCCCAGTGCCCCGCGCTCTCGCTCAGCGTGAAGGCGAGGGTGGTGCCGCTGGCGCTCTGGTAGCTGCCCACGACGGCGCACCAGCCCACGGCCGCGCAGGCCACCGCACTGGGGGTGAGGCCCGGGTGGGCCGCCGCCCCGGCCGGGGCGGCGATGGTGCGCGGGGCCAGCCAGCGCCCCGCGCCCTCGGTCAGCACGAGGCCCCGCGGGGTACCCGTCGCATCGGCGTACAGTCCCGCGGCCACGCAGTCGCCGACGGCGGGACAGGCCAGGGTCGGCAGGTAGCCCTGGGGCAGGCCGCTGGCGCCGCGGGGCAGCGCCGCGCGGGTGGCGCGCCCCCACGGGGCGGCGGGGTTCGCCGCGCCAACCAGGGAAGAGGCTCCGAGGGTCAAGGCCGCGGCCACGACGGGCCACCAGTGTCGCGAGCGCACCACCTCGAGTGTAGGTGGTGCCACCCCGGTGCCCATCGGGGGCAGGGGTGACCAGTGTGGCGCCGGGCCCACTGGCTAGAGTCGCAGGGTGCCTCCTGAGGATGCTGCGGCGCCCGCCCCTCGCCGCCGGGCGCGTCACCGCCGGCGCCCCCGACGCCGGCGTACCCGCATCATCGTGATCGTGGCGCTCGCCGTGGTCGTGATCGCCGTGGGGGCGGTCGTCGGCGACTACTTCTACCTCAACTCCCTGGTCCACCGCGTGACGGTGAGCCACGAGACGACGCGCTACAACAACACCGAGGACATCTTGCTCGTCGGCTCGACCTCGCGGTGCGCCCTGAGCGTCCAGAACAAGGCCTACGGCCTGTGCAGCCAAGGGGTCACCGGCGTCAACAGCGACGTGGTGATGATCGTGCACCTGAACTTCACGACCAAGCAGGTGTCGCTGCTGTCGGTCCCCCGTGACGTCTTCGTCCCCAACGCCCGCACGACGGGGGCCAACAAGATCGACGCGGCGCTCTACCAGGGCCCCTCCCAGCTGGTCTCGGCCCTGACCAACGACTTCGGCATCCCGGTCAACCACTTCATCGAGCTGAACTTCGACACCTTCGCCAACGTCGTCAACGTCCTGGGCGGCATCAACATGTACTTCCCGATGGAGGTGTTCGACGCCTACTCGGGTCTCAACATCACGCACACGGGCTGCCAGCACCTCAACGGCTACCAGGCCCTCCAGGTTGTGCGCGCCCGCCACCTCCAGATCCGGTTCCCCGGCGACGGCCCCAACCACGCCACCTGGCCCCAGGAGGGCCTCAGCGACCTGGCGCGGATCCGGCGCGACCACGAGTTCCTCCGGGTCGTCGCCGAGGCCCTGAAGGCTCGCGGTCTGGGCAACCCGATCACCGACCAGCGCCTGGCCCAGGCAATCGCCCCCAACCTGGAGGTCGACTCGGCGTTCTCGCTCAGCGACATGCTCTCGCTGGCCTCGAACTTCGCCCACGTGTCGGTGTCCAACGTTCCCCAGGTGACCCTGCCGGTCGTCTTGCTGCAGAGCGGCCCCTACATCTACCAGGGCTACGACTACGGCGACGTGGAGTTCCCCCTGGGCCCCACCGACACGTCGGTCGTGACCCACTTCCTCGAGCTGAGTCCCGGCACCAACACCCTGACCGGCCGGCCCCTCCCGCCACCGCACCAGGTGACCGTCGCCGTCGAGGGCGGCACCGGCGTGGCCTCGGCGGGCCCCCTCGTCGCCGCTGGCCTGCGCCGACTCGGCTTCGCGGCCCGCGCCACCGGCGCCGTCGCGCCGGTGGGCAGCCGCTCGGAGACCATCGTCTACCACGCCTCCAGCACGCCCGCCGCGATCGGGGCGGCCGAGGCCGTGGCCGCCCGCCTGAGTGGGCCCGTCGTGATGGCGCTGGGCCCCTCCCCCGGCGCCGACGTGACCGTGGTGACGGGCTCGGACGTCGCCGTGAGCGCTCCGGCGCCGGCTACCCGGCCCGCGTCACCGACCACCACCACGACGGGGAAGTCGACCACCACGACGTCGCGGCACCCGACATCGTCGACCACCACTACGACGACGGTGACGGACCCCGCCCAGCTCCACGCGGATCCGGCGTTCTCGGCGCCCACGCTGCTCAACCAGGCTCTCCAGCCGTGGGATCCGCGCTCGTGCGGGCCCCACGGGACCGCCGGTCCCTGAGGTCGCCTCAGGCGCTGCCGGTGGGGTCCGGTGGGGCGTCGGGCAGCTGGCCGATCCCCGCGGCCAGCAGGACCGAGTTGGGGACCTTGAGGATGCCCTCGTCGGTGCGCACCGTGATGTAGGTCAGCCCGGCCCCGATGACCGTGACGTCGAGCACCCCGAGCACGCCGGAGCGGATGCGGATCCGGTCCCCGACGACGAAGGGGCGAGCAAAGAGCAGCACCAGGGCGGCAAAGACGTTGGCCAGGCTCTGCTGGGCCGCGATGCCCACGATGATGCCGGTCACCCCGGCGCCGATCAGGAGGTGCTCGAAGGAGACGCCCAGCACGCCAAAGACGCCGATCAGCATCAGGACGATGCCGAAGCCGTTGATGACCAGGCGCACGGTCGCGGCCGCGCTCAAGGTGCCCCGCCGCACGACGTGCTGGGCCACCGCGCGCGACACGTGGCGCACGCTGGTGGCGCCGCTGATCACCAGCACGATCGCCATGGCCGCGATCAGCAGGAGAGTCGTTCCGTCGTGGTGCTGGTGGTCGAGGTGGCGCCCGAGCGCCAGGGCGGCGATGGCGACGGCCAGGGCGCCCAGGCCCAGCAGCCAGGCGCGCCGGATGCTCGGCGAGTCGGAAGTGCGCGTGGCCATCCCTCCATCGTAGGGAGATGGCCCGGCGGGCGCCCTACTGCGCGGTCCAGCCCCCATCGATGGAGACCGACGCACCCGTCACCGTGCGCGCGGCGTCCGAGCACAGGTAGAGGGCCAGCGCGCCGATGGCCTCCGGCGTGGTGAACGACAGCATGGGCTGCTTCTCGGACAGCAGGAGCGTGGACTCGGTGGCGACGTCGGTGCCCGCGGCGGCGGCCCGGTCGGCGAGCTGGCGCTCGACCAGCGGGGTGAGGACCCAGCCCGGGCAGATGGCGTTCACGGTGATGCCGTCGTTGGCCGTCTCCAGGGCGGCCACCTTGGTCGCGCCCACGACGCCGTGCTTGGCCGCCACGTAGGCGACCTTCTGGGCGCTGGCGACCAGGCCGTGGGCCGAGGCGATGTTGATGATGCGGCCGTAGCCGCGCTGGCGCATGCCGGGGATCGCGGCGCGCATCCCGTGGAACACGGCCGAGAGGTTGAGGGCGATGATCGCGTCCCAGCGCTCCGGGGGGAACTGGTCCAGGGGGGCGACGTGCTGGATGCCGGCGTTGTTGACCAGGATGTCGAGCGAGCCCGCTCGCTCCTGGGCGCGCGCCACCATCGCCGCGACGTCCTCGCCGCGCGACAGGTCGGCGCCGTCGTAGGCGGCGGGGACCCCGCTCGATGCGGAGATCTCGGCGACCAGCGCGTCGATCTCGGCGGGGTCGCCGAAGCCGTTCAGGGTCACGCGGGCACCCTCGGCGGCCAGGGCGCGCGCGACGCCCAGCCCGATGCCGCTGGTGGATCCGGTGACCAGTGCGGTGCGTCCGTGCAGGCTCATGAGTCTCCTCTCGCAACGGGGGCGGCTGGCCGCCGCGACGTTCGTCGCGCGCGGGCCCGGGCCACCGCCCCGGCGAAGCCGCCCGGGACGAACAAGACGAAGAGCACGAAGAGGGCCCCGAGCAGGAACTGGGGCTGGGACAGCGGCACCCGCGCCACGGCGGGCAGCGAGGCGAAGCTCGGCTCGGCCGCCACCTTCAGCAGGAGCTGCTGGAGGTAGACGTAGACGAAGGCGCCCGCGACCGGGCCCCAGGCGCTGCCGGGACCCCCCAGGACCACCATGACCAGGATCGACAAGGTGAGAGTGGTCGAGGCGACGGCGCTCGGGACGGCGGTCCCGATCAGGAGGATGTAGACGACGCCGCCACCGGCGGCCACCAGCGAGGACAGGGTGAAGGCGACCAGCTTGAACCCGAAGGGGCGCAGGCCCAGGACCTCGACGCGCTGCTCGTTCTCGCGCACCGCGACCAGGACCCGTCCCGTAGCCGAGCTGAGGACGACGCGCACGACGACGCCGACCAGGACCAGGTAGACCAGGGCGAGCCAGTAGAGGCTGCGGGTGTTGGAGACGGCTCCCGACAGGAAGCCCGGCAGCCGGCTCGAGGCCAGGGCGAGCCCGGTGTCGCCGCCGGTCAGGTTGTGGGGGTTGTCCTCGACCAGGTAGTAGAAGGCCTGGGCGAAGGCCAGGGTGACCATGGCGAAGGCGATGCCGCCCACCCGCAGGGCGATCGCGCCGAGCACCAGGGACAGGACCAGGACCACGACGAGCGTGGCGGCCAGGGCGGCCGCGAGCGACCAGCCCCAGTGCGTGAGCGCGATGTCGAAGACGTAGACGCCCGCGCCAAAGAACGTGACCGGGCCCAGGGACAGCAGACCGGTGTACCCGAACAGGACGTCGTAGCCGAGGGCCACGCCCCCGAAGATGAAGCACAGCGCCAGCACCTCGAGGGTTCCGGTCGCGTTCAGCACGTTGACGGTGCTGGGCAAGATCCACGGGATGTGCCAGCCGGCCAGGGGGACCAGGGCGAGCAGGGCCACGAGGGCGGCGCCGAGGGCCACGGACCAGCGCCGGGCGCTCACAGCGTGCCTCCGAAGAGCCCGCGGGGGCGCCACTCGAGCACCACGGCGAGCAGGAGCACCACCGAGAGGTTGCCGATCTCGGCCATGCCGGGGTGCGTGCCCAGGTAGTAGTTCGAGAAGTCCTGGACGACCCCGACGAGCAGCGCGGCCACGGCCGAGCCGCGGATCGAGCCCAGGCCGCCGATGACGACGACGATGAAGGCGAAGATGAGCAGGCCGTCGCCCTGCAGGGGGCTGACGAGGTCCCCGCTGAAGACGACGCTGTTGAGCAGGCCGGCCAGCCCCGCCATCGCCCCGCCCAGGACGAACACCAGCGTGAAGGCGCGCCCCACGTCGATCCCGAGGGCGCGGACCATGTCACGGTTCTCGACGCCGGCGCGGATGATGATGCCGTAGCGGGTGCGTCGCAGGAACCACTCCAGCCCCACCAGGACGACGACGCCGGCGATCAGGGCCACGAAGTCGGCGTTGGGCAGGTTGAGGGATCCCCAGTGGGTGGCCTCGAAGAGCCACAGGGGGACGGGCATCGACAGCGAGTTGCTGCCGAAGCCTCCGAGCAGCAGGCCCACCGCGGCCAGGTCGAGGCCGATGGTGATCAGGATCTGGCTGATGGGCCGACCGTAGAGGGGGCGGATCAGCCAGAGCTCGGTGAGCCCGGCCACGAGCCCGCCCGCCAGAATCGCGGCCACCACCCCGACGGCGAAGTTCAGCGGTGCGCTCAGCTGGGTGGTCAGGTGGGTGGTCAGGTCCCAGGCGGCGTAGGCGCCCAGGGTCATGAAGAGCCCGTGGGCGAAGTTGAGCACGTCCATGAGCCCGTAGATGAGCGAGAGGCCCGAGGCGGCCAGGAAGTACACCGCGCTCAGCGCCACGGCGCTGAAGGTCAGGTCGGCGAGCACCGTCACGCGCTCACCCCCAGGAGCTGGCGCATCAGGCGGGCGTCCTCCAGGTCGGCGACCGGTCCTTGGTGGACGACCGCGCCGTGGTCCAGCACGACGACGCGCTGGGCGAGCCGGCGCACGACGGCCAGGTTCTGCTCGACGACCAGCATCGTGGTGGTCGCGCTGACGCGGGCCAGGACGTCGGTCAGCTCGCTGACCAGACGGGGAGCCAGGCCCTTGGAGGGCTCGTCGACGACCAGCACGGGCCACTCGTTGAGCAGGGCGCGCGCCACCGCCACCATCTGCTGCTGGCCCCCCGAGAGGGTGCCGGCCCGTTGGCGGGTCCGCTGGCGCAGCTCGGGGAACAGCTCGTAGACCCCGTCGTAGTTGGGTGCGGCGACCTGCTCGGCCAGGCGCAGGTTCTCGCCCACCGTCAGGGCGCTGAACACGTCGCGGTCCTCGGGGACGTAGGCCACGCCGAGCCGGGCGATGCGGTGCGGCGGCCAGCGGGTGACGTCCTGGTCGCGCACGCGGACCGCGCCGGTGCGCGGGACCAGGCCCATGAGGGCGCGCAGGGTGGTGGTCTTGCCCACGCCATTTCGACCCAGGAGCGCCACGACCTCGCCCGAGGCCACCTGGAGCGAGACGCCCTGGAGGATGTGCGAGCCGCCGATGGTCACGTGGAGATCGGAGATGTCGATGGCCGTGCTCACAGCGGCTGTCCCAGATAGGCCTGCTGGACGGTCTCGTTGGCGACGACCTCGTCGGGCGTGCCCAGGGCCAGCAGCTGGCCCGCGTCGAGGACGGCGATGGTCTGGGCGAGCCCGACGATGACGGACATGTGGTGCTCGACCATGAGCACGGTGTGGCCGTCACGGTGCAGCCCGCCGATGAGGGCGCTCAGCTGGTCGACGTCGTCGGCGGTCACGCCGGCCATCGGCTCGTCGAGCAGCAGCACGTCGGCCCGGCTGGCCAGCAGGACGGCCAGCTCGACCTTGCGCTTGTCGCCGTGGGAGAGCAGTCCCGTGAGGCGCGGGGCTTGGTCAGCGAGGCCGACCTGCTCGAGCGCGCGAAGCGCCGAGATGCTGGCCGCGTCGCGAGCGCGCGGCGGGCGGTAGAAGCGCGCGGAGCCCCCCAGGTGGGCCTGGGCGGCCAGCCGCACGTTCTCGTACGCGCTCAGCCCGTTGAAGAGGCTGGAGGTCTGGAACGTTCGACCCAGCCCCCGTCGCGCGCGGGCGGCGGGCCGCGTGTGGGTCACGACGCGGCCGGCCAGCTCGATGGTGCCGGCGCTCGGCCGCAGCACGCCACTGAGCAGGTTGAGCAGGGTGGACTTGCCGGCGCCGTTGGGGCCGATGATGCCCAAGAAGTGGCCCGAGGGGACCGACAGGGAGATCCCCTTGATGATGTCGAGGCCCCCGACGCGGAAGCCCAGGTCCCGGGCACGCAGCGCGGGGACCTGGGCTTCCGGCGTCACGGACACAGATCGATCAGCTGCCGAAGTGTGCGCTGACCGGGGGAGCCGTCTGGGCCGAGCTCAGGGTGTTCAACAGCACCGGTCGGTAGACCCCGGTCACCGTGGAGACCAGTTGGACCTGGAACATCGGCTGGAGCATGGCGTGGTCGGCGGCTCGAATCTGCTGGAGACCCTTGGGAGCCTGGAACTTCCAGCCCTCGAGCCCCTTGATCATCTTGGAGACGTTGGTGCCCTGCCCGGTCTGGATCGCACGCACCACCATCTGGGCCCACACGAAGCCATCAGCGGTGAACAGGTCGGGGTACTGGTGGTAGTCGGCCCGCATCCCCTTGATGAGGTAGGCGTCGACCTTGGTGTGGGCGGACTGCCAGTTGTACAGGGACAGGTAGTAGAACTTCAGGCCCGCCGTGCCGTAGAACTGGTAGGTCGCGATGTTGGCCAGACCCGTGATGACCTTGGCGCTGGCGAAGATCCCCTGCTGGTCGAGAGCCTGGGCCAGGGGCGCGCCCGTCGTGCCGGCCCACGCCAGGAAGACGATGTCCGGGTGCAAGGCGGCCACCTGCAGGGCGACCGGCGTGAAGTCCGTCGTCGTCAGCGGGACGAGCATCGTCTTGACCGTGTCGCCGAGCGAGCCGAAGGCGCTCGTGGTGTCGGCGACGTAGGACTGGCCGAAGGCGAAGTCCTGGGCCAAGACGAGCACCGTCTTGCCCGGGCCCAGCTGCTTGATGTACGACTTGGCGGCCTGGACGTCCTGGTAGGTCTGGCGACCCGAGCGGAAGGTGTAGCGGTTGAGCCCGGTCACCTGGTCGGCCGCGGCGGGACCCGAGATGTACAGCACCTTGTTCTGCTGGGCGAGCGGCCCGAGCTCCATTGCGATGGAGGAGTCGACGGTCCCGCCGATGATCTTGTCGCCCGCGCCCACGAAGCTCTTGAAGTCGGTGGCCGCGGTGGTCGGGTTGTCGGCGTCATCGACGACCGACAGGGCGATGCGGTGACCGTTCACTTGGCCCGTGCCGTGGGTCGCGTAGGCGAGCCCCACGTGGACGCCCTGCAGCCACTCCTCGGCGTAGGCCGAGAAGATGCCCGTCTTCTCGGTGACGATGCCCACCTTCACCGGCGCGTTCTTCGCCGCCCCCGAGGTCACCCCCAGAGTCAGTGAGAACGCGGCGGTGGCCAGGGCCACCGGCACCACGCCCCATCGAACGTTCCTCATAGATCCTCCCCAACGACACGCGGTCGCCCGCCGACCGACGCTCGAGTGCAGTTAACCAGCCGCGACTAAAAATGTCAAGTGAATCACCTGTCAGAGTTTGCTACGGTGGGGGCAGGTGAGGGTGCGGGAGGTGTGCTGTGACCCTGAAGGTGGTACGAGATCCCCAGGAGGCCGGATTCCGCGGCGAGGCCCTGGAGCGCGTGCGCGCGCACCTGGACGGCTACGTGACCGCGCGCAAGTTCCCGGGATGGCTGGTCACGGTCGCTCGTGACGGCGACCTCGTGTGGGTCGGACGCGGTGGCTACCGCGACCGGGAGCAGTCCCTCGAGGTGACCGACGACACCATCTGGCGGCTCTACTCGATGACCAAGCCAATCACGGCGGTCGTGGCCCTCCAGCTCTACGAGGAGGGTCGCTACGACCTCAACGACCCGGTGGGCGAGTGGATCGAGGAGTTCCGCGACGCGCGGGTCTACGTGTCGGGCAGCGATACCGCCCCCGTCACCGAGCCCGCCACCGAGCCGGTGCGGGTGCTCCACCTCTTCACGCACACCAGCGGCTTGACCTACGGCTTCCAGCGCCTGACCCCGGTGGACACCATGTACCGCGCCCGCGGCTACGACATGACCAACCCGGCCGACGTCGACCTGGAGCATGCGGTCCGCGACTGGTCCGGGATGCCCCTCCTGTTCCAGCCCGGAGAGGCGTGGAACTACTCGGTGGCCATCGACGTGCTCGGGCGCCTGATCGAGCGCTGGACGGGACAGACCCTCGACGTCGCGGTGCGCCAGCGGGTGCTCGAGCCCCTCGGCATGGTCGACACCGATTGGTACTGCCCGCCCGAGAAGCTCGACCGCCTGGCGATGCTGTACGCGGCGCGCCACGGCGACTCGGTCCGCCTCGACGAGCTGGCCGGTGAGGCCACGCGATGGCCCCTGCTGCTGGCCGGCGGGGGTGGGCTGGTCTCGACGGCCGCGGACTATCAGCGCTTCATGTCGATGCTGCTGGCCGGGGGGGAGCTCGACGGCGTCCGCATCCTGTCGCCGCGCACCGTCGCGCTGATGGCCCGCAATCACCTGCCGGGCAACCAGGACCTGCGCGAATTCGCGCGCGACTCCTTCAGCGAGGTGGGTCAGGCCGGGGTCGGCTTCGGGCTGGGCGTCTCGGTGGTGATCGACCAGGTGCGCAACCGCAGCTACGTGCCCGCGGGCACGTTTGCGTGGGGCGGTGCCGCGTCGACCTATTTTTGGGTAGACCCCAGCGAGGGTCTGACGGTCGGGCTGTACACCCAGCTGCTGCCCAGCTGGACGTACCCGGTGCGCCGTCAGGTCCAGCAGCTGGTGTACGCAGCGCTCGAGCGCTGACGAGAGGAGAGTGACGTGGACAAAGTGATCGCCACCGCCGCCGAGGCGGTGGCCGACATCCCCGACGGCGCGTCGATCGCCGTGGGCGGCTTCGGGCTGTGCGGGATCCCCTCGGTGCTGATCGAGGCGCTGTTCGCGCAGGG
>JAKAUQ010000001.1 GCA_021827705.1 Actinomycetes bacterium
AAGGCTTTCAATGCCACTGTGACGAAGTGATCTGAACAACTCCTTTCCCAGCGACAAGGGGAAGGCGGAGGTGTTGCGATCGTGAAGGGCTTGAAGGAGATACTGCGATTCGAGGCGCAACGTTTCTGGAAACTCACGTAGGTCGTACCGTGCGCGACCGACATCGCTCAGTTGCTCAACGAATTGATCGATCGGTGGCGCGCCGTTGCGATTCCACCTGAGGAGGTGCGCCGTGCAGAAGGGCTTGCCCGGACGTACGTCTAGGCAACAGATGGCGACGGGGCACGAATCGGTTGTTCGGCAGAGCATGGTGGCTTCTTCGGACAGCGACCAGGCTTCTAACGAGATTGCGTCCATGTGTTTCTGCCACGCGTGGAGGTGGATCCGACACAAGCCGCTGTCTTGACCCTGCCGGCAGGTGGGAACGAGACACTTCTGAGGCGCTCGCCGCCCCTGGAGCTCGGCCGGTTGATCGGCGGCCCACGCCAGCTTCGGGTGCCCCTTTGGCTTACCGGCGTCGCGCCATCGGTGGTAGTGCCCGATACACAGTCCGGCAATCAGTTCGCTGCCGATGCAACCCTCGACCATGCAGTCAGGAACGTGGAGTACGCCGGTGAGTTCGGAGCAGTAGAACACCGCTTGGCGGTACTCGGGGCGGAGTGCTTCGTAGATGGTGTTGCGCCACTGGGTGTACCGGTCTTCTTTGAGGGCTCGTAGCGTCAAAGCGTCACCACCGAATCATCGAGCCAACCAACGCGGTCGAGCTCGGCTCGCAGGTCGCTGACGTCGAGGTGGCCGTAGATGGACCGCGTCGTTTGGATGTCGGCGTGGCCAAGCAACTCGGAGACGATCTCGATCCGGGCGCCGGCTCGTAGGAGGCGCGTGCTGTAGGTGTGGCGGAACATGTGGGGGGTGAAGTAGAAGCCGACCTTCGTTCGAGTACGCCGGACGAGGTCGTCGACGGAGTCGTACGTCCAGGGTCTCCCGATCGACCCTCCGTAGAGGTTGACGAAGAGGAAGTCGGAGTTGATGGCGCCGTAGTCGAGCGTCAGGTAGTCGATGGCGAGTCGGACGAAGCGCAGCCCTACCGGCACCACGCGCTCTTTTGAACCCTTCACCCTCGCGCCGTTAGCGTTTTCACGTGGCGTGATGCGAAGTGTTCCGCGCCGTTCGTCAAGGTCGTCAATACGTAGGCCCAGGGCCTCGGAGGCGCGCGCACCGGTCTCCCAGAGAGTGGCGAAGAAGAGCCGGTCTCGCCGGTTCGTGCAGCCTTCGAGCACGCTCTGCACTTGATCGGCGGTGAGGGTGGAGGGTCGTCGTGCGGGAACCTTCACGGTGATCGTGCGGCTGGAGCGCGTACTGGTTCGAGCGAGATGGGAGAGGAAGGGTTGGTAGCGTCCCGTCCCTCGAGGCTGTCCTTGGCGGAGTTGACTGAGGAGCGGAAGGACCGCAGTGTCGCGTTGGCCGAGGAACTCATAGAACGCCACGACCGCTGATAGTTTCCTTGAAATTGTCGCCGGGGCGAGGTGGGGTTCGGGGTGGAGCGCAGTGATCGAACCTCCGCTGGCGCGAAGTGACGTGGGCAACCGTAGCCACGAGATCCACCCCGCGAGATCGTCGACGCTCACCGCCAGGACAGTCTGATTTCGCTGGTCGAGAAAGGTCCAGAAATCACGCAGGTCGAAGGCGTAGGAACGAACGGTGTTGGGCGACGAGCCCCGTGCCGTTAGGTACCCGAGGTACTGGTCGATGAGCACGATCGGAAGTCCGACGTCATCGACGACGGTGTAGGACGGCGGGCCGTCTGGCTGGTCCAACTTCTGAACTCTCATGGCATCTCCGTTCTGGAGACCCAAGGTAAGGGTTCGATGTGACACGCCTCAGGGGAATAACAAGTCTCTTCTGGATGTCGAAGAGGCTCGGATCAACTCCTAGAGATAACCGCCCAGCTGACGACCTCGCCCTCGGGGGTCGCCGGCGCGGGCCGGCTCCAGGAGTGGTTGCGGATGCCGTCGAGGGTCTCGGCGCACAGGTTGAGGGGGGCCAGGGCCACGTCGGCCCCCCAGGGAGCGTGGTCGAAGCCCCCGGGCAGGTAGGGATCGAGAGCCTCCTCGCTGGCGTGGCCGCCGGGGCCGTGGCCGCAGTCGTGGCCGAGGGCGATGGCCTCGGTCAAGGCGACGTTGAGCCCGAGCGGGCGGGCCACCCCCACGGCCACCTGGGTCACCTCGAGGGCGTGGGTGAGCCGGGTGCGCATGTGATCCTCGGGGAAGACGAACACCTGGGTCTTGCCGGCCAGGCGGCGAAAGGCGTTGGCGTGCAAGATGCGGTCACGGTCGCGCTCGAAGCAGGTTCGCAGGGCGTCGGGCTCCTCGGCGCGCGCGCGATCTCCCGCGCCGCGCGCCCGCGTCGCCCCCGCGCTGAGGGGCGCGGTGCCACCTTCCACCAGCTCCCGCGTGACCAGGGACACGCGCTCCAGGCGCGCGTGGGAGTCCGCGTGGGCCACGGCCACGTCGTCATCGGCGCGGTGGCCCGCCATGGTCGACGCCCACCGCTCGTGACGTGCCTCGGTCATGACTCCATTGTGCCCGCGGGCCGTAACATGGGGACGAGGTGCGGCGAGGAGGCTCATGGACATCCGGATCGGGATCGTGCAGTCGATGCGGGAGCTCGACGTCGAGCTGAGCGACGACACGGACCGCGACGAGCTCGTCGCCGAGATCGAGGCGGTCCTGGCCAGTGACGGGGTGCTGTGGCTGACCGATCGCAAGGGACGCCGCGTCGGCGTGCCCGCCTCGCGCATGGCCTTCGTCGAGGTCGGCGTGGCCACGGGCCGCTCGGTCGGCTTCGGCGCCACCTGACGTGCTCGACTACCACCTGCACCTGTGGCCCCACGAGGACTCCTCGGTGTGGTATCGCCTCGACCAGATCGCCCAGTACTGCGAGGCCGCGGCCGCGGCCGGTGTGGGCGAGCTGGCCCTGACCGAGCACGCCCACCGCTTCGTCGACGTGATCGACGTGGTGGGTCCCTTCTGGGAGCGCTTCCCCGACGAGGTGACCAGTCCCGTCATGGGCGAGTACATGGCCTTCACCGCGCGCAATCGCCTCGATGACTACGTGACCCTGGCCCAGCGGGCCCAGGACGAGGGGCTGCCGGTCAAGATCGGCCTGGAGGTCGACTACTACCGCGACCAGATGGACGTGGTCAGCGCGCTGCTGGCCCAGTACCCCTTCGACGTGCTCATCGGGTCGGTCCACTGGCTGGGCAGCTGGGGCTTCGACGACGTCGACAACCCGATCCCCATGGCCCAGTGGGAGGTCCGCGACGTGGACCGCTGCTGGGCCGACTACACCACGGCCCTCGAGGAGCTCATCGCCTGCCGGGCCGTCGACGTGCTGGCCCACCCCGACCTCATCAAGGTGGCCGGCTACCGGCCGGGTGACCCGACGGGCTTCTGGGACGCCATGGCCACGGCGGCCGCGGCGGCCGACGTGTCGGTCGAGTGCAGCTCGGCGGGCTGGTCCAAGCCCGCCGCCGAGCAGTACCCCGCCGAGGGGTTCCTGGACCGCCTGGTCGCGCGGGGAGCCACGTTCACCACGGCCTCCGACGCCCACCGCCTCGGACGCGTCAGCGAGCGCGTGGGAGATCTGGCCGACCTGCTCGAGGCCCGCGGGATCACCCAGCTGGCCTCCTACAGCGCGCGTCAGCGCGTCCTCGTCCCACTGCGCGGGGACTAGTGGCCACGCTGGCCGAGCTGGCGGCCGCCCGGGCCGGTCTCGACGAGGCGACCATCGACCACCTGCTGCGCCTGACCGCGTCGTGGTCGCTGCTGGCCGACCTGGCCTTCTCCGACCTGGTGCTGATGGCCCCGGAGATCGTGGGCGCCGGTGCCGAGGGCCAGCTGGTGGTCCTGGGCCAGGTGCGGCCCAACAACCGCGCCACGGTGATCACGGCCGACCTGGTGGGTACGGCCCACCGGGCCGACGACTGGCCCCTGGTTCGCCGGGCCCTGGCTGACGGCGAGCGCGTCACCGGCTACGCGTCGCCCGAGGTGATCGGCGAGCCGACGCTGGTGTGGGCCGTGCCGGTGCGGGTGAGCGGCACGGTCGTGGCGGCCCTGGTGCGCCTGCAGGGGCCGATGCGGGGGCCGTCCTCGCTCTACGAGCAGGCCTACCTGTCGATCTTCGTGCGCCTGTGCGACATGGTGGCCGCCTCGACGTTCCCGTTCCGCGAGGACGACGTGGCCGGGCCCGGCCTGCCGCGCGTGGGCGACGGCATCATCCTGCTCGACGGCGCGGGCCGGGTCGACTTCGCGACCCCGAACGCCGTCAACGCCCTGCACCGCGTAGGGGTCTCGGCCTCGGTCGAGGGGCGCACCCTGCCCGAGCTGGGCCTGCACCTGCGCGCCCTGGAGCGCGCCCGCGCCTTCGCCATGCCGACCCTCGAGGAGCTCGATCGCGGCATCGACGTGGCCATCGTCTTTCACTGCGTGCCGCTGCTGGAGGCCGAGCGCCCCAGCGCCGTCATGGTCCTGGTGCGCGACGTGAGCGATCTGCGCCGCCTCAACCGGGTGGTGCTGAGCAAGGAGGCCGCGGTGCGCGAGGTCCACCACCGCGTCAAGAACAACCTGCAGACCATCTCGTCGCTGCTGCGCCTCCAGGCGCGCCGCAGCGCCGAGCGCGAGACCCGCACCGCCCTCTTGGAGGCCGAGCGGCGGGTGCGCTCCATCGCGGTCGTGCACGAGGTGCTCAGCCGCGAGCCGGGTGAGGACGTGTCCTTCGACGAGATCGTCCGCTCGCTGGTCCTCCTGGTCGAGGACACCGTCTTGGCCCTGCACCCCGTCGAGATCGTCGTCAGCGGCGAGCTCGGCGTGCTGGCCACCGACGTGGCCACGCCGCTTGCCGTGGTGCTGGCCGAGCTGCTCACCAACGCGGTCGAGCACGCGTTTGTCGACTTCACCGTCGGGGATCCCGACCCCGTCGGGGTCGTCACGCTGCGCCTGGCCCGCGACGGCGAGCACGCCGTGGCCGAGGTGCGCGACAACGGTGTGGGGGTGGGGGCGGACTTCTCCCTCGACGCGCCGACCAGCCTCGGGCTGTCCATCGTGCGCGACCTGGTGCGCACCCAGCTGCGCGGGCGCATCGACGTCACGACGATGGGCCCCCAGAGCGGGGGCGGCACGCTGGTGCGGGTCGAGGTGCCCCTGGTCGCGTGGCGCTAACGCGGCGCGCTGGCCGCGGGTGGCTAGTGCTGGTTGGCGCGCCGGCGCGCCGCCAGCCACTGCTTGCGCAGCTTGCGGCGCTCGTCCTCGGTCGTGCCGCCCCACACGCCGGACTCCTGGTTGGTCGCCAGCGCGAACTCCAGGCAGAGCTTCTGGGCGTCGCACTTGTCGCACACGCGCTTGGCCGACTCGATCTGGTCGGTGGCCAGCCCGGTCGTCCCGATCGGGAAGAACAGGTCCGGCTCGGTGTCTCGGCAGGCGGCTCGGCTGCGCCACTCCGCGTCGTCCCACGCGTAGGTGCGGTTCCACATCAGCGACATCTCGGGGTCCTTCACGCGGTCGGAGGGCGGGGGGCGACCGGCCCCGACAGTCTAGAGGATGGTGAAGGCTTTCACAAGGGTTTTTTCGCTGCCAGACTGGCGTCATGACGCAGGTGTGGGCGCATCGGGGGGTACACGACCAGGCCGGGGAGAACACGCTGGCCGCCTTCGCGGCGGCCGTGGCCCTCGGCGTCGACGGCGTCGAGCTGGACGTGCGGCGCTGCGCGGACGGGGCGCTCGTCGTATGTCACGACCCCGTGGTGGGCGGTCGCGTGATCGCCACCAGCGCGCGCGCCGACCTGCCCGCCGCCGTGCCCACCCTCGCCGCGGCCCTGGCCGCCTGCGGCACCCTGCTCGTCAACGTGGAGGTGAAGAACGGGCCCGGCGAGGGCGAGCCGGTCACCGTGGAGGCCGCCGACCTGGCCGCGGCGGTGCGCGCCGTCGTCGCGCGCGCCGGTGCCAGAGGGCGCGTGCGCTACTCGAGCTTCGCCTGGGAGACGGCCGCCGCCCTGGTCGGCGGCGCTCCCGTCGACGGCCTGCTCGACGAGGGTGACGACGTCTCGGCGGCCCTGGAGCGCGCCGCCGCCCTCGGGCTGGCCGGCCTCAACCCGCCCCTGGCGGCCCTGGACGCCAGGGGCGTGGCCCAGGCCCACGCGCGGGGCCTGGCGGTCCACTGCTGGAGGGTCGACGAGGCCGGAGACCTCGACCGGTGCCTGGCCTGGGGCGTGGACGCGATCATCACCGACGCGCCCGCGCGGGCCTTGGCGCGACGGGCCTTACCGGGGGGTTCGCGCGTCTGACGTAGATTGAGGACCATGAACGTCGTCGTCTGTGTCAAGCAGATCCCCGACCCGACCGCCCCCCAGTCGCTGGACGCCAGCTACAACCTGGACCGGTCGGGCAAGCTCATCTTGGATGAGGCCGACACCTACGGTGTCGAGATGGCCTTGCAGCTGGTCGACCGCGCCGGCGGCGGCGAGGTGACCGTGGTCTCGATGGGCTCGTCGGCCGACCTGGCCGGCATCCGCAACGCCCTGGCCATGGGCGCGGCCAAGGCCATCGTCGTCAGCGACGAGTCGCTGCGCGGCACCGACGCGCTGGGCACCGCCAAGGTGCTGGCCGCCGCGGTGCGCCGCGCGGCGCCCGACCTGGTGCTGGCGGCGACCGAGTCCTCCGACGGCTACACCGGGACCCTGCCGGTCCAGCTGGCCGAGCTGCTCTCGTGGCCCTCGGTGACCTTCGCCACGTCGGTCGCCGTCGAGGGGACGACGCTCAGCGTCCATCGCCAGACCGAGGCCGGCTACGACGAGGTCACCGCGCCGCTGCCCGCCGTCGTCACCCTGACCGCGGGGGTCGTCGAGCCGCGCTACGCCTCCTTCAAGGGGATCATGGCGGCCAAGTCCAAGCCCGTCGAGCAGCTCAGCGTCGCCGACCTGGGCCTGGAGGGCCAGGTCGGCGCCACCGGGGCGCGCCAGGCCATCGTCGAGGTGACGGCCGCCGAGGCGCGCGCCGGGGGCGAGAAGCACGTGGACGAGGGTGACGGCGCCGCGCGCATCGTCACCTTCCTCGAGTCGATCAAAGTCCTCTAGGAGGGATCATGGCACTGGGAACGATCTGGGTGGTCGCCGAGCCCGCGGGCGCGGGACTGACCGCCACCACCCTGGAGCTGCTGAGCACGGCGCGGGGCCTGGCCACCGAGGTGGCCGCCGTCACCTGGGGCGGGGGCGACCACGCGGCCCAGGCGGGCCAGTACGGGGCGACGACCCTCTACCAGGTCGGCGACCTCGGCGACGCCCTGCCGGGCGCGCCGGTCGCCGCGGCCCTGGCGACGCTGGTGGGCGCGCACGCCCCCGACGCAATCCTCGTCCCGGCCAGCTACGACGGCCGCGACATCGCCGGACGCCTCTCGGCGCGCCTGGACCGCCCGGTCCTGACCAACGTGACCGACTTGGTGTCTGGCGACGGCCTGGTGAGCGAGCACCCCGTCTTCGGGGGCGCCCAGCTGGTCCACGCCCGCTTCACCGGCGCGGGCCCGGGCATCTTCGTGGTGCGCGCCAAGTCCTTTGCCGCCGAGTCGGCCGGCGGGGCGCCCGCCGCGGTCGTGGCCGCCCCGGCCGGCGACGTCGGGCCCGTGGGCGCCGCGCGCGTCGTCGCGCGTCACGAGGAGGTCCGCGAGGGACCCCAGCTCGAGGACGCCGCCGTGGTGGTGGCCGGTGGGCGCGGGCTCGGGGAGGCGGCCAACTACGCCTGGATCGAGGAGCTGGCCCACCTGCTCCACGGGGCGGCCGGCGCCAGCCGGGCGATCGTGGACGCCGGCTGGGTGCCCTACGCCCGCCAGGTCGGTCAGACCGGCAAGACGGTCAAGCCAGCCGTCTACCTGGCCTGCGGCATCTCGGGGGCGACCCAGCACCTGGTTGGCATGAAGGGGTCCAAGGCGATCATCGCGGTCAACAAGGACCCCGACGCGCCGATCTTCCAGGTGGCCGACCTCGGCATCGTCGGCGAGGTCCAGAAGGTCCTGCCCGCCCTGATTGACGCCCTGAAGGCCCGACAGTCGTGACCGGCGACGGCGCGCCACCGGCCGCGCCGCCCCCGAGCCTGGCCAGTCCCGTCCACCGCCGCCGGTGGTGGACGCTGGCGGTGCTCGGCCTGGTCCAGCTGATGGTGGCCCTCGACGTCACCATAATCAATATCGCGCTGCCGCGAGCCCAGGCGGCCCTGCACTTCGCGACCGCTCTGCGTCAGTGGCCCCTCACGGGCTACGCCCTGGCCTTCGGCGCCCTCCTGCTGCTCGGGGGGCGCCTGGGGGACTGGTGGGGACGGCGCACGGCGCTGCTGATCGGGCTGGTCGGCTTCGCCGGCGCCAGCGCGGTCGGGGGAGCCGCGACGTCCTTCACCATGCTGGTGTCGGCCCGGGCGGTCCAGGGGGCCTTCGCCGCCGTCCTGGCCCCGGCGGCCCTGGCCGCCTTGACCACGACCTTCGTCGCGCCGGCCGAGCGGGCCCGGGCTTTCGCCATCTACGGGGCCCTGGCCGGCTCGGGCGCGGCCATCGGGCTGATTGTCGGCGGCGCCCTCACCCAGTGGGTCTCGTGGCGTTGGACGCTCTACGTCAACGTCGTCTTCGGGCTCATCGCCCTGGTCGGGGTGCTGGTCCTGGTGCCGCGGGGCCGGCCGGCCTCCCACGACCCCCTCGACCTGCCGGGCCTGCTGCTCGGGGGCGGCGGCCTGTTCCTGGTGGTCTACGGGTTCGCCAACGCCGTGACCGCCTCGTGGGGCGACGCGGTGACCGTGGCCAGTCTGGCCCTCGGCGTCGTCTTGCTGGTCGCCTTCGTCGCCTGGCAGCGCCGCAGCCGCCACCCCCTGGTGCCCCTGCGCATCGTGGCGCACCGCACCCGGGGCGGGTCGCTGGCCGCGCTCTTCTTGTCCAGCGCCGGCCTCTTTGGCGTCTCGCTCTTCCTCACCTACTACCTGGAGAACCTCGACGGGTACTCGCCCCTGCGCACCGGCATCGCCTACCTGCCCATGGTGGGGGCCCTGGCGGTGACCGCGGCCATCGCCAGCGCGCGCCTGCTGGGCCTGGTGGGCCCGCGGCCGCTGGTGCCGGCCGGGATGGTGCTGACGGCCCTCGGGCTGATCTTGTTCACGCGCCTGCCGCTGCACGCGGCCTACCTCACCTCGGTCCTGCCGGGCCTGATCCTGGCGGGGCTGGGCCTCGGGCTGGTGTTCGCCCCCGCGATCGCCAGCGCCACGGCCGGCGTGCGCGCCGTGGACGCCGGGGCCGCCTCGGCCAGCGTCAACACGTTCCAGCAGGTCGGGGGCTCGATGGGCACGGCGCTGCTCAACACCATCGCCGTCAGCGCGGGCACCCGCGCCTTCCTCCACGGGAGCGGGCCGCTGGCCCTGCGCCAGGCAGCCGCGACGGTGCACGGCGACGTCATCGCCTTCTGGTGGGCCGCGGGACTCTTCATCGTGGGCGCAGTGGTCTCGGCGGCCCTCCTGCGCTCGGGGCCCCTCGACCTCAGCGCCGACCCGGCGACCTGAGCCGCCCCATCGCGCCGCCTCAGGTGAGCTGGTAGACGACCGAGACGCTCACCGAGACCGACTGGGTGGCCGGGGCGACCGGGACCCGGGGAGCCGCCGCGGCACTCGCGAAGACCGGGATGGGCACCTCTTGGGGCACCGCATGCTCGTGGTCGACCAGGCTCACCACCTCGCCCAGGTGGTCCCCGGCCGCGCGGGCCAGCTCGCGGGCCGCGTGGTTGGCGTTGGCCAGCGCGGCCACCCGCGCGCGAGCGCGCGCCGGTGACTGGGCCGACAGGGAGAAGGTCAGCCCGCTCACCTGGCCGGCGTTGCCGGCCGCGGCGATGGCGGCGCCCAGGATGGTGCCGGCCCGGTTCACCAGGTGCGACGTGACGTCGATCTGGTCGTCGACCGCGTAGCCGGTGATCTGGCCCCGGGAACCGTAGGTCGGGCTCACGTCCAGCGACGTCGTGGCCAGGGAGCCCGCGGCCACGCCGCCCGCGCGCAGGGCCGCGTCGACCTGGCGCGTGCGGGCGTCATTGGCGGTCAGGGCAGCCGCGGTCGAGGCGCCGGTGGTGTGGACGTCGATGCTGAACGAGAAGGTGTCGGGCGTCGCGCGCACGAAGCCGAGGCCCGTGACCGCAATCGTGCGTGGCGCGCCGCTGGGCGCGCGGCCCAGGATGTCACCGAGCCCGATCGCGGCGCCCACCACGATCGCGGCCACCAGGACGCTTAGGGCCGAACTGGGCTTCATGGGCACTCCTCTCGTCTCACCCATCATGGCCGACGCGCGGGTCGAGGGCCACAGCTCAGACCAGGGGCCAGGGGTAGGGCGGGGGCCAGGAGCGCTCGAGGTCCGGCTCGGGCAGGGTCAGGGACGCGGCGAGCGCCCGCGCGCGCCGGGCCGTGGCCTCCAGGTCGCGCGCATCCAGCCACGTGCGCAGCTCGTCGCAGGCTCCCAGGCGCGCCAGGCGCTCTACCCACCCGGGGTCGAGCCGCTCGCCGGCGTAGTCCCAGATGACCGTGCGCAGCTTGTCAAGGGGGTGGAAGCACAGTCCGTGGTCGATCCCGTAGAGGCGGGTGCCGTCGAAGAGCACGTGGCCGCCCTTGCGGTCGGCGTTGTTGGCCACGACGTCGAAGGCCGCCAGGTCCACCAGCGCGGCGCGGTGCGCGGGGTCCTCGCGCAGGGTGAAGAAGGTGTCCTCGGTCGCCTCGACCCACCACTGCAGCGAGCCGGGCCCGAGCGGGCCGTCGTCGCGGGCCACCGTCGCGGGCACCAGGTCGAGGCCCAAGCACGCCGCCAGGCGCTCGGCGGCCACCTCGCGGCGCCACAGTCCGGGGGGGAAGTCGGCCAGGGCGCGCTCGGCGCGACCTGCCTTGTAGCAGGCCCGGGCCTCCTCGCCGCCGGCCCGCACGCGCACCACGAGAGCCTGGTTGGAGGACCCGGGGACCCAGCCCTCCACCCGCAGGCTGCCGTGGGCCAGCAGCTCGCGCTGGTCGGCCCGCTCCACTCAGGTCAGGGGCGCGCGGTGCCCGTTGGTGCGGGGGCAGTCGTGACCGCGCGGGTCGAGGGGCAGGCCGCACAGCGGGCACGGTGGTCGCCCCGCCGTCACCAGGCGGGTCACCTCGATGGCCAGCGCGGCCGCCCAGGTGGCGCTGAGGGAGAACTCGACGAGGTCATCGCCCTCGCGCGCCTCGATCGAGACGGTCAGCACCTGGGCCTCGCTGTCCAGTGCGACGGTGATCGAGCCGGCCTCCAGATCGGCCTCGTACTCGGGCTCCAGCTCGACGTCCTCGGGCAGGTGGCCGGGGCGGCCCAGGTCGTCCAGGACGCGCACGACCCACTCGGCCAGCGCGACGACCTGCTGCTTTTCCACCTTGACCACCACGAGCTGGGGACCCTGGCGCACCTGGAGGAGGAAGCGGCGCTGGCCGACCTCCCCGTGGGCGCCGACCACCACCCGGTCAGGGTGCTCGAACAGGTACCTCACCGGCCCACCACCGCCGCCAGGTCGGTGAGGTTGACGGCCAGGACGGCCGGCGTCTCGCCCAGGCGCACGACGCTGATCGAGGCGGGCGCCACGACGATGCGCCCGAACAGGTCGAGGGGCACGCCCTGGGCCACGGCCAGTGCGGCGCGGATCGGGTCGGCGTGGCTGACCACGACGACCCGCTCGCCGGGGTGGCGCGCGGCCAGGTCGAGCAGGGTGGCCCACACGCGCTGGCTCATCGCGGCCAGCGACTCGCCGCCCGGGAAGGTGACCGTCGAGGGGGTGGTGATCACCGCGCGCCAGGCGGCCAGGCGGCGCAGGCGCGACAGCGGCTGGCCGATCCACTCGCCGTAGTCGCACTCGCGCACCCCGGCGGCCAGCCGCGCGCGCTGGCCGAGGGCGTGGGCCATCGGGGCCGCCGTCTGGCGGCAGCGCACCAGGGGCGAGGTGTAGAGGGCGGCGGGGGCCGGCGAGAGGGCCGCCAGGGCCTGGGCGACCGCGGCGGCCTGGGCGTGGCCGCGCGCGTCGAGCTCCTGGGTGGCAGCGGGCAGCTCGCGCCCCGTCGTCGCGGTGCGCCCGTGGCGCACCAGCAGGAGGGTGGTGGCCGGCCTCACCGGGGAGGCGCGCCCCTGCGCCCGGGGTGCGGATCGGCGAAGTCCGGCCAGCGTCGCCGGGAGGCGCGCGCCAGGCGGGTCAGCAGCGCGACCGCCCGGGGGTCCTCGTCGGCCGCGCGCGTCTGGACCGCCCCGGCCTCCACCAGCGCGTCGAGCAGGCTGCGACCCAGCTCGGTGCGCACCACGACGAGCGTCCAGTCATCGAGGGCCCCGATGCCCCCCGCGGACAGGTCGGCGTGCTCGGCCGCGAAGTCCGGGCACATCTGGCAGCCCGACCGGGTGAAGGCCTGGGCCTCGGCCAGGGGGATGTCGTGGCGGGCGCCGTCGGTCGTGGTGACCTGGAAGACCCCCTTGATGTTCATCTTGGCGATGTCGGCGCGCGCCAGGCCGTAGCGGGCCTCGAACAGCTCGGGGAAGATGGCGTCGTCGAAGGTCTTGGAGCACAGCAGGCCGATGCTGAGCACCAGGCGCCGGGCGATCTTGCCGGCCTTGCGCACCTGCATGGCCCCGGGCGCCGAGGCGGCGCAGCCCATGCCCACCAAGGCCAGGCGCTCGGCACCCTCGGCGATGGCGTCACGGTAGGCCAGAAGGTTGGCGCTGTAGGTGTAGCGCGAGCCCGCCGTGGCCAGCACGTCGGCGCGCGAGCGCACGACGGCGGGCACGGCCCGCCACGACGCGCCATCGCCCTCGCGGCCGCTGACCAGTGCCGCGTCGATCAGGTCGTGCTCGAGGGCGTGGATCAGGAGGGCCGAGACGAAGCCGCCGTCCTGGGCGCTCGCGGCCACCTCGGCGTCGGTGGCCCGCGCCAGGAGGATGTCGCCGACGCCAGCCACCTCCTCGGCGCGGCGCTCGCGACCCACGCGGTGCACGTCGATCTCGGGCTCCCAGGCGCGAAACCGCGGGCAGGCCCGGGTGCACATCGTGCAGCCGCGCTGGCCGTGGGTGCAGTCACTGGCCCCGCCGTCGGCCTCGACGTGGAAGGGCTGGTAGCGCCCCGCCGTGGCGTCGTACTCCAGGACGTCGTGGGGGCAGGCCACCACGCACGCGGCGCAGCCGGTGCACAGTCCCGTCGTGACGACCTCGCTGAACAGCTCGCGCCACTGGGGCTTGTCGGGGGCCACCGATCCATGGTAGTGAGCACCGCGTTACGCTGCCCCGGTGCCCGAAGTGCTCGAGGTCGAGTCCTACCGGCGCCTGGCCGAGGGCGTCGTGGGCGCCACCATCATGCGGGGCTTCGCCGACGCGCTGGCCGCGGGCCGGCTTCCGGCGCCGCGCACCTGGGCCGACGCGGCCCGCGGGCGCACCATCACCGGCACGCTGCGCCGGGGCAAGCTGCTGGTGCTGAGGACCGACGGGGCGGACCTGGGCATCCGCTTCGGGATGACCGGGGTCCTCCTGCTCGAGGGCGCGGCCGGCCTCGAGGGCCTCTTCTACGGCCCCCACGGGTACCAGGAGCGCTGGATCCGCGCCGGCCTGGAGCTGGCCGACGGCCGGCGCCTGGTGGTCCACGACCCGCGGCGCCTGGCGCGCGTGCTCGTCGACCCCGACCTGGAGGCCCTCGGGCCCGACGTGCTGACCCTGACGGCCGCCCAGTTCGCCGCGGCCCTGGAGTGCCGCGGGCCGGGCCCGGCCATCAAGGCGCGCCTCCTCGACCAGTCCCGCCTGGCTGGCGTGGGCAACCTGCTGGCCGACGAGGCCCTCTTTCGGGCCGGGCTGGATCCGCGCACCCCGGTGGGGCGCCTGGACGCGGCGCACCGCCAGCTCCTCTGGCGGGCCCTGCGCACGACCCTGCGCACCCTCGGGCGCCGCGGCGGCTCCCATACCGGGGACCACCAGGAGGCACGTCACGACGCGGGTCGCTGCCCGCGCGACGGCGCGGCCCTGGCCCACGGCATCGTCGGGGGCCGCTCGACGTACTGGTGCCCCCTCCACCAGGTCGTCCCCGAGTAAGAATTCCGAAAGATCGGCCGGGCCGCGCGTGGCGGCGGCCCCGACGCGCGAGAATGGCACGATGTCATCGTTCGTCCAGCACTACGGGTACCTGGCCCTGTTCCTGCTCGCCATCGCCGAGTCGGCCCTGATCCCCATCCCCTCGGAGGTGACCTTCGGGTTCGCCGGGGCCTTGACCACGGCGGCCGTGACCGGGCACGCCCAGCTCTCGATCGCCGGCGTGATCGTCGTGGGGGTGATCGGCTCGCTGGTCGGATCGGTCATCGCCTACGAGGTCGGCCGCTCGCTCGGGCGCGCCATTGTGGACCGCTACGGCAAGTGGATCCTGCTCACCCACCACGACCTCGACGTGGCCGAGCGCTGGTTCGACCGCTACGGCAGCGTCTCGGTGCTGGTGGGCCGGGTGCTGCCCGTCGTGCGCACGGTCATCTCGCTGCCCGCCGGCGTGGCCGAGATGCGCCGGGGCCGCTTCGCCGTCTTGACGGTGATCGGCTCGGCGATCTGGATCGGCCTGCTCACGGGGCTGGGCCACGCGGCCGGGTCCAGCTGGACCCGGGTCAGCCACGACGCGCACCTGCTGCAGACCCCGACGATCATCGTCATCGTGGTCGCCCTGATGTGGGGCTTCGTCCTGCGCGTGCGCTCGGTGCGGCGCCACAGCACCGCGGCGCCCGCCCGCGGGCGCCACGCGCGCCGCTAGGAGGAGCTCGCCGCGGCCAAGGCCGCGCGAACGCGCGCCGCGTGGCCCGCCGCGCGTACGCCGTACCAGACGTGCTCGAGGAGCCCGGTGGGACCCACGACGAACGTGGAGCGGATCACCCCGGTGACGGTCTTGCCGTAGAGGAGCTTGTCGCCGTAGGCGCCGTAGGCGCGCATCACCGAGCGGTCCAGGTCGCTGAGCAGGGTGAGGGACAGGCCGTGGCGCGCGACGAACTCGCGGTGGCGGGCGGCCGGGTCGGGCGAGATGCCCACCACGTCGGCTCCCAGGTCGGCTAGGGCGGCCAGCTCGTCGTTGAACTCGCAGGCCTCGGTGGTGCACCCCGGCGTCAGGTCGGCCGGGTAGAAGTAGAGGACCAGGCGGCGCGTCGCGAAGTCGGAGAGTCGCACGATGCGCCCGGTCGCGTCGAGCAGCGCGAAGTCGGGGGCGGGGTCGCCAACGGCCAGTCGCATGGCACCTCCGTCATCGAGGGGTCGTTCGCCCCTACACTAGGGGTGCGGCCCTCGACACGGGCCGGGGCCCCCTGCTATCTGCCGGTCTCGGGCCCGACCGAGAAGACGGATGCAGTTGTGAGTATGCCCACCAACGTGGCGACGACCGAGTCGTACGCCACGGACCTGACCTTTGCCGACCTGAGCGTGGACGCCCGCCTGGTGGCCGTCCTCGAGGGCCAGGGGATCACCACGGCCTTCCCCATCCAGGCCCTGACCATCGGGGACGCCCTGGCCGGGCGCGACGTGTGCGGCAAGGCCAAGACCGGATCGGGCAAGACGCTCGGCTTCGGCCTGCCGGTCCTGCAGCGCCTGGCGGCGTCGCCGGCCATCGCGGGCACCCGCCCGACGCGGCCGCGAGGCCTGGTGCTGGTGCCCACGCGCGAGCTCGCCATCCAGGTGCGCGACGTTCTGGCCCCGCTGGGTCAGGCGATCGGCGTGCGCGTCGGCGCCCTCTACGGCGGCGCCGACATCGAGCGCCAGATCGCGCGCCTGCACGGCGGGGTGGACCTCGTCATCGCGACGCCGGGCCGCCTGATCGACCTCGGCGACCGCGGTGAGGTGGCCCTGGACCGGATCGCCGAGCTGGTGATCGACGAGGCCGACCGGATGGCCGACATGGGCTTCATGCCCCAGGTCGAGTGGGTGCTGCGCCACATCGGTCGCCACGCCCACCAGACCCTGCTCTTCTCGGCCACCCTCGATGGCGCCGTCGACCGCCTGGTCAAGCGCTACCTGACCGACCCGGTGTTCCACGAGGTCGTCTCGGACTCGGTGACGGTGTCGGCGATGGTGCACCACTTCTTGCAGGTCCACCAGCTCGACCGGATCAAGGTCGTCGCCTCGATCGTGCGGCCCCTGGAGCGCACGATCGTCTTCGTGCGCACCAAGCGCGGGGCCGACCGCCTGGTCGAGCAGCTGGCCAAGGAGGGCGTGCGGGCCGGGGCGATCCACGGTGACCTGCGCCAGGCCCAGCGCGAGCGCACGCTGGCCGACTTCACCGCCGATCGCTTGGCCGTGCTGGTGGCCACCGACGTCGCCGCGCGCGGCCTGGACATCGACGGGGTCGACTGCGTCATCCACTTCGACCCGCCCGAGGACGCCAAGGCCTACCTGCACCGCTCGGGTCGCACCGCGCGGGCTGGGTCGACCGGGGTGGTCGTCTCTTTGCTGCTGTGGAACCAGGTGCTGGGTGCCGAGGTGACGATGCGGCGCCTCGGCCTCAAGCAGCCGGTGATCGAGGTGTTCTCGAACAACCCGAACCTGGCGCACCTGGCCACGTGGGACCCCGAGACGGACGCGGTCAGCGCGTGAAGACCCCGCGCTACCACCGCGACCCCCGCTTCGCGCGCGCGCTGGTGGTGATGGCGCACCCCGACGACGTCGACTTCGGTGCCGGCGGCACGGTGGCGCGCCTGGTGCGCGACGGCGTGAGCGTCTCGTACTGCCTGGTGACCTCGGGTGACGCGGGTGGCGACTCGTCGCGCGCAACCCCCGAGGAGCGCGCCGTCACCCGTGAGGCCGAGCAGCGCGCCGCCGCCGCCGCCCTCGGTGTGAGCGATCTCACCTTCCTGCGCTGGCCCGACGGGCGCGTCGAGGTGACGCTCGAGCTGCGCGCCGCCCTGGCGCGGGTCATCCGCACCCAGCGGCCCGACCTGGTCATCTGCCAGAGCCCCGAGCGCAACTACGACCGGGTCTTCGCGTCCCACCCGGACCACCTGGCCGCCGGTGAGGCCACGCTGCGCGCGATCTACCCCGACGCGCGCAACCCCCACGCCTTCCCCGAGCTGCTCGCCGAGGGCCTGGCGCCCCACGTGGTGGGCGAGGTGTGGCTGGCCACGTCGGTTGGGGCGAACCTGGTGGTCGACATCACGCGGACCTTCGAGGACAAGATCGCCGCGCTACGCTGCCACGCCTCCCAGGTTGGCGAGCGTCGCGGCCTGCGCAAGTCCCTGCGCGCCAGCGCCCGGGCGACCGCCGCGCGGGCCCGGCTCGGCGGCCAGCGCCTGGCCGAGTCCTTCCGGGTGATCGTCACCGGCTGAGCCGGCGACGGGGCCATGGCGGCGTTTCCCCACCTGCTCGCCCCGCTGGCCCTGGGGCCGCTCACCGTGCCCAACCGCATCGTGTCCTCGGGCCACGACACCGTCATGGTCGACCACGGTCGCGTCACCGACCAGCTCGTCGCCTACCACGAGGCCCGCGCCCGCGGCGGGGCCGGGATGATCGTGGTGCAGGTGGCCGGGGTCCACCCGAGCGCCCGCTACACCAGCCACGTCCTGATGGCCGACGACGACGGCTGCATCCCGGGCTTCGCGCGTCTGGCCGCGGCGGTGGCGCCCTTCTCGACGGTCCTGGTGGGCCAGCTGTTCCACCCGGGCCGAGAGGTCGCCGAGTCCCCCGAAGGACCGGCCCCGGTGGCCTGGGCGCCCTCGGCGCGCCCCACCGAGCGCTTCCGGGTGATGCCGCGGGCCCTGAGGGTCTCCGAGATCGCCGAGATCGTCGACGCCTACGGCGCGGCCGCGGCCCGCCTGGTCGCGGCGGGCCTGGCCGGCGTCGAGGTCGTGGCCTCCCACGGCTACCTGCCCGCCCAGTTCCTCAATCCCCACGCCAACGTGCGCACTGACGCCTACGGGGGCGGGCCGCGCGAGCGGCGCCGGTTCCTCACCGAGGTCCTGACCAGCGTGCGCGCGCGCGTCGGGCCGGGCGCGCTGGTCGGGCTGCGCGTCTCGCTCGACGAGCACGACCCGGCGGGTCTGCCCGCACCCGATGCCGCCGCCGCCGCGGTCGCCCTGGCCGGCGCGGGCCTGCTCGACTACCTCAGTGTGACGACGGGCACCTCGGCGACGCTGCGGGGCTCGGGCCACATCGTGCCCGAGATGTCCCAGCGCGTGGGCTACGTGGCCGGGGCGGCGGGGCGCCTGCGAGGCCAGGTGGGCGTCCCGGTCATGGTCGCGGGCCGGATCAACCAGCCCCAGGACGCCGAGCGGATCCTGGCGGCCGGCCAGGCCGACGCCTGCATCATGACGCGCGCGCTGATCTGTGATCCCGAGATGCCCGCCAAGGCCGCGACCGGGCGCGCCGAGGAGATCCGGGCCTGCGTGGCCTGCAACCAGGCCTGCATCGGCCACTTCCAGGCCGGCGTGCCCATCTCGTGCATCCAGCACCCCGAGACCGGCCGCGAGTTGCGCTTCGGGACGCGGCGCCCGGCCCGCCCGCGCCGCGACGTGCTGGTGGTGGGGGCCGGGCCGGCCGGCCTGAAGGCCGCGGCCGTGGCCGGCGAGCGGGGCCACCGGGTCCACCTCGTCGAGGCCGCATCCGTGCCCGGCGGCCAGGTCCGCCTGGCCTCCCGCCTGCCCGGGCGCGACGAGTTCGCCGGCGTCATCGACAACCTGCTCGGGGAGGCCCGGCGCGCGGGAGCTGCCCTGGAGCTCGGGCGCCGCCTCGACGCCGACGACGTGGTGCGCGCGGGGGCCGACGTCGTCCTCGTGGCCACCGGGGCCCGGCCCTACCGACCCGACCTGGAGATCTTGGGGGACCCCGCGGTGCTGAGCGCCTGGGAGGTCCTGGAGGACCCCGCACGCTGCGCGCGGGGGCGCTGGGCGGTCGTGGACTGGCGCGGCGACTGGGTGGGCGTGGGGATGGCCCGCCTGCTGGCCCAGCACGGCTCGTCGGTCGTGCTCGCCACCACCGGCTACGGCGCGGGCGAGTCGCTCCAGCAGTACGTGCGCGACGTGGCGCTGGCGGCTCTGGCGCGCGCGGGCGTCGAGGTGGTGCCCCTCGTGCGGCCCTTCGGGGTCGATGACGACACGCTGTACCTCCAGCACGTGCTGACCGAGGAGCCGGTGCCGTGCGCGCCGGTGGCGGGCGTCGTGCTCGCCACGGGCCACCAGGCCAACGACGAGCTGCTCGTCGACCTGGTCGCCCGCGGCGTGCCCGCCGTCGGGATCGGCGACTGCCTGGCCCCGCGCAGCGTGGAGGAGGCCGTGCTGGAGGCCCTGGAGGCGGCCGACCAGATCTAGCCGCATCGACGGGTGGGTCGGACCCGGCCCCGGTCGTCGAGCGGGCACCAGAGTTTGGGACGTTCGACCCTGTCGGCGCTCACGCGCGCTTCGTAGAGTTCGGCATGTGCAGTATCGGCACGAACATCTGCAGACCGTGCAGAAGGATCTGATCCCGCCGAAGATGCAGTACGACGAGCAGTTCCTGCGGGCCCAGGACGTGGGGAAGATCCTCGGAGTCGAGCGCTCCACCGTCTACCGCATGGCGGCGACCGGACGACTGCCGGCCATGAAGGTCGGTCACCAGTGGCGCTTCCCGGCCGAGCTGATCGCGTGGATGCTCGACGCCCACGACGTCAGCCCGAAGACCGCGATCCATCGTCGGGCGCTCGAGGTGGCCGTTCGCGACTCGCTGGCCTACCTGGAGCTGGGGGCCGAACTGTTGAGCGTGATGCTGGTGATCACCGACATGAGCGGCCGTCCCGTCACCGAGATCATCCACCCGTCCCCGTGGTTCCGCGACAACCTCAACGACCCGGCCATGCTCGCCGAGTGCTTCGACGACTGGCGACAACTGGCCGAGGACCCCGACTTCGCCCTGTGCTTCCGCACCGGGCCCCACGACTTCGACTGCGCGCGCACCTTCGTGCGGGTGGGATCCCAACTGGTCGGGATGCTGCTCGCGGGAGGGGTCGCGGTGTCCGAGGACGACGAGCGCGAGCTGTACCACCTGAGCAGCGAGGAGCGGGACCGGGTTCTGACGATGCTGCCCAAGCTGGCGGTGCAGATCTCGCAGCGCGCCGCCGACGCCCTGCCGGACCTGGCAGAGAGGAGAGAGTCATGAAGCGGCTGGTGATTCTGGGCGGTGGCACCGCGGGGACGATCGCGGCGAACCGCCTGCGCCGGCGGCTGGGGTCGGCCCAGTGGCAGATCACGGTCGTCGACCAGAGCGAGAGCCACTACTATCAGCCGGGCCAGCTGTTCGTCCCCTTCGGGATCTACAGCCCGGCGGACCTGGTCAAGCCCCGTCGGCGATTCCTGCCCGCGGGTGTCGACCTCGTCATCGGTGAGATCGATCGCGTCGTGCCCGAGGAGGGCACGGTGCGCCTGAGCGACGGCAGCGAGCTCGGATACGACTATCTCATCATCGCCACGGGAACCTCACCGCACCCCGACGAGACGCCCGGGATGGCTGACGGCGAGTGGGGTC
>JAKAUQ010000021.1 GCA_021827705.1 Actinomycetes bacterium
CGTCCTGTACAACCCGCTGCCCACCGAGGCGGTGGCCAACCTCACCGCCCAGACGGCCTCGGGCTTCTTGGCGCCCGCGGCCTACCAGGGCCTGTCGATCCCGGGCGAGTCGGTGCTGGCCCTCCCGCTGGCCAAGCGCATCGTGGACCAGGCCAGCGTCGGTCTGCGCCTGCGCGTGCTGCGCGGCGCCCTGAGCGTGGTCGCCGTCGAGCGCGTGGGCGCCCTGGTCTCCTACGACACCGGGGCCAGCGCGCCACGCCCGGCGTGGGCTCTGCCGCTGGTGACGACGGTGCGCGACGCGGCGTCAGCGATCGTGGTCGCCAACCCCGGCCCGGGGACGGTGGCCGTGCGGGCCGCGGTCACCCTGGGGAGCTTCAGCGTCCCCACCCAGTCCGTAAATGTCGGTCCGTTCTCCGTGGGGCGCATCACGATCAGCCCCAACTCGGCGATCCCCGCCCACGCCTACGCCGACGTGCGCGTGCGGGCCAGCGCGCCCGTCAGCGCGGCGTTGGTCACCGGTGACGCCAGCGGGTGGCTGGTGAGCACGCCGGGGGTGCCCAGTCGCGCCTACCTGATCAGTGACGCGACGGGTCGTGGCTTTGATGCGGTGGCGGTCGTCAACACGTCAGTCCATGGCCTGGACGTGACCGTGAGTTCGGGCAGCGCACGGGTCCACGCCGTCGTGCCGGGCGAGCAGAGCGTCAGCCTGCGGCGCATCGCTCCTCAGCTGGACCACCTGCGGGGGCGCACGGTGCTGGTGCGCGCGACGCGCGCCGCACTGGTCGTGTCGGCGACCCTGCCAACGCGACCCGCCGGCCTGGTGGTCGTGACGCCGCTACACGGAGGGTAGGGCGGGCGGCGTCAGCGCGCTGGACCGGGGGGCTGGAGCACCGGCGGGCTCGGCGACCACGGGGGTCGGGGCCGGTGTCGGGGCGCTCGCCCCGTTGAGCGAGCTCACGGTCTTGGCCTGGCGTGAGTGAACGGGCTCGCCGAAGGCCTCGTCGATCAGGCGCGCGGCCTCCTCACCGTCGAGGGTCTCGTGTTCGAGCAGCGCCTCGGTCAGCGCGTCCAAGCCGCGGCGGTGCAAGGTGAGCACCTCGATGGCCCGCGCCTCCTGCTCGCGCAGGATGCGCTCGACCTCGTCGTCGATGGTCTTGGACGTGTGGTCCGAGTAGTCGCGGGTGTGCATCAGGTCCTCGCCGAGGAACACCTGGTTGTTGGAGCCCCACGCCATGGGGCCCAGCTCCTTGGACATGCCCCACTCGCGCACCATCTTGCGGGCGAGGTCGGTGTTGCGCTGCAGGTCGTCGGCCGCGCCAGTGGACAGGTCGCCGTAGACGAGCAGCTCCGCCACCCGGCCCCCCATGCGCATGCACAGCGAGTCCTCGAGGTGCTGGCGCGACATGATGTGCCGGTCCTCCTCGGGCAGCGTCATCGTCACCCCCAGGGCCATGCCGCGGGGGATGATGGTCAGCTTGTGCAGCGGATCGGACTTGTCGAGCACGTAGGCCAGCAGCGCGTGGCCGCTCTCGTGGTAGGCGATGCGCGTGCGCTCCTCGTCCTTGAGCACCATGGTGTCGCGCTCCTGGCCCATCATTACGCGATCGCGCGCCGACTCGAAGTCCTGCATGGTGATCGTCGCCCCGCGGCGCCTCGCCGCGTGCAGCGCGGCCTCATTGACGAGGTTCGCCAGGTCGGCCCCGCTCATGCCCGGAGTCCCGCGGGCGACCATCTGGAGGTCGACGCCGGCATCTACGGGCTTGCCCCGCGTGTGCACCTGGAGGATGGGGAGCCGTTCGTTCAAGTCGGGCAGCGGCACGACGATCTGGCGGTCGAAGCGACCCGGCCGCAGCAACGCCGGGTCCAGCACGTCGGGCCGGTTCGTTGCGGCGATCACCACGACGCCCTCGTTCTGGTCGAAGCCGTCCATCTCGCTCAGCATCTGGTTCAACGTCTGCTCGCGCTCGTCGTGGCCGCCGCCGAGGCCCGCGCCGCGCTTGCGCCCGATGGAGTCGATCTCGTCGATGAAGACGATCGCGGGGGATTGCTTGCGCGCGGTGTTGAACAGGTCGCGCACCCGGCTCGCGCCCACACCGACGAACATCTCCATGAAGTCGGAGCCCGACACCGAGAAGAACGGCACGCCTGCCTCCCCGGCCACGGCGCGGGCGAACATCGTCTTGCCGGTGCCCGGCGGGCCCACGAGCAGCAGTCCCTTCGGGATCAGCGCGCCGATCTCTCGGAAGCGGGCGGGACTCTTCAAGAAGTCGACGACCTCACTGATCTCCTGCTTGACGCCCAGGTAGCCGGCCACGTCGGCGAACGTGATGCGCTGGCGGTCCTGGTTGAACTGCTTGGCCCGACTGCGCCCGACAGCCATCATGCCGTTCATCTGCCCGCGGGCCTGGCGCGAGGCGAAGATCATGAAGCCCGCGAAGATCGCGATCCAGATCAGGTACGGCAGGAAGGTCGAAGCGAAGCTGGACGGGTTGGTGAAGGTGACGGTGACGTTGTTGGATCGCAGCAGGTCGATCTCCGAGGAGATGGCGGGCGACGGGCCATTGGTCGAGTAGTTGGCGCCGCTGGAGAGCTGGCCGGTGATGACGCCCGTGGAGTTGTTGATGGAGGCCGAGACGACCTTCTGGCCCTTGATGTCGGCGAGCAGCGAGGAGTACGACACCACGCGCACCGTCTTGTGCTGGAACAGCGACGGGATGAAGAGGACCCCGACGATGAACACGATGATGGCCACCGTGACCAGGCGTCGCCGCGACTCGGGAGCCATCTGACGTTGGCCGGAGGGTCCGGGGCGCCGAGAGCCGGGCCGCTCGTTGAAATCACTCACCATTCCAATCTAGAGGGCCGGGCGGACCCCGCATCCGCACGGGCGCCAGAAGTGGTGAAGATTAACGTAAGGAGTCGTGGAGAGTCCCGAGCCGCCTGCCGCGCGTCCGGGGGTCGTGGTGGCGTGGGCGGTGGGGGGCTTCGTGCTCGGCCAGGCGGCCGCCACCGTGCTCGTGGGACTCGCGGCCGGCGTGGCCGGGTACCCCGGGGGACTGACCGCCGTGGCGCACGCGGCGCGCAACCCGTGGTGGGCGTCAACCGCGAGCCTCGGGGGACTGTGGTGCGGATTCGCCACCGCGATCGTGGCCGCTCGCCGCGCGGGTGGACTGCAGCCCTGGCCCCACCAGTGGCGGCCGCGCGTCTCGGACGCGTGGTACCTCGTCTTGGGCGTCGTGGCGCAGTTCGCGGTCATCGTGGCCTACCGACCGTTCCACGTGCGTCACCTCGGTCGGCCCGCGACGCGCCTCTTCGGGGCAACCAGTGGGGCCAGCTTCGTGCTCCTCGCGCTGCTGACCACGGTGGGGGCCCCCCTGATCGAGGAGTGGTTCTTCCGGGGCGTCCTGCTGCGCGGGTTGCGCGACCTCCTCGGGCGCCTGCGGGGCCGCGTGGCCGCGAGCCTCGCCGTGGTGGTGAGCGCGGTGGCCTTCGCCCTGGCCCACGGTGAGCCGACCCAGTTCGCCGGTCTGGCCGCCCTCGGCGTGGTGCTCGCGGTTCTCGCCTTGCGCACGCGACGACTGGTGCCCAGCGCCCTGACCCACCTGTCCTTCAATGCCGTGGCCGTGGGGGCCCTGGTTGCCCAGAGGATCCACTGATGTCGCGGCGTCCGCTGGCCTGGCTCGACGTCATCGCGATCGGTGCCGTGATCGTCGTGACGCTGTGGTCGGTGCATCCCGCGCTGCTGTTCTCGACCAGCACCATCACCGGGGGCGACACCGGCGCCCACCTGGCCCTGCCGGCCTACCTGCGCAGCCTGGGCGATCCCTTCGGGCTCACGCCGTGGTATCCCGGCTGGTTCGCCGGCATGCCCGCCTACACGTACTACTTCGTGCTGCCCGACGTGCTGGCCCTGTGGGCCAGCTACGTCATCAACGCCGCGGTCGCCTTCAAGCTGGCCACGATCCTCGGCTCGCTGCTGCTACCGGTAGGCGCCTACTTGCTCGGGCGCCTCTTCCGGGCGCCGCGCCCGGTGCCCGCCGCCCTGGCGATGGCCACGCTGCCCTTTCTGTTCGACGCCTCCTTCACCATCGATGGCGGCAACTTGTTCTCGACGCTGGCGGGCGAGTACGCCTTCTCGCTGTCGCTGGCCCTGGCGCTGGTGACCATCGGCCTGTTCGCCCGGGGCGTGCGCACCGGTCGGGGCTACTGGCTGGCGGCCCTCGGGCTCGCGGGCACGCTGCTGGCCCACGTCCTGCCGTTCTTCTGGGTGGTCGTGGCCAGTGGCGTGGTCCTCGTCGTCGAGTGGTGCGCTCGTCGCGGGTGGGTCGACCCCCACGCGCCCCGCCCGGTCGGTGACGCGTCGCGGCCGCTGCGCTTCGTCGTGGGCGCCGGCCTCCTGGGCGCCGGGCTCACCGCGTGGTGGCTGCTGCCCTTCGCCACCAGCCAGTCCTACACGGACTCCATGGGCTACTCGAACGTGAGCGTGTCGAGCCTCCACGCCATCTTCAGCGCGCTGGGCTGGTACACGTCGACGGGGGCGCCCGCGGGCGACCGCTGGGTGATCGTGGCCGCGGCGCTCGGGGCGGTGGCGGCCATTGTCTGGCGCGACCGACTGGGGGTGACCCTGACCGCCCTCACGGCCTTGTCGTTCCTCGCCTTCGTCGTCGACCCCCAGAGCGTCATCTGGAACCAGCGCCTCGTCCCGTTCTGGTTCATCGGCATCCACCTGCTGGCCGGGTGGCTGCTCGGCTGGCTGCTGGCGCGCTGGGTGGCGCACGCGCGCGGGTCCACCCCCCGGGCCGACAGCCCCGGCGCGGCCGCGTCGCCCGTCGAGCCCGCCCTGGACGGTGTGAGCCTCGAGTCGGTGATCGGGGAGGCCCCCGCGAGCCTCCGCGGCACCCCCGACGACGCGGCCGGCGGGGGCGCCGACGGTGAGGGCACCGCGGACGCGCTGGGCGCCCCGGCCGTGGCCGAGGTGAGCTCGCCCAGCGCTGGAGGCGACCCGGTCGGCGGGGCCGCGGGTCCCGGACCCAGCGATCGCGACACGGTGGCCCCCACCGGGCGCGCCGCGCGGCGGGCCCTGATGGCCGGCGTCGCCGTGATCGTGCTGGGCCTGGCCTCGACCCTGCCGGGGCTGATCCCGACCACCGCGTCGGCTCTCGGGCTCTCGACCAGTGGGAACCAGGTCACCAGCTGGGCGCAGTGGAACTACTCGGGCTACCAGGGCAAGGCTGCCTGGCCCGAGTACCACGACCTGATGACGACGATGGCGCGAGTGGCGCACCGCTACGGATGTGGTCGCGCGATGTGGGAGTACGCGCCCTCCGAGAGCCGCTTTGGCACCACGATGGCGCTGATGCTCCTGCCGTACTGGACCAACAACTGCGTGGACTCGATGGAGGGGCTGTTCTTCGAGTCGTCGGCCACCACGCCGTACCACTTCTTGGACCAGGCGGAACTCAGTTCACAGCCCAGTGATCCCCAGGTGGGCCTGCCCTATGGCCCCCTCGACGTTCCCCTCGGCGTGACCCATCTCCAGCAGCTCGGGGTGCGCTACTACATCGCCTTCTCGCCCCTGGCGATCGCCGAGGCCCACGGCGATCCCCAGCTCCAACTGGTCGCTCAGACCCGGGCGTGGCCCGCACCCGGCGTGCGCTGGCAGATCTTCCTGGTCCGCCACAGCCCCCTGGTGACCGGTCTAACGCACCCGCCGGTGGTGGTGGCCGGCATCGCCAGCCGGACGGCGTGGCTGGCCGCCAACGTGACGTGGTGGACGACGCCGGCCGACTGGTCCGTCGAGGCGGCGGCCTCGGGACCCGCGTCGTGGCCGCACGCGAGCACGATCCGCCAATTGCCGGCGACCGCCACGCTCGCCCCCGAGCGCGTCACCGACGTGCACGTGGGACTCCAGCAGCTCTCGTTTCACGTGAGCCGGATCGGCATCCCAACGCTGGTCAAGGTGTCCTACTACCCGCGCTGGCGCGCCCAGGGCGCCCAGGGCCCGTACCGGGTGAGTCCCAACCTCATGGTCGTGGTTCCCACGTCCCACTTCGTCACGCTGGTCTACGCGACGACCACGACCGGACGCATCGGTGCTCTGGTGTCCGAGGTGACGGTCGCCGTCGGCATCGTGGTGGCGCTGGTCGCGTGGCGCCGCCGCCGCCGTACGCGCCGGCGCCCGGTGGCGGATGGGTAGCATGGCCGCCGTGGACCTGGGTGCCATCTTCAAGGCCTACGACGTCCGCGGCACCTATCCCGACCAACTCGACGAGGCGGTGGCCGCCGCCGTCGGTTGGGCCTTCGCCCGCCAGCAGGGGACCCCGCGCATCGTGGTGGGACGGGACATGCGCCCCTCGGGCCCCAGCCTGGTGGATGCCTTCAGTGACGGCGCGCGCAGCGTCGGCGCCGAGATCGTCGACATCGGCGTCGTCTCCACCGACCTGCTCTACTTCGCCTCGGGGTACCTCGACGCCCCGGCCGCCATGTTCACCGCGTCGCACAATCCGGCCGCCTACAACGGGATCAAGCTGTGCGGTCCGGCGGCTCGCCCGATCGGGATCGAATCGGGACTCGGCGAGATCGCCGACGAGGTGCAAGCGCACGTGGGCCAGCCGCTGGGCCCGGCCCGGGCCGCGCGCACCGAGGCCGACCTGTGGCCCGCGTGGGTCCGCCACACGCACTCCTTCATCGACGTCGCGGCGCTGCGATCGCTGCGGGTCGTGGCCGACGTCGCCAACGGCATGGGTGCGCTGGTGGCGCCGCGCGTGTTCGCCGACCTGCCCTTCGAGCTCGAGGTCCTGTACCCCGAACTCGACGGGACGTTCCCGAATCATCCCGCCGACCCGATCAACCCCGCCAACCTCGTCGACCTGCAGCGTCGCGTGCGCGAGACCGGAGCCGACGTCGGCCTGGCCTTCGACGGCGACGCCGATCGCGTGTTCCTGGTCGACGAGCGCGGGGCCGTGCTGAGCGGCTCGACGACCACGGCCCTGGTGGCCGCGTCGCTGCTGGACCGGCACCCCGGCGAGACCGTCCTGTTCAACCTGATCTGCTCGCGCACGGTGCCCGAGGTGATCGCCGAGCACGGCGGCGTGGGCGTGCGCACGCGCGTGGGGCACTCGTTCATCAAGCAGGTGATGGCCCAGACCGGAGCCATCTTCGGCGGGGAGCACTCGGGCCACTACTACTACCGCGACAACTACCGGGCCGACTCGGGCGTGATCACGGCCCTCATCGTGCTCGAGCTCCTGAGCCGCGGGACCGAGCCGCTGTCGGTGGTGGGAGCTCCCTTCCAGCGCTACGCCGCCTCGGGCGAGCACAACAGCGCGGTGGATGACCCGGTGTCGGTCCTGGCACGCGTGCGCGAGCGGCTGGTGGGCGAGGGGGCGGTGATCGACGAGCTCGACGGGCTCACCGCGGACCTGGGCTCGTGGTGGTTCAACCTTCGCCCCTCGAACACCGAGCCACTCCTGCGCGTCAACGTGGAGGCCGCCGACGAGGGGTCCTGCGCACGCCATCTGGCCGAGGTGCGCGCGATGATCGAGGAGGCGCGATGAGCCTGGATCCACTGCTGCTCGAGCTCCTCGTGGACCCGGTGGACCACGAGGAGCTGCTGTACGTCGAGGCCGCGGGCGTCTTGTACAACCCTCGTCGACGCCAGGTCTACGCCGTGAACGAGGGCATTCCGGTCCTGCTGCCCGACGAGGCCACCTCGGCAGACGACGCCGAGCACGCGCGCCTCCTCGGTGACCCGAGCGCGGTGCGCACGGGCGCGCGGCGCGCCTAGCTGAGCCGCTCGATGATCATGGCCATGCCCTGGCCACCACCCACGCACATTGTCTCGAGGCCGTAGCGCGCGCCGCGGTCCTCCAGGCCGTTGAGCAAGGTGGTCATGATGCGCGCGCCGGTCATGCCGAAGGGGTGGCCCAGCGCGATGGCGCCGCCGTTGACGTTGAGCTTGTCGAGTGGGATGCCGAGGTGGCGCGCACTGGGCAGGACCTGGGCCGCGAAGGCCTCGTTGATCTCCACCAGGTCGATCTGGTCCATGGTCAGGCCGGCACGCGCCAGGGCCTGCCGGGACGCGTCCACCGGCCCCAGGCCCATGATCTCGGGGTTCAGGGCGCTGACGCCGCTGGCGATGATGCGGGCCAGGGGGGTGATCCCGAGCTCGCGGGCGCGGGTGTCGCTCATCACGATGACCGCGGCGGCACCGTCGTTGAGGGGGCAGCTGTTGCCCGCCGTGACCGAACCGCCGGGCTTGAACACCGGGGCCAAGGTGGCCAGCTTCTCCAGGCTGGTGTCGGGGCGAGGGCCGTCGTCGCGGTCCACGACGCGACCGTCGGCGAGGGTGACCGGGATGATCTCGCGCTCGAAGAAGCCGTTGGACTGGCTGGCCACCGCCAGCTCCTGGCTGCGCAGCGCGTACGCGTCCATCTCGGCGCGCGAGACGCCTTCGAGCTCGGCGACGTTCTCGGCTGTCTGGCCCATGGCGATGTAGACGTCGGGCAGGCCGGCCGCCGGCGTCCAGGGATCGCCCGGCGCCGCCGCGCGCGCCGCCGAGCGGGCCGTGGCCGCGGCGAACAGGGGGTTCATGGCAGCGGGCAGGTCGGCGGTGCCGTTACCGAAGCGTGAGACGGTCTCGACGCCCGCGGCGACGAAGACGTCGCCCTCGCCGGCCCGGATGGCGTGGGCGGCCATGCGGATCGCCTGGAGCGACGAGGAGCAGTAGCGGTTGACGGTCACGCCGGGAACCCCATCGAGACCCGCGAGGATCGCGACCACGCGCGCCAGGTTGAATCCGGACTCGCCGGCGGGCTCGCCGCAGCCGACGATGACGTCCTCGACCGTGGTCGGGTCCAGCTGGGGGACCTTGGCCAGCACCTCTCGCACGACGTGGGCCGTCAGGTCATCGGGTCGCACGTCAACGAGCGAACCCTTAAAGGCCCGCCCAATGGGGCTGCGGCCGGTGGCGACGATCACGGCTTCTGGCATGTTGCTCCTCGGTTACCGGGTGGTTACCCGGAGATGTTACCGGGTGGTTACCCGGTGATACTAGTGATGTTCGCCCACGGGTAGCGGTCCGGCGTCGGCGAAGCCCTGGCGCACGCCCTGGCCGGCGCGGCGCTGGAGCTGCTCGGGCTCGAACAGCATCCAGTAGGCGTTGCGCGCGTGGCGGCGCGAACGATTCTCGAAGACCTGAGCCAGGACCGCGGGGTCGTCGGCCTCGTCCTCGTGCACGAAGACCTCCAAGATGGGAGTGGAGGTCATGAGCTGGGCCCACATGATGCCCTGGGAGGCCTCGTGAGCGCACTGCTTGTCAATCGGGGCGCGTCCCGGCATCCCCAGGGCGACCACGATGGCGCAGCCATCGCGCTCGATGAGCACCTTGGCGGCCACGGCGAGGTCCTTGAAGCCGGGCACGGTGCGCGAGATGACCACGAAGTCCTCACCGTGACCCGGGCACGCCGCCAGCTCGGCGCGTGCGGCCGCCCCCATGTCGTAGCGCGCAAACATCGTGTCGACCACCCCGATGCGCATCACCGCCCGCTCCTGGCGCTCGCCCTCAGCCATGTCCACCTCCCCCGCCAGTGTAGGAAGGCGCGGCGCCCTCAGCGCGGGGCCAGCCGGGCGACGGCCTCAGCCAGCTCGTCGGGCGGCGAGATGACTGCCAGCACCGCGGCGTCGACACCGGCATCCTGGTAGCGCGCGATGTGCTCGCGGCAGGCCTCGGGCGCACCGTGGATGATCAGCGCGTCGACCACCTCGTCGGGGATGGCCGCGTTGGCCCCAGCCCGGTCGCCTGCCGCCCAGGCGGCCCACAGGGGCTCGAGCTGGGGACCGCGGCCGAGCCAGCGGTGGAAGTCGGCGTAGGCCGGGACGGTCAGGTACGTGGCGATCATGCGCCGGGCCAGGGTCCGCGCGCGCTCGGCGTCGGCGGTGGGGATCACGAAGAGCCGCGCGGCCACGAAGGCGTCGCCCAACTCCTGGCGCACCCGACCGACGTCGCCGACGCTCAGCCAGTTGAGCACGGCGCCGTCGGCTTCGTCGCGGGCCAGGTGCAGCATGCCGGGTCGCAGAGCCCCCAGGATCAGCCGCGGGTGCGTGGTCACGGGGCGGCTGAGCCGGAAGCCGCGCACGGTGAGGGTCTCGAGCTCCTCATCGATGCGCTCGCCGGCCAGGGCGCGCTGGACGATGTGGAGCACGTCGCGGGTGCGGGCGTAGGGGTGCTGGTAGGGGATACCGTTCCAACGCTCGACCACCGGGGCGCTCGAGGCTCCCAGGCCGATCGTCAGGCGATCACCGGCCACCTCGGCCAGGGCGGCGATCGACATGGCCAGGAGTGCGGGACCTCGCGTGAACACCGGGGCGATGGCCAGTCCCAGGTGCAGGCGAGGCTCCCAGGCCGCGGCCAGGGCCAGCGGCGTGAACCCGTCAGACCCGTCGACCTCGCTCGACCACACGTCCGTGTAGCCCAGGTCGGCCAGACGGGCGAACCAGCCGCGATGCTCGGCCAGTGACACGCCGTCCAAGGGGATGGTCACGCCCAGGCGGCGCTCGGCGCCGTGACCGGGCCCGACCCCCGTGCGCGGCGCGAAGTTCTCGGGCATGCTCGTCCTCCGCGACGACGGTATCGCAGCGACGGGGGCCACGGACGCACTTCGTAAACTGGCTGTCGTGCTCGTGCGCCTCCGACGGCTCCTGGCGGCGCTCAGTGCCGGTGCGCTGACGCTGACGCTCAGCGCGAGCGCGGCGAGCGCGGCTCCGGTTCGCGCCCGCGTTCACGCTCCCGTGTGCGTCGTGTGGTCGGGCCACTTGCGCTGCACACCCTGGCATCGGGTGGACACGTGGGCCCGGACTCCCTCGGTGCTCGTCGCCTCGTGGCGGCCCTGGTCGTCCCAGCCCACGATCGTGGCCACCGCGGCGTGGTTCAACGCGCGCTCCACGCTGCTCGCGCTTTACCCGGGCTACAAGGTGCCCGGACCCTCAGCACTGGATCGCGGACCAGAGATGGTGCCCCCGAGTGCGCGCGGGAGCCTGCTGGCCACCTTCAACGGCGGGTTCTACGAGGTCGACGCCGCCGGGGGCTTCTTCGCCCACCAGACGCTCTACGCCCCGATGCGCCGGGGACTGGCCACCGTGGTGCGCTACCGCAGCGGGCGCGTCGACGTCATGACCTGGACCGGCGGGCCGCGCCCGCCCGCGACGGTCGTGCTGGCCCGCCAGAACCTCCCCCTGCTGGTGGCGGCCGGTCGGCCCACGCCCGCCAGTGCCGACAATGCCGCCTGGGGCCTCACGCTCTACGGGGCTCCCGCCGTGTGGCGCTCGGCCCTCGGGGTGGACGCGTCGGGCAACCTGGTCTACGCGGCGGCGCCCAACCTGACCTCGTCGATGCTGGCCGCGCTCATGGTCCAGCTGCACTGCGTGCGGGCCATGGAGCTCGACATCAATCCCGAGTGGCCCGTGCTCATCACCTACGGGGGGCCCGGAGCAGCCGGCGCGACGATGCAAACACCCAATCCCAACCAGATCCCGACTCGCTACCTGGCTGTCAGCACCAAGGACTTCTTCGCGCTGTACGCCACGCGCACGCCGGGCGCCCCCCAGCCCTGGTAGGGCGCTCGCGCCAGGTCAGGCGGCGTGGCGTGGCACGTGGCGTGGCGAGCGCCGTCGGCGCCACCGGTCAGCGAGCGGGAGGCCGATCATGATGAGCACCGCGAGGGCGAAGCCGGCTCCGGCCGCCTCCTCGTGGCGCGGCAGGAAGGAGAACGCCAGTGTCGAGGTTCCCGCGGGCACGGCGACCGTCTGATAGACCCCGTCGAGGGTTCCGATGGACGCCGACTGGCCGTTGACGGTGGCGTGCCAGCCGGGCATCATCAGCTCGCTGCGTACCACCGTGCCCGGATGCGCGCAGGTCACGGTGGCGTGGGCGAACCCGGTGCCGGTGACCGTGCACCCGGCCGTCGGGCTGGAGAAGTAGGGCGTGGACCCGGGCAAGACGTAGATGGCCACCATCTGGTCGGCGTACACCCTGCGCACGCCGATCTTGGTCAGCGCGGGCAGGAGCTTGACACCTACCGGGAACAACAGGTAGTGCACGTCGGCTGCCTGGTAGGAGGCCAGGTGCGCCACCACCTCGCGCTCCTGCTGGATGATCCCGCCGAGGCCGCCCTGGGCCAGGAACTGGCGCGACGGGTTCATGGCGGGGTTCAGCTGGGTGGCGATGTAGGTGGCAAAGGCCGTGGGGAACGGCAGATCGATGGCGTTGAGCTCGGGCAGGCTGTACTGCGAGCCCCAGTTGGGGAACAGCACCTCGAAGTCCAGGAAGCGGGTGCGCCCCATGTTGTGCTGCAGGTAGGTGATCGGTCCTTGGTCCACGATGACCTTGGCGGGTGCCTCGGCCGTGGGGACGAGGTAGGTGAGAGCCGCCTCCCCGGCCAGCAGCGTGACCAGGACGAGCGGGGCCCAGCGGAACCGCGTGAGGAGGCCGGCCGCCAGCAGGAGGCCGACGGCGATGAAGGGCAGGGCGTGGAGCCCCAAGAGGATGATGCGGTCGCGATGGGTTAGCACGTAGCCGGCGTTGCCCGCGTGCGCGCTGAGGGCCGACCACGCTAAGAGCAGCGCACCGATCGGCGTCGTGACGAAGAAAAGGCGCCGGGCCCTTCGCGAGGTTACGAGATCCGAGATTGCCAGGCCCGCGAGCACCACGAGCGAGAACTCCAAGGTGGCCATGTCGTAGCGCGAGAAGGCGATCTGCTTGACGTAGGGGATCAGGTTCCACAGCTCGCGCACGTGGAGCACGTTGAACATGGCGCCCAGCGACAGGAGGAACCAAACGGCCAAGGCGATCCGCAACCCGCGCAGGCGTCGTCCGAGAAGGCCCAGAAGCGCGAGAGTGGAGGTGCCCGCGAGCAGGTAGCCGCCGATCGTGCCCCAGGCGTTGATGGCCACGCTGTTGTGGTTCGAGAAGATGGTGCCGTAGATGTAGGGGTCGAGGAACATCGGCAGCGACTGGGTGGGCAAGACGGCGGCGCCGTCGAGCGCGCCGACGTGCCCGCCGATGTTGGCGACGTGCAAGAAGTCGACGAAGGGCACGATGATCGGCAGGGCGAGCAGGAGTCCCAGCACCCCGCCGTAGGCGATGTGGCGCGCGGCCAGCCAGCGGCGGGCTCGGGGGAGCGCGAAGAGGCGGACCGCGGCCCACACGACGGCGAAGAGCCCGTTGAGGAAGGCCACCTCCGGGAATCCCGCGTAGACCGACAGCGCCAGGGCGATCGCCAGCACGTACCAGCCGCGGCGCCGGCCGCTGTCGAGGTCCCCGTAGACCATCTCGATGCCGAGCAGCAGCAGGGGCAAGAAGGCGACGGGATTGAGCACCGCGTTGCCGAGCCAGGCGAAGGTGCCGTTGAGCGCGAAGACGGCGCCGATGCCGGTGGCGATGACGGCGGACATCCCGAGGCGCCGACCCAGGAAGTAGGTGGCCAGGCCGGCAATGAATTCGAGGCACAGGTGGAACCAGAGGAGCCCGGCCGAGGTCGCGAACAAGAGGGTGAGCGGGAAGAATGACGCCGCCTGCATCTCCCCGGCCAGGGGCTGGCCGAGGCCCTCGAAGTAGTTCCACCACGGCAGATGGCCGTGCAGGAGGTCCATCGCCGACAGGTGGCCGAGGGGCTGGGTGATGAAGCCGATGTTGGGGTCGATCGCGGGGCGACCGCAGGTCACGCGGCATACCGTCTGGGCGATGCCCGAGGTGTAGCTGATGGGATCGCTGTTGGCCAGACCGAGCGTGTACATGAAGTTGGCCACCAGGACCACCACCCCGATGATGACGGCCGGCCAGGTCCACGCCGGCAGGCGGCGGATCAGGGCAGTGATGCGTTGACGCCAGATGGGCACCGGAACAGGCTAGTCAAGCCCTCAGGGGGTCACGGACCTAGCGGAAGCGGTAGTACATCGTCTCGCCGAGCAGGAGCAGCGACTCGGAGAAGTAGGGGTCCTTGAAGGTGCCGAAGATGTCCCAGCGCCGGATGAAGCGGTTGCGGTCGACCAGGGGATCCAGGGTGCCGCGCGACGAACTGACGTGATGGTAGAGCCGCACGTCGGGGTCGAAGACGACCGCTCGGCCCGCGACGAGCGAGCGCAGGCAGATGTCCACGTCGTTCATGACCACGGCCAGATCCTCGTCCATGCCCCCGAGCTCGTTCCACCAGTCCCGTCGCACCATCTGCACGGCTCCGGTGACCGCCGCGACGTCGCGCACCGACACCGCGTACTGGTTGGTCACCGGATAGTTGGAGTCGGTGCGCAGGTGCTGGGGATAGGGGGTGATGACGATGCCCTCGTGCTCGCGATGGCCCTCGGGGTCCAGCAGGCACGCGCCGACGAACCCGACGTCCTCGAGACAGGCCAGCGCCACCAAGCGCTCCAACCAGTCCGGGGTGACGATCACCGTGTCGTTGTTGAGGGTGACCACGTACTCAGCCTCGGCGGCCGCCACGCCGCGGTTGACGATGTGGGCGTAGTTGAAAGGACCCGGGCAGGGAACCACGGGGAACCCCTCGTCGACGAAGTAGGCCAGCGACTCGGGCTGGACCGAGTCGTTGTCCAAGATGACGATGCGGTAGTTCGGATACGTCGTCTGCTCGCGAATCGAGTCCACGCAGCGCCGGACCAGGTCCACGCGGTCACGGGTCGGGATCAGGATGTCGATGGACGGGGCGGGCTGGGGTACCGTGGTGCGCCAACGGGTCGTCCCGGGTAGGTCGCCGGGGACGACGGTGCCCGACCAGCCACGCCGCTCCAGCGCCCGCGCCACTACGGCCACGGTGTCGGCGTCCAGGTGCTCGCGGCGGGCCGTGAATGGGGGGCGGCCCCCGATCACCAGATGCGGCAGGTGCTGGAAGACGGCGCCCGCCTCGTGCAGGCGCAAGAACAGGTCGTGCTCGGCGGCCCACCCGGCCGTGACATCGAAACCGCCGACCTCGCGGAGGCGCGCGGTACGCAGAATCGCGGGGCGGCCAACGCAGTTGTAGCTGAGCAGTGTGTGGTAGCCGATGGCGGGGCTCTTCAAAGACGGCTGGTGGGCGGAGGGCCAGAACTCGTCGGCGAACACGACGTCGGCATCGGGCTCGGCGACACTGACCAGTGCCTCGGCAGCGAAGATGGCGTCGCCCGGGGCGTCAGCCTGGTCGGCCAGGATCACCCAGGTCGTGCGAACTGCTGCCAGGTCGCGGTTCAGTTGCTCCACCGCGGCGTGGGCATCGGGGGCGGACTCGTCGATGCGCAGCACCGTGGTGCGGCTGTCGCGCTGGGCCTCCAGGCTGCGCACCGGTCGCTCGAGCAGGTGGGGGCGGTAGTTGATGGGGAAGTAGGCCTCGTCGGGCTCGATGGTCTCGACGATCGTGGTAGGCGGCTTCTTGGGTGTGCCGCGCACGCGACGCACGAGGCGCAGCAGCGGCCGGCCCACGAGGCGGGCGACCCGGTAGCGCCAGGTCTCGTCACCCAGCAGACGGCCGATCGTCTGGCGCCAGCGGCTGGCCGACACCATCCGGATGTTGGCGTGGAACTGGCCCCAGCGGCGTCGCAGCTCCTCGTCGGTGATGGGCGGTGCCGACACGTCGACGTCGTACTGGCGGATCTGGAACACCCGGTCTCCTCGTGCTTCGGCCCTCCAGGCTACCGGCAGCGTCGCGGCACCCTGGAGGCTTGCGCACCTCGGCGTTCAGGGGACTTTCACGCCCCGTTCACCTCCCGTTCACCCGCCACTCATCTCGCGGCAACTCGGCGGGGGGACACTTCGAGGGACGAGTGAGAGAGGCGGTGCGTCGTGTCCTTCGCACAGCAGAGCGCGAGTGAGTCGAATGTTGAGCCGGTAGGGCCGACCATTGGCCAGCTTCTCGACGACGCGCCCACCAGCCGCTTTCACCGGCGTGCCGTCGTGATCTCGGGGATGGGCTTCTTCACCGACGCCTACGACCTCTTCGTGATCGGGACGGTCGCCGCCCTGGTGCAGACGCAGTGGGCGCTGTCGACGACCATGACCAGCTGGGTGACGGGCGCCGCAGTCCTCGGTGCGTTCGTGGGGGCCATGTCCTTTGGGCGCCTGGCCGACGTGGTGGGGCGCAAGTCCGTCTACACCGCCGTCGCCGTCATCATGATCATTGGCGCCGTCACCTCGTCTCTGGCGCCCAACGTCCTCGTGCTGATTGCGGCGCGCTTCGTCTTGGGCCTCGGCATCGGTGGGGACTACCCGGTGTCGGCCGTGCTGATGAGTGAGTACTCCAACCGGGCTGACCGAGGTCGCCTCGTCGGCCTGGTCTTCTCGATGCAGGCGCTCGGTCTCATCGTGGGTCCCCTGGTCGGCCTGGCCCTGCTGTCGTCGGGCATCGCCACCACGCTCACGTGGCGCCTGCTGCTCGTGATCGGTGCGGTTCCCGCGGCCGCGGTGATCTACTTGCGTTCCCGCATGCCGGAGTCCCCCCGGTTCCAGGCACACGTCAAGGGCTCGAGCGACCAGGCCGCAGCCGAGCTGCACCGATTCTCCGACGGGATCATCGACGTGTCCAACATCGCTCCGGTGACGCGAGCGCTCATGAGCGTGCGTCAGTTCGTCACCAGTCGCGCCATGTGGCGGCTGGTCGTGGGCACGGCGGGAAGCTGGTTCCTCTTCGACTACGCGTACTACGGCAACACCCTGTCGCTGCCGAGTATCTTGAGCGAGGTTTCGCCCAACGCCAGCCTCGAGGGCAAGATGGTGCTCTCGCTGATCTTGTTCTTGGTGTTCGCTGTGCCCGGCTACGTCTTGGCGGTCGCGCGCATTGACCGGATCGGGCACCGCCGCCTGCAGTGGATGGGCTTTGCCATCATGGCGATCTGCTTTGGTCTGCTGGCGGCGGTGCCACAGCTGACAACGGTGGTGGGCGCCTTCATCGCCGTCTTCGGCATCAGCTACTTCTTCACCGAGTTCGGGCCCAACACGACGACCTTCGTGCTCCCCTCGGAGGTCTTCCCCGTCGAGATGCGCACGACGGGGCACGGGATCGCGGCCGGCATCGGCAAGCTCGGGGCGTTCGTGGGGGTCTTCCTCGTCCCTCGCCTCGAGGCGAGCTGGGGACTGCGCGGCATGCTGGTGGTGGCCACGGCGGCCGCCCTGGCTGGTCTGGCCACCACGGCGATGCTGCCCGAGGCCAGTCGCCGCGCGCTCGACCACGACGGCGCTCCTCACTAGGCTCAGCGCCGAGGGGCGCCGATCTGGAGGAGGGATCCGTGGACCTGGACTTGGCGGGTCGTTCCTATCTGGTCACCGGAGGAACCGACGGGCTCGGGCTGGCTCTGGCTGAGCGCCTGGTCGCCGAGGACGCCCGGGTCGCGGTATGCGGTCGCTCGGCCGAGCGCGTGGCGGGTGCCCGACGTCGGCTGGGTGCCAATGGACTGGGCGTGGTAGCCGACGTGACTGTCGCCGACCAGCTCGATGAGTTCGTCGACGCGGCCCTCGAGTCCTTCGGTCGACTCGACGGGGTGGTGTCCAATGCGGGACGCTCGGCGGGGGTGGCCGTCACGGGCTCCTCGGATGACCAGTGGCGAGACGACTTCGAGCTCAAGGTCGTGGCCGGGGTACACCTGGCGCGCCGGACGGCCGAAGCGCTGCGGGAGACCTCTGGAGCCCTGGTGAACGTCCTGGCGATCTCCGCGCGGGCCCCGGGCGCGGGCTCCACGCCGACGGCGGCGTCGCGGGCGGCGGGTCTGGCCCTGACCAAGGCCCTCGCCGCCGAGATGGCTCCGCACGGCGTGCGCGTGAATGCCGTTCTTATCGGCATGATCGAGTCCGGTCAGTGGGAGCGCCGAGCGGCGACGACTGGCGAGGCGCTCGACGTCTTCTACCGACGCGTGGCCGCCGAGGCGCGCATCCCGTTGGGTCGGGTGGGCCGTCCCGACGAGTTCGCTGACCTCGTGACCTTCCTGCTGTCGCCGCGCGCCAGCTACATCACCGGGGTGGGCATCAATCTCGACGGAGGACTGGCCCCGGGCATCTAGGATTTGTCGGGCGTACCCACCGCGTGGTGAGCGCGTCGGCGCCAGGCCGGTCGACGACTCCCTCGAGGGTCCTGAGCCCCACTCGTCAGTTGCTGGGGCTCACGTCGAGGCCGCCGACTCCCCGGATGCGCCTGCGTGGTCCTGCTGCGGCTTCGACGGGTGTGCGCAGGTGCCGTTCATGGCGCTACGACCTCGTGCGGCGGTGGCGACGGGGACGGGTCCTGCCCGGTGTCACTGGTCGGGACCGGCTGTGGACTACGGGCCAGCGCCTGCCCGAGGCCAGCGGCGACGGTGACGTTCCTCAGCGCACGGTTCCACGGGTAGAGCGTCTGGAAGAACCACGAGAACGACGGGCTGTGGGTGCGCGAGAGGTACAGCGTCATCATGGCGTCGGCGTAGTTGACGAGCCCGGCGACACTCATGAGGACGAGGCTCCACACGGGCCATTCGGCGATCACTGCCAAGACGAAGAGCCACAAGATGTACTGGGGGGAGATCACCTTGTTCACGAGCAGCAGCACCGCGAAGGTGATCGCCGAGGCGGCGATTGGGGAGCCTCCCCGAAGGACCCGGGGCACCAGCAGGGCGACAGCGAGTACCACGAGAGCGCCGCTGAGGAGATCAACGACCGCAATGGGGAGCATCGAGGCGAGGCGTAGCTCGTAGAGGATCCCGCCCCCGCCTCCTCTTCTGGCGTTGAAGACGAAAAAGTGACTCCAGTTCCCGAGGTTCGCCACGGCCAACGGTGCGTTGACGACGAGCGTGACGACTCCCGACCAGAGAACCATCCGGCGCGCGTGGACTCGATCGCGAGGATCGCGCAGCAGCGCGATCACGCAGAAGAAGAGGACGATGAGGGGAAAGAACTTGGCCCACACCCCGAGCGACAGCAGGATGCCCGCCCCTGCGTATCGGCGAGCTCGGAACTGCGCCCAGCCGGCGACCATGAAGAAGATCGCCAGGAGGTCCCAGTTCAAGAGCCCGTAGACGAGCAGCAGCGGGCACAGGGCGAAGGACCAGGCGAGGCGCCAGTTGATCCGATGCAGGAAGTACACCGTGCCCAGGGCGCTGGCCAGCAGTCCGAGGCTGCTGGCCAAGAAGTAAGCCTGGACACCGGGCGCCCAGGCCGCCAGCCACATGAACATGCCGGTGAGGACGGGGTACTCGACCGGGGTGTGGACGTAGGGCAGGGCATGGTTTCCCAGGTGGAACGCGTAGTAGAGCGCGATGACGTCGGAGTACGCCACGTGGCCGTACGACCAGAGTCCGTACGCCGCAGCGGGATGTGCGGCCGAGGTCACCCGTGCGGCGGGTCGGAGGTGGAAGTAGGCCCACGCGAGCCAGCCCGTGACAGCGGCGGCGGGAGCCCAGCGGGCATTCGAAAGCCATCCAACTGACGAATCGGAACGGTTGCCGGCAACGGGGGCGCGTGGCGCCAAGAGGGTCATCTTCGGGTTGCTGCTCCTTTTGGGGTTGACGGCGTGTATCGCCCTGGGTCTGATGGACTCTCAGGCTGTGATCTCTGTCAGTGCGGTTGCGATGACATTGGCATCGTAGGCGGCCTCGAACTCGACCGGTGGGACGTCGCCGAGGTAACTGTGCAGGCGCTCGTGGTTGTGCCAGTGAACTCAGCTGAGCGTCGCCAGCTCGAGGTCGTCGATCGTGCGCCAGGGACCACGTCCGGGGTCACGCACCAGCTCGGTCTTGTAAAGGGCGTTGATGCTCTCGGCGAGGGCATTATCCGGCACGTCGCCGACGCTGCCGATCGAGGGCACCGCACCGATCTCGTCGACGCGCTCTCCGTAGCGGATGGAGGTCATTTGCGAGCCGGCATCCGAGTGCAGGACCAGCCCCGCGAACTGGCTGCCGCGCTGCCAGCGCGCCATCTCCCAGGTGTCGAGCGCCATCTCAGTGCGCATGTGGACGGTCGCGCACCACCCTTGGTTACATGACACCATTGGAGAGGTTCGCCGAGCTCGTTGCGCTCACCGTTTGAAACCGCCACCCTAGAGCAACTCGATGAATTCGCTCATAGCAACGCCGGCCTGCCGAAGAATCGCCGAAAGCGTTTCCCGTGCCAGTTCCCGATGAAGTGGGACAATGACCGTTCTGCCACTCTGATCGCGAAGTGTCACATGACTACCTCGCTGGCCGACTGGCACGAAGCCGGCCTTCGCGAGTGCGGTGGCAGCCTCTTGACCCGAAACGACGGGTAGCGCGGGACTCACGCAGAGAGCAGGACTGTGGTGATAATCGGCGGCTCAAGCGAGTCGGGGAGGTCCTCCCCTTCGAAGTACAGGCCCAGCGCTTCCTCGAGATTCGCGAGAGCCTCATCCACAGTCTCACCTTGGCTTACTACGTCGATGTCCAGGCACCTCGCGACATACCAAGGCACTTCGTGAGTGACGGCAACTGTGAACTTCATTGACGAAATCGTACCAGCGTCCCGTGTCATCAGGCCGGG
>JAKAUQ010000015.1 GCA_021827705.1 Actinomycetes bacterium
GTACCAGGGTGCGGGTGAGGGCCCCCAGCCGGGGACTCGGGCGCACCCGGAGCGCGTTGGTGGCCCGAGGTCGGCGCACCGCGTCGGGGAGCTGGGCCATCGCGGTGGCGCAGCGGTCCCGCACGGCGTCGAGACTGGGCTGGTCGGCGAGCACCTGGCCGGTGCGCATGACGGGCTCGAGCAGGGCGCGACCCTCCAGGTCCTCGTCCTCGAGAGCCAGGATGTCCGGGCCGACGTCTCGGCGCCAGACCTGGTGTCGTCCGGGGTGGGACGCCTTGCCGGCTGAATGCTTCATCACGGGCTCCCAGCCCGCCGCGGTTCGCTGCGCGACCAGCTTGTAGACCGCTGACAGGGCCGGGATGGCGGCGCTGGTGGCCAGGGCGGTGCCGACGCCGAAGGCGTCGATGGGGGCGCCCGCCGCCACGAGGGCGGCCACGCGGTCCTCGGTCAGGTCGTTGGTGGCCACGATCTGGGTCTGGGTCATGCCCGCGCGATCCAGCAGCGCGCGGGCGCGCCGCGACTCGGCGTCCAGGTCCCCCGAGTCGAGGCGCACGCCTTGCAAGGCGACGCCTGTGGCCCGGCTCGCCGCGATCGCGTGGGCTACCCCGAGCGATGGGTCGTAGGTGTCCACGAGCAGCACGGCACGCTGAGGGAACTCGCGGAGGAACTCGGTGAACGCCTGGAACTCGCCGCCGGGTCCGTGGGCCAAGACGAAGTGGTGTGCCATGGTCCCCGTGGTAGGGATGGCGAGATCGACGCCGGCGCTGGTGGTGGCTGTCGCTCCCACGCCGCCGATCCAGGCCGCACGAGCCGTGGCGCGCGCCGACCCCACGCCGGGCAACCGACGCAGCGAGAAGTCGGAGACCGGGCGACCGGCGGCGGCATCGACGATGCGACGAGCCCGAGTGGCTACCGCGGTCTGGTGCGAGACGATCGCCAGCAGCGCGCCCTCGACCAGGGATGCCTCGATCCGGGGTGCCGTGATGCGCAGGAGCGGGGTCCCCGCGCCCACGGGCGTGCCCTCGGCGACGGCGTCGACGTCGCCGGTGAAGCTGATGCCCGCGCAGTGGTCGAGGAACGCTGGATCGAAGCGGCTCGACGCGCGCAAGGCGTCGAGATCGGGCCGAGACAGGGTGAAGTGCGCGAGGAAATCGAGGGCGTCGGCCAGACCGGCGCTCACCGCGTAACCGTAGTGGCGGGGTAGCGAGCGCAGGGAGAGCTCGAAGGTCACCTCCCCGGTGCGGCCCGCGCGCCAGAACGACTGCGACATGGTGAGCTCGTACTCGTCGAAGATCAGGGTGCTGGCCATGGCGTCGGGCCCCCAACCTAGTGGCCGCCCCGGGGCGTGCGGGGACGCGAGCTAGCGGGTGGCCGCGAGGCGGGCCAGCTCGTCGGCGAGCACCCGAGCACTCGAGTGCGACACGTCGCGGGTGGCCGTGATCAGCACCAGCCGCGACGACGCCGCCAGGTCGGCCAGGTGGGTGACCACCCGCACCGCAGGCGCCTCGCGCAGCTCGAGTTCGTAGCGCTGGCGGAACTCCTCAAAGCGGGTCTCGTCGTGCGCGTACCAGTGGCGCAGCCCGGGGCTGGGCGCCGCGTCCTTGGCCCACTCGTCGAGGTCAGCCGCCACCCGCGAGATGCCGCGGGGCCAGAGCCGGTCCACCAGGACCCTAACCTCACCAACGCGCCGCCCCGGGTCCTGGTAGATCCGGGTCACGGCGACGTCGCCCATCGCGGGCACGCTACCGACGCCGGTACCCGCGGGCCACAAAGGCCGCCTCATCGATCATCGAGGGGTCCCACGGGGGATCCCACACCACGCGGACCGCCACGGGACCGCCACCGATCGCCGCGGCCACCGCGTCGTGGGCCATCTCGGGGATGATCTCGGCGGCCGGGCACCCCGGCGTCGTCATCGTCATCTCGATGACGACGCCGCTGTCGTCGTGACGCACGTCGTAGACGAGGCCCAGGGAGACCACGTCGAGGCGCAGCTCAGGGTCCTCCACGGTGCTCAGCGCCTGCCACACCGCGTCGAGGTCGTGATCGGCGCCGGGCGCGGGCGCGTCGGGCGGGCCGGGGGTCGGGCTCACGAGGCGGCCCGGAAGGTGACGCGCCAGTCACCGTCCCCGAGGTCTTCGGCCTCGTAGGTGAAGCCCTGGGCGCCGAGCACTCCCTCCAGGGGCACGGGCTCGAAGGGGGCGAGCACGACCAGCTCCTCAGTGGGCTCGAGTGCGCTGGCCGCAGCCATGATCGCCTCGAAGGGCTCGTCGCCGGCAGCGATGATGGGACGGGCGTCGACGGTGGCCATAGGTCTCCTTGCGTCTCTCAGCAGTGAAATTTCTGCTGACTAACAGAAAATAGCAGGAGTGAAGCACCGCAGCAACCACGAGAGCGTGCGGCGCCTCCCCTCACGTGGCGGACACGCGCTCCATATACTTATGCTGACCGAAAGAAATATAGGGCCGGTGCGTGGCCCGGGAAGGCGACACGTCATGGCCCCTGCAGCGACGGAACCGGGCGGTGGCGCGACCTGGGCACAGCGGCCGCGGGGCGTTCCGGCGGCGGTCCCGGCGCCCGGGGTGCCCCTGTCGTTCCTGGGGGCATCGGCCCTCGGCCTGATCGCAACGGGCGTCGCGTGGTTCGTCGTGGCCGCGCGGGCCGCGCACGACGTGACCGCCGATCCCGTCGTGGCCGCGGTGCACCTGGGCGTGCTGGCAACCCTGGCCATGGGCCTGCTCGGGGCGCTCCACCAGTTCGTGCCGGTCATCACCGGGCGGCCGCTGCGCTCGACCGGTGCGGGCTACGCCAGCTGTGCTTTGTGGATCGCGGCGTCGTGGATGCTGCCACTCGGGATCGGCCTGTCGGCACCCGCCGTGACGGGTCTGGGCGGGGCGTCGGCCGGCATCGCCGTGCTGGTCGTGTCCTGGAATCTGTGGCCAGCACTGCGGGTGTCGGGCAAGGGTCCCGCGGTCACGGCGATGCGGTGGTCGCTGGCCGGTGCGGTGCTCACGACCTACCTCGGCGTCGCCTTCGTCGGGGACCGCCAGGCGTCCTGGTTCGCGTTGTCGGCGCGGGTCGACCTGGCGATGGGCGTGCTCGGCATGTTCACGTGGCTGGGCACGGCCTACGTCGGGGTGGCGAGCAAGCTGTGGCCCATGTTCCTGCTGGCGCATCTGGAGTCGCGGGCGCGCTCGGTGCGCGCCTCGGTGTGGCTCGTACCCGTTGGTGCCGTGGTGCTGGCCGCGGGCCTGATCGCGGCGCTTCCGGTGCTCGCGGACAGTGGCGCGGTCGTACTCGCCGCGGGCCTGGCGGCGCACCTCTGGGCGCTGGGTGCGCACGTGCGCCGCCGTCGCCGCGCGCGCGACCTGCACCTCGTCTTCGTGCTGACGAGCGCGGCGTCGCTGCTCGGTGGCGTGGCGCTGGCCCTCGGGGCAGCCGCCATCGAGAGCGCGCACCCCCGGGCGGGACGGGACCTGGTGGCCGGGGCGATGGCCCTCCTTGGTGGATGGCTCCTCGTGGCCGTGGTCGGCCACGCGCACAAGGTGGTCCCCTTCATCGCCTGGTCGCTGCTGCGCGCCCGTGGCGTCATCGCGAACCCGCGCGGGCAGGCGCTGGGATTCGCGGACCTGTACTCGGCCCGCTGGGCGCGGGTCAGCTACCTGACCATCACGGGCGGCGTCGCGGCGCTGGGACTCGGCCTGGCCCTCGCGTCGCCCCCGCTGACGCGCCTGGCCGGCATCCTCCTGGCCTCCACGGGTGCGGTCGTGGGCGTCAACCTCGCGCTGGGGCCGTGGCGCGTGGCGCACGCGGCGCCGGTCGCGGCGGCCGCGTCGGGCTCCCCCGACCCGGCGCCCACGCGCTAAGCGGCGGTGCGGCCGATGCGAACCCGCCACACCCGGGGACCCGATTCCAGGTAGTCCCACGTGAAGGCGCCGGGATGCTCGGCGTCGAACTGGTAGCGCAGAGGCTTGGGGTCATGATCATTCACCAGGACGAAGGAGCCACCAGCGGGCAGCGCCTCGTAGGCCGAGAAGATCGACTCGTGGCGGTCACGCGGCGCCAGGGTGCGCACGTCCAGGCTGTCGGCGTCGCTGGGCGCGCCGGCGGACGGGGCCGCGATCGACACCGCGGTGGGTGCGAGGGAACGGGCGACCCGGTGCAGGCGCGAGGTCACGCGGCGCGCCAGATCGGGTCGCGGCGCGCGCAGGACCGTCCAGGCGCGGGCCAGCAGGCGGCTCGCCGCGTCGGGCGCTCCGGCCCGGTCGAGCTCGGCGGAGGCCTGGTCGATGAGGTCGAACAACGCGTCGTCGGTCGAGGTGGGGGCGGGCGGCACGACCGGCGCGCCCAGCAGCTCGTGCATGGCGTCGAGGAGTCCGGGCAGGGATCCCGGGGCCCCGTCGCGTAGTGCGGGCAGCACGACGTCGTTCTCCGCACCGACGTGGTCGGCGAACAGCAGGCGCACGCGGCGCGCGGCCGCGGCGCGGACGTTGGCGGGCGTCGCGGGACCCAGGTCGTCGCCGAGTCGAGCCAGCTCGTGGTGCTCGACGATCAGTCCGCCGATCAGCGGTGCCAGCCCGGGCAGATCGGCCGCGGCGCGGTAGACGGACGCCTCCTCGGCGAGCGCGTGGGGCAGGACCTCGTCGGCCAGGTACGCCAGCAGGGCGGCGGTCGCCTCGAGGGTGGGGTCGGTCTCGACGGATCGGGCCCGGGCGTCCACCTGGCTCACGAGTTGGGCGTGGTGGGTCTCCATGGCCTCCGTGGCGGCGAGGTCGTTCACGGTCATCGGTCTCCTGGGATCGGGCGCCAACGGGCGCCTCACCATATTATTCGATTACGCAACAGAAAAATCTGAGGCGGGAGGCGAGCCCTCAGCGCTGGCGAGCTGGCGCGGCGCGCAGGGACAGCCGGCAGCCCGCCTCCCGCGGCGCCCGGGCGACCAGCTCGTCGACCTCCCAGCCGCCCAGACCCGTGGCCAGTCCCTCGACCAGCCCCAGGTGCAGCTGGCAGATCGTGGCGGGATTGACCGCGGCCACGTCGACGAAGGGGCACCGCTCGAGGAGGAAGTCGACGCGGGTCCGGCTCGACTCCCGGCGGGGATGGAAGCCCCGGCGCACGAGATCGGCCTCCATCACGTCGAGGGCTGAGTCGCCGTCGGTCAACTCGGCGGCCCGCTGCTGACCGCGCAGACGCCCGGCCTCCCGGGGGGAGATCTGGCGGCTCAGCGCGTCGCTGAGCAGCTCGGCGAGCCACACGTAAGTCCCCGGGGCGTCCCAGCGGCTCGCGGCTCCCGCATCGGCGCGATAGAGCAGACGGGGACGCCCCACGCGCGAGCGGACCTCGTGGCTCTCCTCGACCAGGCCGGCGTCCACCAGGACGGCCAGGTGCTGGCGAACGGTGTTGTGGTTCAGTCTCGCCATGTCGGTCAACTCGGCCACGGCGACCGGTCCGTCGTGGGCGACGAGGTAGCGGAACAGGCGCAGCCGGTTGGCGTCGCCCAGCGCCCGCGCCTGGGCCAGGAGCTCGTCGGTCGGCGAGGCGGGCATCACAAGTTCCACTGTAGAGCAGAAGAATTCGTCGCGCACGGGGACGACCCGGGGCTGGCCGAGCGGACCGGGCCGCTGGGATAGCCTGCCAGCACATGCGAACGTGGCTGGCGGTGGGATCGATCCTTTTGGCGGCCCTGCTGATCTGGGGGTCTCCCGCGTCGGCGTCGCCCGCACCGGCGGGGGTGCTGCGCATCGGGATCTGGCCGCCCACCGCAGCGGGGTCTGGGTATCCCGCAGTGGTGGGCGTCGCCGCTGGTGGGGGGAGCGCGAGCTACGCGGACGTGCGCATCGATGGCCGCGTCGACGTGTTCGGGCCCGACGCCCGCGTGGTGGCCGCCCCGCCCGTCGCGCCCGGGGTCAGCGCCACCGGTATCGCGGGCGATGCGCGCACTGGTGGATACTGGGTGCTGTTCTCGAACGGCCACGTCGAGGCGATCAACGCACCGGCCCTGGGGGGACCCCGCATCCCGGGAGGGGGGTGGGGTCAGTATCCCGCGGCCGTGGCCATCGCCGCGGCCCCCCAGGGGCGCGGCTACCTGGTGCTGCGCGCCAACGGGGCAGTCGACGCGTTCGGCACCCGCGCGCACGGCTCCTTGGCCCACCGCCTGGTCTACGGCGCGACGGCACCGGTGACGGCGGTGGGCATCGCCGTGGACGCGGCTACCGGCGGCTACTGGATCGCGACCTCCAGCGGGGCCGTCGTCGCCTTTGACGCCCCCGCCCTCAACTCCCCGGGCCTGGCGTCTGCGCCGTCGCCCGCGCCGACAGTGGCTCTGGCCGCGGCGGGCTCCGGGGTCGTGGCCCTGGAGGCGAACGGTCACCTGCGGGCCTACGGTACGTCGGTAGCTCCAGCGGTGGTCGCCGTGCCGCCGGGGGCGGTGGCGGCGGGCGTGGCCGTGGTGGGCTCCCGCCTGGTCGTGGCCATCGACGACGGCGGCGACGCGAGCTACCGCAATCCCTTGCGCGCGCTGCGCGCCCTCGTGCCCCAGGAGATCGACCAAGGTGTCGACTACTGCGGCTCGGGGCCGGTGTACGCGCTCGGCCCGGGGCGGGTGCTCAACGTGGCCGATCCGGGCTGGCCGAGCGGCACGTTCATCGCCTACCGGCTGACGGCGGGCCCCGCCGCGGGTCACGTCGTCTACGTGGCCGAGAACGTGACCCCCCACGTGCGCGTGGGTCAGAGCGTCACGGTGACCACGGTCGTGGGTGTGGTGCACGACGCCAAGACGTGCCTCGAGACGGGCTGGGCATCGCCCGCGCGCCTGGGGTGGGCGATGGGTGCGACCCAGTACACCGGCACGAATTCGACGTCCTTTGGACGCAACTTCAGCGCCCTGCTGGAGTCCCTGGGCGCGCGTCCCGGTCTGACGCTGGCGGGTCCCCCCGGGCACCTGCCGCCCGGGTGGCCCCGCTGGGCGGCCGGGGACTGAGCGCCGACGTAGAGTGCGCGGGGGTCCTCGCGAGGAGGTGTCCAGTGGCCCAGGTGACTGTCGAGAACGGTGAGCTGCAGTTGCACCTGACGGGGAGGGAGCGCCTCGAGGGCGTGCGGGGCGACCTGCGTGCGCCGCTGAGCGCCATCGCCAGCGTCGAGGTGGTCGAGGACGCCCACGGGGCGGCCGACGAGATCGGCGTGAAGGTCGGGACGCGGATCCCCGGCGTGGTCGAGGTGGCCACCGTCTACGCACCGCGCGCGAAGCTCTTCGTCGCCGTGCACCGCGACACTCCGCGGGGCGTGAGGATCCGCTTCACCGGCAGCGACGTCGACGAGTGGATCGTGGGCTGCGTCGACCCCGAGGCGACCCGCAGCGCGATCGAGCAGGCGCGGCACTAGCGGTCGGGTGCGAAGCTCGCGCCCCGGCACGTGGCGGGGCGCGGGTGGGTTGGCAGGCTAGAAGTTGATGACGGCCGCACCCTCGAGGGCAAAGCGCACGAAGGCGTCGCGCGCGAACTGCAGGACCACGCCGCGCTCGCGGAGCCGGTCGACAGCCCCCGCGATGATGGCCGCGTTCTGGCAGGCGCCTACGGTGACGCCGGCGGCGATGAGCGCGTCGATCTGCCGGTTGAAGTCGATGACGACGGGCGTCTCGACCGTGCCGTCGAGGGCTCGCTGGGCTGGACCGAAGCAGAAGACCTCCAGGTCGACGCCCTCGGTGGCCGCGCGCTGGTGGATCCGCTCGGCGATGTGAGCACCGGAGGCCAGGTCGGCGGGGCTGTCGTGGAACAGGTGGATCACGACCTTGGACATCTCACTCCTCGTCGGTGATGGCGGTGCCGCGCACCAGAGTTGATGCCATGTCGGCCAGGGCCGTGGGGGCCAGCTGCCACCACGTCCAGCGTCCACGGCGCTGCGGCACGAGGATACCGGCCCGGGCGAGGACCGCCGTGTGGTGGCTGATGGTGGGCTGGGACCGGCCGATGGGTTCCTCCAGCTGGCACGAGCACACGGGTCCGGAGCGGGCAATGTGCGCGACGATGCGCAGGCGGATGGGGTCGGCGAGCGCGGCGAGGCGGCGGGCCAGGTCCCCGAGAGCCTCGTCATCGAGAGGGGCTGGTTCTTCGGGTGCGCCCGCGGCGTCGTCGAGGCGCTCGACGGGCGGGAGGGGAGAAACGCGGCTGGCGCCTGGCGCGCCCATCTCAGATGGCCCGGCGAGATTTACCCACATCGATATGGTAGACCCCGCCACCGCCTCTCCGGCACGCGCGCCGCGGCCGCGACCCCACCTGGCGCGGGGCGACTGGCTGGTGCCCACGTGCGTCGCGGGAGCGATGGCCGGAGGCCTCGGGCTCGGGTGCCTGGTGCCCCAACGAGGAACGGCCCTCAACCGGGTGCAGGTCGACGGGACGAGCCTACCTTTCGCCATCGGGCTGCTGGTGATGGAGTACCCGGCACTCGCCCAGGTCCGCTACGGGGACAGGGGATCCGTCGTCCGGGACGGTCGCCTGCTCGTCTCCTCCCTCATCCTCACTGGGGTGGTGGGCCCCCAGGCCATGTTGCTCCTCGCCGGGGCGTTCCTCGGCGCCGATCCGGCCTGCCGCACCGGGCTGATCCTGGTGGGCCCGGCCCGGTGCATCGCCGTGGTCCTGATCTGGAACGACTTGGCCTGCGGCGACGGGACCGCGGCCGCCGTTATGGTCGCCCGGAACTCCTCGTTCCCGGTGGTGGCCCCCGCCGTCTGGGACTACTTCTCCCTCGAGGTGCTGCCGGGTGGCTGGGGTGGTCGACGACCTCGATGCCCGTGGCGCCGGGCATGAGCGCTCGGCGTCATCTTCTTGGGGGTTCCCCTCGTCGCGCAACACGTCACGCGCCGGATCGGCGAGCGGCGGTGCGGTCGTGACGGGTACGAGGGGCGGCTGATCGCGCGGCTCGCCCCGCTCTCGCGCTGGGGCCTCCGGTTCACGATGGCAATCCTGTTCGCACTGCCGGGTGGCGCCCTCGTGCATCGGCCCTGGGCGGTCGTGCGGATCGCCGTTGCCCTGCTCATCTACCTCGCCTTCCCGTGGAGCGCGTCGATGGACTTCGGATACCGCTCGCGCCTGGGGTCTGCGCACGCGGTGACCCTCGCGTTCACGGCGGTGGGCAACAACTTCGAGCTGGCGATCGCGGTGGCCACCGGCACCTTTGGCGCGATCTCGGGCCAGGCGCTCGCTGGCGTGGTCGGACCGCTCATCGAGGTGCCGGCGCTGATCGCGCTGGCCTCCGGGGCGACCTCCGCGCGACGGTGGTTCACGAGCCCGGTGGCGCGATGAGCTCTCCGGAGCGCACCCCGCGACCCAACGTCTTGTAGGCGTGCGTGCACAACGCGGGACGGTCCGGGGCCGCCAAGGTCCTGACCGAGCACTGCGCCGTGGGCCGCGTCGCCGTCGCGTCGGCGGGCCCGGAGCCGGCTGATGCCGTGAGCCCCGTCTGGGCCGAGGTGCTGGCTCGTCGGGGACGGTCCACGCGGGTCGAGGGCCCCGGCCACCTCAGCGTGGAGACCGTGGGCGAGGCTGACGTCTTGGTCACCATGGGCTGTTTGGAGTCGGGCCCGTTCGTGCCCGCGCGCCGCTACGAGGACGGGGTGCCCAAAGATCCGGCGGGCCAGTCCGTGCACGTGTCGAGCGCATCGTCTCGGAGATCGAGGCCCGCGTCCGGGCGCTGCTCGTCGAGCTGGGGGTCACCCGATAGTCCGGCCCCGGCCGACTTCCCCCAGCGATCCTGGACGCGACCTCGTCACGGGTGCGGGCGGCCTTCGAGACGCCAGGGGACCCCGGGCGGCTCGAGGGGTGCCAGGGCGCTGGCGACGGGGGCGAAGCGCCCGTCGCGCTCGCGCCACGACCGAGCCGCCGCCGCAATCTCGTCGCGCGTGCGGGCCACGAAGTTCCACCACATCGAGATGGTCTCGGGGAAGGGCGGTCCGCCCAGGAGGATCGCCCGACTCGGCTCGAGGGGCACCAGGCGCAGCGCGTCGCGACCCGGCTGCCAGATCGCGATCCGGCCCGGCTCGAGAGTCGCGCCCGGCGCGCTCACGGCGCCCTCCAGGACGATCAGGGCGTGCTCGAACGCGGGCGCGAGCGGGACCAGCGCCTCAGCGCGCAGCGCCAGGTCCAGGCCCACGAGCGGGGTGTCGTGGCGCGTCGGACTCGAGACGCCGCCGTAGGCTCCCACGAGCACGGTGACGTCCAGTGCCGACCCCTCGAAGCGCGGCAGGTCCGCGTGGTGCTGAAAGCTGGCGGGCCCGTGGCGCGTCGCCTCGGGCAGCGCCACCCACAACTGGATCCCCTCGAGGCGACCTTCGTAGGAGCCGGTGGCCTCCTCGGCGTGCGCGAGGCCTCGTCCCGCGGTCATCAGGTTCAGCTGGCCGGGCCGGATGGTCTGCTCGGTGCCCAGGCCGTCTCGATGGAGCGCCTCGCCAGCCGTCAGCCAGGTGACCGTCTGCAGGCCGATGTGCGGGTGGGGACCGATGTCGAGTCCGCGTTGCGCGGTGACGCGGGCGGGCCCGAGGTGGTCGGCGAAGCACCAGGCGCCCACCGTGCGCTGGCGGCGCTGGGGCAAGGCGCGCCGCACGGAGATCGCGCCGACCGTCGCGGGGTGCGAGGTCAGGACGGCAGGCTCGTCAGCTCGGGAATCCATCAGGGGTCGCCTCGGGCGATGGTACCTGTCCCAGAGTGGGAGGCGCCCCGGCGGTGTCTGAGACACCGCCGGGGCCGCGCAGTCCGGACCACGCCACGAAGAAGGGGCCTCGGGTCGTGACGTGGTCCGAAGGCCTCTAGATCACGACGTTCTCCGGGTCGCGCTTCTTGTACTGCGTCCAGCCGATGATCGTCAAGACGAGCATCAGCGCGGCGCCGATGAACATGGCGATGGCGGACCACTCGGCGATCTGTCCGAACATCCAGAAGGCGTAGGCGGTCAGCAGGGTGCCGCGCAGGGTCTCACCCTGGAAGAGCGTCTGGGCCTCGCTGGCCAGGGCCTTGTTCGACGGGTCGGCGAGGGCCGCTGCGCTGACCTCCGCGTAGGTCTTGCCTCCACCGATCTCCTGCAGGTGGACGGCGATGTAGTGGTCAGCCCAGACCTCGGCCTGGCGTCCGTTGAGCAGCTGTTGACCGGCGTAGGGCGTCAGATACGGCTTGATCAGTGGGTTCTGGAGTGAAGGGGAGTTCTTGGCCGGGAAGTAGATCCTCTGTGCGGCGAGCTGGCTGTGGACCTGGGAGTTGGCGAAGCTGTAGCCCCACATGAGCAGCGCCCCCGCCGCGATCAGGACGATGGTCAGCAGACCACCGACCATGGTGAGCAGTTTGTCAAGTGCCTTGCGCCTCATTGCAACCTCTTTGTTTTGGGAGACACCTCTATTGTGGCGGGCCGATCGCCAGACACCGTAGGGCAATAAGTCACTAGAGATGGAAACAATAAAGAACCGAGGCTTTTCCTATATGCGGTCAATCACAGGGAAAAACACAGAACAATACTACGGTTACGAAGGACTGGAATCCCCGAAATCAGCCAGGTCAACGAGGTCACGCTGTCGCGGGTCGTCGGACAGGCGCAGACCGATACGCCGCAGGTAGCCCAGGCCCATGACGGCGGCCTCGCAGCCCACGTCGGCCAGGTGCTCGAGGTCGCGATCATCGCGCACGCCCCCCGCGGCGACGACGGCCAGCCCGCTGGCGCACGCCTCCTCGTACAAGGTCAGGTCCGGCCCCGACATCGTGCCGTCCCGTTCGATCGCGGTGACGTGGACACGGCGCGCGCCCGCCTCCACGCAGCGCTCAAGGGCCTCGGCGAAGGTGACGTGCTCGGTAGCCGTCCATCCTCGCACGGCGATACGACCGTCGCGCACGTCGAGAGCGACCACGAGCCGGTCGCCGAGCAACCCCACCAGCTCGCCCAGGCTGGCCGGGTGATCCCATGCGGCTGAGCCCATGATCACCCGCGCGGCGCCGCTGGCCAGGGTGCTCTCCGCGGCCGCCAGGCTGCGCAGGCCGCCAGAGACCTGGAGTGGCGTGCTGCCTGCGAGGGCCACGCAGCGGGCGAGGAGGGTCGAGTCGCTGCGTCCCCGCCGCGCGCCATCCAGATCGACCACGTGGATGAGGGGGGGCTCGGTGGCGACCACGCGGGAGAAGTAGTCGGCCAGGTCGTGGCGGAAGGTAACGGCGGCGTAGTTGCCGCGCTCGAGTCGCACGGCCTGTCCGTCGAGGACGTCGATGGCAGGGATGAGTTGCATACCAGGCTTCTAGTAGAGTAGCATACTACTATGACAAGTGGCCGGGTAGTTCCAGCGGAGTCCCACCAGGACACCGTTCATCGATTCGCGGACCTGGTCGCGGCCTTCGTGGCGCTGCGCGGTCCCGACGAGGTGGCCGCGTTCCTGCGCGACCTGTGCACCACCAACGAGCTCGACGCCCTGGGCCAGCGCTGGCAGGTGGCGCGCCTGGTTGACCAGGGCCTGCCCTACCACGAGGTGTCGCGACGCACTGGCGCCTCCACCGCCACGGTCACCCGGGTGGCGCACTGGCTTCGCTACGGCGAGGGCGGCTACCGCGCCCTGCTCGAGCGGGCTGCGCGATGAGCCGACGCCTGAGCCTGGCCCTGCCTTCCAAGGGCCGCTTGCGCCAGCCGGCCTGGTCGCTGCTCGAGGCCAGCGGGGTCGACCCGCAAGAGCCCGGGGAGCGCATGTTGCAGTCCCACTGCCGCAATGCGGACATTGACCTGCTCTTCGTGCGCGCCGACGACGTGCCCGAGTACGTCCAAGACGGTGTGGTCGACTGCGGCATCACGGGGCTGGATCTGCTGGCCGAGCGGCGCTGCGACGTGGTCGAGCTGCTGCGCCTGGGCTTCGGGAAGTGCTCGTTGCAAGCAGCCGTCCCCCTGGAGGACGCGGCGATGCGCCTGGAGGATCTGGACGGGCGTCGGGTGGCGACATCGCACCCTCGCGTGACGGGGGAGTTCCTGGACGCGCTGGGCGTCGACGTCGAGGTGGTGCGCGTGACCGGTGCGGCCGAGATCGCGCCGCGTCTGGGGCTGGCCGAGGCGATCGTCGACCTGGTCTCGACGGGCAGCACGCTGCGCACCAACGGCCTGCGCGCCATCGGGACGATCTTCGAGTCCGAGGCGGTCCTGATCGGCCGCACCGGGTCCCACGACATCGAGGCCCAACGCACGTTGACGACGGTGCTCGGCAGCGTGACCAACGCGCGGGCCAGCCGCTACCTCCTGTGCAACGTCGGGCGCGCCGACCTGGAGGCGGTGACGAGGCTGCTACCCACGGCCGGGTCGCCCACCGTCATGGAGCTGGCCACGCCGGGCGTCGTGGCGGTCCACGCGCTGGTGCCGGCGGCCGATATCTGGTCCCTGCTGCCGCGCCTCAAGGCCCATGGGGCCAGCTCGATCCTCACTCTGCCCGTCGAACGGATGCTGCCATGAGCCGACCAACCACTAGTCCGCAGTCCTTCAGCGTCGAGGAGATCGTGAAGGACGTGCGCCAGCGTGGCGACGAGGCCGTCGCCTACTGGTCGCGGGTGCTGGACCACACCACGTCGGCAATGCCCGAGCGGGCCACGCCCTACGGCGACGTGCCCACCGCAGCCATCCTCGCGGCCGCGGACGCGGTCGCGCGCTGGCACCGGGCGCAGCGACCGGCCGACATCGAGCTCGAGGTCTCGCCCGGCGTGATCCTCCAGCGCCGCTGGGCACCCCTGCGACGCGTCGGCGTCTACGTGCCCAGTGGTCTGGTCTCGTCGCTGATCATGACCGCCGTGCCGGCGCGCGAGGCCGGGGTCGAGCAGATCGTCATCTGCACGCCGCCCCGCGGGGCGGCCGCCGTGGCCGCCGCCGCCGCCCTGCTCGGCTTCGCGGACGTCTGGGCGGTCGGCGGAGCGCACGCGATCGCGGCGATGGCGTTCGGCACGGACTCGATCCCGGCGGTCGACAAGATCGTCGGCCCCGGCGGCGGTGCGGTCAACGCGGCCAAGCTGCTCGTGAGCCGGGATGTCGCCATCGACTTGCCCGCCGGGCCGAGCGAGGTCGTCGTGGTGGCCGATCGTGGGTTCGACGAGCGCATCGTGCGCCAGGAGCTCGACGCCCAGATGGAGCACGGACCCGACTCGCGCGCCCACGTCATCTGGGTCGACGACGACGTCGACGCCGCTCTGGCCGAGCTCGAGACGTGGGCGCCCGAGCACGTCGCCCTGCTCGGCGAGCGAGCCGAGTCCTTGGCTCCGCGCATCCGCTGTGCGGGAGCGGTGTTCGTTGGTCCCTTCGCCCCGGTCCCGGCGGGCGACTACGCCACCGGAGGCAACCACGTCCTGCCGACGGGCCGCTGGGCCCGCGCCACCGGGGGGCTCGGTCTGGAAAGCTTCCTCAAGCCCGTGACCATCCAACGGGTCTCCCAGGACGGACTGGCGCGCCTGGCGCCCACGATCGAAGCGCTGGCGGACCTCGAGGGCATGCCTGCTCACAAGGCCACGGCCCGCCGATGAACACGGCGCAGGCCCTGCCGGCCTACCAGTGGCCGCCCTCCAACGAGCGCCTTGCCGCCCAGGTGGGGCTCGACCCGCGCGCCATCATCCGCTTCGACGGCAACGTACCCGCGGCGCCCGCACCCGTCGCGCGTCCCTCGACGGTGGCCGCGGCCCTCGCCGAGATCAACGAGTACGACCGCGGTCGCTACGAGCCGCTGCGAGCCGCCATCGCCCATCGTCACGGCGTCGACCTCGCGTCGGTGGCGCTGGGGGCGGGCAGCGACGAGTTCATCGTGCTGCTGGCCCGGCTCTTCGCGACGGGTGGCACCGTCGCCACGGTGCCGGCCAACTCCTACTCGATGTACCGCTTCGCCGCCGCCATGGCCGGAGCCCACATGGTCGAGGATCCCGCGACGGCCGACCTGGTATTCGTGTGCCGACCGAACAACCCGACCGGCGAGCTTCCCGACGTGCCCGACGTGGCCGGACAGGTCGTGATCGACGAGGCCTACGCCGATTACGCCGGCGTCGACGCTCTGGACCGCCTCGCCTCGGGTGCGATCGTCCTGCGCACCTTCTCCAAGGCCTACGGCCTGGCCGGCGCCCGCGTGGGCTACGCGCTGGCCCGCCCGGACCTCGTCGAGGTGATCACGTCGCATCAGGCCCCCCTGTCGGTGTCGTCGGTGTCGGCCGCCCTGGCCCTGGCCGCCCTGGCCACGCCGCTGGACGTGAGCGCGCAGGTGGCCGAGCGCGAGCGCCTGGCCACCGAGCTGCGCGGCCTCGGCCTGGTGCCGCTGCCCTCGCACACCAACTTCCTGTTCATCCCGATGGAGGATCCCCAGCAGCTGGTCGACGCCCTGCTGCCGGCCGGGGTCGTCCTGCGCGCGTTCGCCGGGGGACTGCGTATCAGCGTGCGCGACACCCTCGATGACGACGTGCTGCTCGAAGCCATTCGGGGCTGGCGGAGCGGTGCCGACCTAGCCTCCCCCTGGACCCGGCGCCGCCGGGCGACGGCCGAGACACGCTTTCTGGTCCGCCTGCGGGTGCGCGGCGAGGGGCGGGTCCTGGTGGAGTCGGGAGAGGGCTTCTACGACCACATGCTCCAGCAGCTGGCCTTCCACGCGGGATGGGACCTGCGCGTCGACGGGGTTGGCGACCTCGAGACGGGGGACCACCACACGGTCGAGGACATGATGCGCACCGTGGGGGCCGCCCTGGATGACGCCCTGGGTGATCGCCGCGGGCTGGCCCGCTACGGCGAGGCGCGCGTGCCCATGGATGAGGCCCTGGCCCACGCCGTCGTCGACCTGTCGGGCCGGCCCGTGGCCCAGCTGTCGATCGACCCGGATCCCGGCATGGCCGCCCACGCCCTGGAGTCCTTCGTGCAGACCGCACGGCTGACCCTGCACGTCACGGCGACGGGCGCCAACGCCCATCACGTGGCCGAGGCCAGCTTCAAGGCTGTTGGCCGGGCCCTGGCCGTGGCCCTGCGCCAGGTCGGCACCCAGGTCGCGTCGACCAAGGGATCCCTATGAGGGATCCGGTGATCATCGTCGACTACGGCGCCGGCAACACGCGCTCGGTTCGCGCCTCGCTGGCGCGCCTGGGGCGCGTGAGCGAGGTGTCCGCCTCGCCCGCCTTGATCGCGCGAGCCAGCCACGTCATCCTCCCGGGAGTGGGCTCGGCGGCCAGCGCGATGGCGCACCTCCGGGCCACGGGCGCCGCTGAGGCCCTGCGCGAGCGCGTCGCCGCGGGCCGTCCCGTGCTCGGAATCTGCCTCGGCCTGCAGCTGGCCCTCGAGGACAGCGAGGAGGATGGGGGTGTTGAGGGCCTGGCCCTGGTCCCGGGTCACGTGGAGCGCCTGCGCGAGGGCCGCGTGCCCCGCCTGGGCTGGGCGACGCTCCAGCCGGGTGGCGAGACCTTCTACTTCGCCCACTCCTACGGTGCCCGCACCTCGGCGGCGGTGGCGCTGGCCGAGGGCGTGACGGCCATCGTCGAGCACGGCTCCTTTGTCGGCGTGCAGTTCCACCCCGAGAAGAGCGGCCCGGCGGGTCAGCGCTACCTGGACAGATGCCTTACGCTCGCCTGATCCCGTGCCTCGATGTCGCCGACGGACGCGTCGTCAAGGGCGTCAACTTCGTCGCCCTGCGCGACGTCGGTGACCCGGTGGAGCTGGCGGCGGCCTACAGCGCCGGCGGTGCCGACGAGCTGGTCTTCTTGGACATCGGGGCCACGCCCGAGGAGCGCGCCACGCTGCTCGACGTCGTCGCGCGGGTGGCCGACGTCTTGGACATCGCCTTCACCGTCGGGGGAGGAGTACGCACCCTGGAGGACGCCGCGCGCATCATCGAGGCCGGGGCCGATCGCGTCTCGCTGAACTCCGCGGCCGTCTCGGATCCGCGCCTGCTCACCGCAGTGGCCGACCGCTACGGGTCCCAAGCGGTCGTCGCGGCCATCGACAGCCGCGGCGGCCGCGTGTTCACGGGAGGCGGGCGCGTCTGGAGCGAGCGTACGACCGTGGCGTGGGCGCGCGAGGCCGTCGAGCGCGGCGCCGGGGAGGTGCTGCTGACCTCCATCGACCACGACGGTCGGCGCGAGGGCTACGATCTGGCGCTCACCGCCGAGGTCCGCGACGCGGTCGGCGTGCCGGTGATCGCGTCGGGGGGCGCGGGCTCGGCTAAGCACGTCGCCGACGCGCTGAGGGTCGCCGACGCGGCACTGGTGGCCTCGATCGTGCACGAGGATCCCGGCGGGCTGCCGGCGCTGCGTCGCGCCGTCGTGGCCGCCGGAGGAGCACTGCGACCATGGGAGGCCAGGACGTGAGCGAGTTGCGCGCAGCGGTGGTTCAAGACGACGAGACCGGCCGGGTGCTGATGCTGGGCTGGATGGACGACGAGGCGCTCGAGGCGACGCGCGCGACGGGCATGGTGCACTTCTTCTCGCGGTCGCGACAGCGCCTGTGGCGCAAGGGTGAGACCTCCGGCAACGGCCTGCACGTCCACGAGATCGTGCCCGACTGCGATGACGACGCCTTGCTGGTGCGCGTGCACGCCGACGGGCCCACGTGCCACGACGGCTCGACGTCGTGCTTCACGCCGTGGCTCTGGCGCGCAATCCTGCGTCGCCAGGCCGAGGGCGCCGATGACTCCTACGTGGCCAGCGCCCTCGGGCGCGGGCCCGCGTTCGTGGCGCGCAAGGTCGGCGAGGAGGCTGTGGAGGTCGCGGTCGCCGCGTTGGCCGAGGAGGACGAGCGCGTGGTCAGCGAGGCCGCCGACCTGTGGTTCCACCTGCTCTTGCTGCTGCGCAGCCGGGGCCTGGATCCCGCCGCCGTCGAGGACGAGCTGCGCCGGCGGCGCCGGTGAGGTCGCCAGGACCCACCCGGTAGGATGCTTCAGCGGCGCACCGCGGCGGCACGGGCTGCCGGCAGCGTGCCCTAGGCGAGGTTGGACGTGGTCGCAGTGACGGTGAGCTCCAGTGCTTTGGTGCTGGCCGGGGCGGTCTTCTTGGCCGCCGCCGTCGAGATGGTCGAGGCGCTCACTATCGTGGTCGCCGTCGGACACACCCGGGGCTGGCGCTCGGCTCTGGAGGGGTCCGCTGCCGCCCTCGGGGTCCTCACGGTCCTGGTCGCGGCGCTGGGCCCGGCCCTGGTACGCGTCCCTCTCGACGCCCTGCGCCTGGTCGTGGGGGGGGTCCTGCTGATCTTCGGCCTGCAGTGGCTGCGCAAGGCGGTCCTGCGGTCCAGCGGCTGGCGCGCCCTCCACGACGAGGACGCCATCTACCAGGCGAAGGTGCGCGAACTCGAGGGCCTGGGCGCGTCCCCGGGGCGTGACCACGCCGCCTTCGTCATGGCCTTCAAGGGCGTCTTCCTCGAGGGCCTCGAGGTCGTCATCGCCGTGCTGACCCTGGGCACGTCGGCCCACCGACTAGGCCTCGCGGTCGTGGCGGCCCTGGTCGCCGTGATCCTCGTGGGCGCGGTGGGGGCCGGCGTGTCCCGCCAGCTGAGTGCGGTCCCGGAGAACGCGATGAAGACGGTCGTGGGGATCCTCCTGACCAGCTTCGGCACGTTCTGGACCGGCGAGGGTCTGCGGATCCACTGGCCCGGGAGCGACACCATGCTGCTCGGCTTCGTCGCGATCTACGCCGTTGTCGTCTGGGTGCTGGCCACGAGCCTGCGCGCCCGGCGCCGCAGCCACGAGGTCGCCGCGTGAGGCCGCGGCGCCTGCGAGGTGCCCTCGCCGCCTTCGGCCGCTTCTGGTGGGACTTCCTGGTGGGCGACACGCCCGAGATCTTCGTCGTGGTCGTCGTGGCCCTAGCGATCGTCGCCTGGCTCAGCCTGGGCGCTCACCTGGCCGCGCTGGCTGGCGTCGTCTTGCCGGTGGCCGCCGTGGGCGCGCTGGCGATCTCGCTGGTCCGCGCCGCCCGGTCGCGCTAGTGACCTGATTCAGAGATTCGCCCGCAGTAGCCCGCGAGGGTCTCGAGGATCTCGTCGGCGGTCTTGTGCCACACGAATGGCTGGGGATCGTCGTTCCAGTGGCCGACCCAGTCGTTGATCGATGCCTCGAGTTCCTTGGTGGAGCGGTGCGTGCCGCGCCGGAGCCACTTGTTGGTCAGTTCGGCGAACCAGCGCTCGACGAGGTTCATCCAGCTCGAGTAGGTGGGCGTGAAGTGCAGGTGAAACCTCGGGTGGCGCACCAGCCAGCGATGGATCTCGGGGGTCTTGTGCGTGGACACGTTGTCGATGACGAGGTGAACCTCGAGATCCTTCGGCACGGTGCGGTTGATCAGGTTCAGGAACTTTCGGAACTCCGTGGCGCGGTGGTGCTCGGTCATCGTCGAGATCACCTTTCCGCTGGCCACGTCGAGGGCGGCGTAGAGGTTGGTGGTCCCGTGGCGCACGTAGTCGTGGGTGCGTCGCTCGGGCAGTCCCGGGCGCAGGGGGAGCACGGGAGCGGTGCGGTCGAGCGCCTGGATCGGGGACTTCTCGTCGGCGCAGAGCACGAGTGCACCCTCGGGAGGGTTGAGATAGAGCCCGACCACGTCGCGCACCTTGTCGACGAACTGGGGGTCCGTCGACAGCTTGAAACTGTCGACGAGGTGGGGTTTGAGACCGAACGCACGCCAGATGCGGCTCACCGTCGCCTGGCTCATGCCGGTCGCCTTGGCCATCGAGCGCGTCGACCAGTGCGTGGCGTCCGGGGGCGTTTCTTCCAGGGTGCGCACGATCATCGCCTCCAGCTCCTCGTCGGCGATCGTGCGCGGTGCACCGGGGCGCGGTTCGTCGGTCAGCCCTTCCAGGCGGCGCACGAGAAACCTCGAGCGCCACTTGCGCACCGTCGCGACGTCGAGCTCGAGGCGTCGAGCGATCTCCGAGTTGCTCGCGCCGGTGGCCGCGGCCAGCACGATTCGGCATCGCAGCGCCAGCGCCTGGGCGCTCTTGGGGCGACGCGCCCAGCGTTCGAGTGTCAGGCGCTCCTCGTCGGTGAGAACGAGTGGGGTGAGGACAGGACTCGGCATGCTCGCCTCCCATCGTCGCCGACGGACGTCCGCGACGACCAAGCCTACCTCACCTACTGACGCACTTCTGACTCAGATCACTAGG
>JAKAUQ010000002.1 GCA_021827705.1 Actinomycetes bacterium
ACCCACGTCGCGAGCACCAGGGCGTCGGCGTGCGCCAGGTCGACCGGCAGCACCTCGGAGACCGAGCGCACCGTCACGCGGGCACCCTGGCCGCCCAGCTGGTCGGCTAGCCGCTCGGCCAGGTCCCGGGTGGTGCCGCCCGAGGACGCGTAGGCCACCAGGACCCGCGGCCCGCCCGCTCCCGCACCCAGGGACCGATCGGGGCGCGCCGGCGCGGCGTCCAGGATCGCCCGGGCTGCGCGGCGCCCCTGCGCCATGGCCTCGACCACCGTGCCCGGTCCGGTCAGCGCGTCGCCGGCGAACCACAGCCGCTCCCTCCGCGGCGCGGCCGCGGCCCACAGGCCGACCTCGCGGTCCAGCGAGAGGCTGCCCACCTCGCTGTGGTGGTTGTAGGCCGAGGCCGGGTTGGCCAGCAGCCCACTGGCACGCCAGCGTCCGTGGGGATGCGTCCCGGCACGCTTGGTGATCGGCGCGCTGGCCACCGCCTCGCGGTAGGAGCCGTCCAGGCGGTAGCCCATGGCCATCACCACGAGGTCGACGTCCAGGTCGTCGGTCTGATCGGTGAGCACCGTGGGCGGGGTCGTGCGCTCGCGCTGGGTGGTGTGGGCCAGGCGGGCCCGACTCACGCGACCCGTCCCCGACAGCTCGGTGAGCGTGCGCAAGAACAGCACCTCGACGCCCTCGGTGCGGGCCTCGGCCAGCTCGTCGGGTCGCGCCAGGGCGAAGCGCTCATCCAGCCAGTCGACGCAGGTGGCCGCCAGGCCCAGGCGCCGCGCCATGCGCGCGACGTCCATCGCCGTGTTCCCAGCCCCCAGCACCAGGACGTGGGGGTCTCGCTGGTGGTCGACCCCCAGCGCCGTGCGCCAGGCGACGACATCGCCCCCGGGCATCAGGGCGTCCTTGGAGCCCTGGAGGAAGTGCGTGGCGTCCACGACGCCCTCCAGGTCCGCGCCGGGCACCGGCAGGCGGATCGGCACGCCCGCACCGTTGGCCACCACCACCGCGTCGTGGACGCTCAGCAGGTGGTCGAGCGCGTCGGCCGGGATCGGCGTCGAGCAGCGCAGGTCCACGCCGGCGGCCACCAGCTGGGTCCAGGGGCGCGTCGCCACCTGGTCGGGCAGGGTGAAGTCGGGCATCCCCCACAGCAGCAGGCCGCCGGGCTGGGCCTCGCGCTCGTAGACGGTCACGTGGGCCCCGGCCTCGACGAGGTCGAAGGCCGCCCCCAGCCCCGCGGGCCCGGCTCCGATGATGCCGACCGACAGAGCGTCTCCCGCGGGCGCCGGGACCACCGGCGGCGGCACGGGGGCGTGGTCGGCGATGAAGCGCTCGATGCGGCCGATGGCCACGGGCACCCCGCCGGCCAGCGACCACGTGCAGGCGCCCTCGCACTGGGCGGCCTGATTGCACACGCGCGAGCAGGCGTCGGGCAGCACCGTCGTGCGCCGCAGGATGGCGTGGGCCCGGTCCAGGTCGCGCTCGCGCACGGCGGCGACGAACTGGGGGATGTCGTTGTGCGCCGGGCATCCGCGCACGCAGGTGGGGTCCGGGCACGTCAGGCAGCGCGTCGCCTCGGCGACGACCTCGTCCCAGGTGTCGTAGCCGCGGCGGGTCTCCTCGACGTTGCCGCGCAGCTCCACCGGGTGGTGCAGCGGCGGGTCGTAGCGGTCCGCGACCGCCAGGGGGCCCTCGACGACGATGGCCGAGAACGGGCACACACGCTCGCACTGGCGGCAGCCCACGCACGCCGCGTCGTCAGCGATCGCGGTCCACGTGATCGGCTCCATCGAGAGCGCCCCGGCGGGGCAGCGGATCACGCACTCCTGGCAGCCCGCACAGCGGTCCACCAGGACGGTGACGTGGCGGCTCGCGGCGCTGGCGGCGTCCGCGGTCATGGGGATCAGGGTGGTCATGTCGCTCCTCAGTCCGCGGCGTTCATCAGGACGTAGAGGATCGCGGTGACGATCCCCAGGGCCAGCGCGAAGCCGGCCGCCGACACCTGCACGGCGCGCGGGTGGCGGCTGACGGGGGCCAGGTCCCGGCCGGCCACGCGCCAGCTGGTCCACATGGCAGCCAGGGTGCCCAGCACCATCACGCCGACCTGCACGGCGATGATGCCGGCGTTCGAGGAGATCAGCGACGCGTTGTACAGCGACGAGCGCACCGTCCCGAAGCCGAACAGGTGACCGATCGAGACCGGCACGCGCGGCAGGTGCTGGAAGAACTTGGGCAGCTGGCGCGCGAAGTAGTCCGCTCCCACGACCGGGATGATCCCGTACATCAGGGGCAGGAAGTAGGCGCGGAACGGGCTGATCCGGTCGACGAAGGTTCGCCCGGCCCGCTCGGGCAGCGACGGCTCGGCCGCGAAGGCGCGCTGGAAGCCCGCGGCCACCACGGCCATCACCACGGCCACGGCGCCGATGATCCCGACGTAGCTGACCGGGTTGGGGTAGTGGGGGAAGAACGTGTGGGCGTTCAGCCAGCTGTCGAGGTTGGCGAAGGTGGTCAGGGCGTTCAGCTGCTGGTAGACCACCAGGCCGAACAGGATCGCCACCGCCCAGGCCACGTCGGCGCGGCGCCGCGAGGGCATCACGACCGAGGTGAGCGGCTTTTGCAGGTAGAGGCCGATGTTGTCGGAGGGGCACGCCTTGTAGCACTCCGAGCACAGGCCGCAGGCCAGGTTCGAGTCGGCGCTGCCCGGCCACGTGTACCACGGGCACCCGTACCCGTCGGCGTCTCCGCGCATGCAGTCCTTGGTGGTGCAGCGCTGGCAGACCTCACGGTCACGGGTGCGGAAGCCCGCCACCGATCCCATCGACCCGACCGAGCCGATGAGCGCGCTCAGCGGGCATACGTAGCGGCAGAAGGTGCGGCGCTCGAAGACCAGGAAGAAGAGCAGGGCGCTCGAGACGATCCCGAGCACCATGAAGCTGGTGTCGGCCGGGTTGCCGGGGCCGGCGATGTTGAAGAACTCCTCGATCCAGGTCAGCGCCAGGAACGCGGCCACCGAGAGCAGGAAGCCGTACTGCGCCACCGACTCGGGCATCTTGAGGCCGAGGCCGATGCTCTTGGTCGTGCGCTTGAAGAAGGTGTGGCGCTGGACCCACTCGCCAAAGCCGCCGAAGGGGCACATCGCGCACCAGGCCCGGCCGACCACCACCATCATCACGAAGACGAGGCAGAACCAGAGGTACCAGGTGATGGCCGTGGCGAAGTTCAGGCCGGGGTCCACCGTGCCGACCAGGCCGATGCCGATGACCAGCCAGAAGATGATCTGGTTGGGCAGGATCAGCAGGAACTGGAACTTGCGGTCCCGCAGGATGCGGGCGACGCGGGGTGAGCGCGCCAGGTCCAGGCCGCGCGGCGGGTCGGTGTCCTCGAAGCGGCGCGCGCGCGCCGGGTCCTCGGGCGTGCGGGTGCGGATCGCCACCTCGACCGGATCGATGAGGTGGGGTGGGGCCACCGCCGTGCTGCCGGCGGTCTCCACTGTGGTCCCTGCTGCCATGCTGCCCCCTCGGTGTCTTTCCGCGTACTACGTAGGTACGTCCGTGGAACTACTTATGTGAAGGCTGTATTATCACGTACTGCACGTATTGTCAAGTCACGTGATATACGTACAGTGATCAGCAGTCTGGTGGAGTGGTCCACTGGGCTGGGTTCGCTACGCACCGGGCTCGCACCCGTCACGGTGCGTGGCGTGGCACAGTGGCGAGGGGGGATCCATGGGGGAGGACATCGTGACCGAGCACACCGACGAGACTGCGGTCCGTCGCGAGGTGCCCTCGGTCGTCCACCCCATCCGCGTGCTCATCGTGGACGACCACGCGCTGGTGCGCGAGGGCACGGGCCAGCTCTTGGACCAAGACGACACCATCACGGTCGTGGCCACGGCGGGCTCGGGCGAAGAGGCCCTCGAGCAGATCGCCACCCTCGTGCCCGACGTCGCCCTGGTCGACATCAACCTCCCGGCCATGAGCGGGCTGGAGTTGGCGCGTGCGGTCATCGCCGACCACTCGCCCACGCGGATCCTCATCCTCAGCGCCTACGACGAGTACGCCTACGTCGCCGAGGCGCTGGAGGTCGGGGTGGGCGGCTACCTCATGAAGACGGCCAGCGCCAAGGAGCTCATCGACGCGGTGCGCGCGGTCCACGACGGCGTCTTCGTGCTGGACCGCCAGCTCTCCCGCCGCCTGCTGCGGCGTCACGACGACACCGCGCCCACGGTGGGGACGCTCACCCCCCGCGAGACCGCGGTCCTCGAGTCGCTCGTCAAGGGCCGCTCCAACAAGCAGATCGCCGCCGAGCTCGAACTCGGCATCCGCACGGTCGAGGGCTACGTCTCCAACATCTTGGGCAAGTTGGGCGTCACCTCGCGCACCGAGGCCGTGACCTACGCCATCAGCCACCGGCTGGTGGCCACCCCGACCGATGGAGGCTGAGCCGCACCTGGAGACCACCGGGACCGAGGCACCCCGCCCGGTCCTGGAGCGGATCTTGCGGCCGCCACTGCACCAGCGGCCGTTCTGGGTGATCCAGGCCGCAGTGGTGGCGATCGTCGCAGTGCACTTCGCCCTCGACGTGTCCCCGGGCCTGGTCCACGACCTGCTGCCGACCAGCATCCCGGTGGCCATCCTGGTGCTGCCCATCGGGTACGCCGCCCTGCGCTACGGCCTGGCCGGGTCGGTGGCCACGACGGTGTGGTCGTTCGTGCTGTGGATGCCCGACCTGCTCTTGCCCCACGACGAGGGGCACGCCGGCGACGACCTGTTCAACTTCGCGATCATCGCGGTGGCCGCCATCGTCTTTGGGCGCCGGGTCGAGATCGAGCGCCTCACCCAGGCCCGGGCCGACGAGATCAACGCGCGCACCCTGGCGGTGCAGGCCGGGTACCGCCGCCTCTTCGAGTCGAGCCGCTCCCCCATCCTCGTGCTCGACCAGGAGGGCTGCATCGTGGACGCCAATCCCGCGGCGACCGCCCTGGACCCCACGGTCGTGGGACGGTCGGTCGAGGCGGTGCTCGGCATCCCCATCGACCTCGACCACGACAGCGGGCGCGTGGTGTCCACGACCCCCGGCCGGGACTACCGCCTCGACGTGGTCACCATCGCGCCGGGCCCGACCGGGGACCGGCGCCAGGTGACCTTCGAGGACGTGACCGAGGAGCGCACCGAGGAGCGCCGGGCTCGCCAGTTCGCCCAGCAGATCGTCCAGGTCGAGGAGGACCAGCGTCGGCGGCTGGCCCGCGAGCTGCACGACGAGCCCCTCCAGCTCTTCTTGCACCTGGCCCGGCGCCTCGAGCTGCTGTCCAACGCGGCGGGCGTGCCCACCGACGTCGCCGCCCGCCTGGCCGAGACGCGCAACCAGGCCCTGGATGCGGCGACGCGCCTGCGCAGCCTCGCCCGAGACCTGCGACCGCCGGCCCTGGACCAGCTCGGTCTCGTGCCGGCCCTGTCGAGCCTGGTGGCCGAGCTCGAGGACGAGGAGGGGCTGAACGCCCACCTCGAGGTCCAGGGCACACCGCGCCGCCTCCACGACGACGTGGGCCTGGTGGCCTTCCGCATCGTGCAGGAGTCGCTGCGCAACATCCGCCGCCACGCCGCCGCCCACGAGGTTCGCGTCGTGATCGGCTTCGACACGGCCACCTTGCGCCTGAGCGTCGTCGACGACGGCATCGGCTTTGACACCCACCGTCTGGGCCGACGGCCCGGCGAGCCGCCCTCTATGGGGATGGTGGGCATGCGCGAGCGCGCCCGCCTGCTGGGCGGGACGCTGGTGGTGCGCTCGACGCCCGGCGTGGGCACCGCGATCGAGGTCGAGCTCCCTTTGGAGCCCGCCGCGCCGCCGGCGGCGGAGCCCCCAGATGGTGCGGACTAGGGTGACGCTGACGGACTAAGGAGGTCCTCATGCCCCGCAGTGTCATCGTCGCCGGCGCCCGCACGCCCATCGGCAAGCTGGCCGGCGCGCTTGCCTCACTTCGCGCCCACGAGCTGGGAGGACACGCGATCGCCGCCGTCCTCCAGGCGACGAAGCTCGACCCCGCCACCATCGACGCCGTCCTCATGGGCCAGGTCATCCAGGCCGGACAGGGCCAGATCACGGCGCGCCAGGCCGCCGTCAAGGCTGGCATCCCCATGACGGTGCACGCCACCACCATCAACAAGGTGTGCCTCTCGGGTCTCCAGACCATCTACCTGGCCGACCTCATGGTGCGCGCCGGCGAGGCCGAGATCGTCATCGCGGGCGGCATGGAGTCGATGACCAACGCTCCCTACCTGCTGCCCAACGCGCGCGCCGGCTACCGCCTGGGCGACCAGACCGTCGTCGACTCGATGATGCTCGACGGCCTGACGTGTGCCTTCGACGAGTGCGCCATGGGTCTGGCGACCGAGCGCTACAACGAGGGACGCATCAGCCGGGCGCGCCAGGACGAGTTCTCCGCGCGCAGCCACCAACTGGCCGCGGCGGCCATCGCCTCGGGCCGCTTCGCCGAGGAGATCGTCCCGGTCCCCGTGCCCCAGCGCAAGGGCGACCCGATCATCGTGGACACCGACGAGGGCGTGCGCGCCTCGACGACCATCGAGACTCTGAGCGCCCTGCGCCCCGCCTTCCAGAAGGACGGCACCATCACGGCGGGCAACGCGTCCCAGATCTCCGACGGCGCGGCAGCCGTGCTCGTGATGAGCGCCGATCGCGCCGCCGCTCTCGGCCTCACCCCGATCGGTGAGCTCGTCGGCTACGGCCAGGTCGCGGGGCCCGACCCCTCCCTGCTGCACCAGCCGTCCCACGCCATCACCGTGGCGGCCGGGCGTGCTGGTGTCGACCCGCGTGCTCTGGACCTCTACGAGATCAATGAGGCCTTCGCGGCGGTGGGCCTGGCGTCGGCCGACGACCTCGGCATCGACGAGGACCGGCTCAACGTCAACGGCGGGGCCATCGCCCTGGGCCACCCCGTCGGCATGTCGGGCACCCGCATCACGCTCACGGCGTTGCACGAGCTGCGCCGCCGGGGCGGCGGGACCGCGGCCGTCGCGCTGTGCGGTGGGGGCGGGCAGGGCGACGCCGCGATCCTCCGCTCGCTCTAGTCGGGGGGCGCGAAGGTCGCCACCAGGTCGTAGGGGCCGCCACGTAGGCTCCCCGCGTCCCCCAGCGCCAGGACGATCGCCCCGGCCAGGGGATAGCGTCCCTGGACCAGGGCCGCGGGCGTCGTGACGGCGACGGCCACCACGAACTCGTAGACCGTCGGGTTGTGCCCGACGAGGGCCAGCGACGAGACTCCGTCGTCGAGCGCGCGCAGCGCCTCGAGCACGTCGGCCGCGTCGACGTCGCGATGGCCGTTGTAGAGCGCGGGCTCGACCACCGACGCGGACACGAAGGGTGTTCCCTCCAAGGCGTCGGCGAAGGTCTCCCGGGTGCGCCGAGCCGGGCTCACCGCGACGCGAGCCGGACCGAAGGCGCCCAGGGCCCTCGGGTCGGCCGCGCGCTCGCGCAGCCACCGGCACTGACGCTGGCCGCGCGGGGCCAGCGGTCGGTCGAAGTCGCTCACACCGATCGCTCCCGGCACCGCCTTGGCGTGACGGATCACGGTCAGGTACCGCACGGCGACAGTCTGGCAGAGCCGAACGCTACTCGCTCAGCACGTGGCGGCCCTCGAGAGCCCGGCCCAGCGTCACGTCGTCGGCGAACTCCAGGTCGGCTCCCACGGGGAGCCCGCTGGCCGGCTGCGAGATCACGAGGCCGGGGACCCGCAGCAGGCGACTCAGGTACATCGCCGTGGCCTCGCCCTCGACGTTGGCGTTGAAGCACAAGATGACCTCGTGCACCGGTCCCTTCAGACGCTCGAGCAGCTCGGCGATCCGCAGCCGATCCGGGGTCACGCCCTCGAGAGGGTTGAGCACGCCGTGCAGGACGTGGTACGTGCCACGAAAGGCCCCGGAGCGCTCGACGGCGGCGACGTCGGGCGGGCTGGCCACGACGCACACCACCGTGGCGTCACGGCGCGCGTCAGCGCAGATCTCGCACAGCCCCCCGACCTCGGCCACGTTGCAGCACTGGGCGCACAGAGTCAGCCGCGTCGTCAGGTCCTCGAGGGTCCGAGCCAGGCGCCGCACGTCCTCGCCGGGCTGGCGCATGAGCCAGAACGCCATGCGCTGCGCCGACTTGGGGCCCACGCCGGGGAAGCGTCCCAGCTCGTCGACCACCGCCTGCAGAGGTGCGGGATAGTTCACCCGATCTCCTCGGCACCGGGGAACATCTCCGTGATCAGGTGCTCACCGACGGACGCGACCTCGATGGCGTCGTCGTCGACGGCGGGCGCGTCGGCGGCCGGCGGTGTGGGTCGGGGCGACGAGGTCGGGCGAGCCGGAGGCGCCGCGCGCAGTGTCGGGTCCACCTCCCAGCGCACCTCGATGAGGTGCCCGAACTCGTGCTCCAGTGCGCGCACCAGCCCCTGGTGGATGACCTCGGTGTTGGCGCGCATCTCCTCGCTGGGCACCGCCAGGGTCAGGCGGCCCGCATCGAAGGAGCGCACCTGCGCCGAGTGCAGGACCAGCTGAGCCGCCCGGGAGGTTCGCGGCACGACGTGGTGCTCGAATCGCTCGCGCAGCGAGGCGTCGTCGGGCGCCGCCTCGGGCGCTTCGACCAAGGCCGCGGTGGTGGCAGGGACCGAGGGCTCGGCGGGGGCGCCCACCGGTGACAGTGGTGTCACGGGAGGGGCCGGCGGAGGACTGGCGGCACCGCTGGCTGCGAGGGCCACCTGGCGCTCCAGGCGCTCGACTCGCTCGGCCAGGGCGGCGGTCGTGGTGTCCAGATCCGGACGGGTCAGTCGCGCCACCGCTACCTCCAGCGAGATCACCTTGTCGGGCGCGCTCTTCATGTCGCGCAGGGTGCGGCCCAAGGTCTCCAGCGTGCGCACGGTGCGCGCTGGGCCCAGCCTCTCACCGAGGGACGCGAGCCGGGCGCGTTCGGCGTCGACGGCGTCGGCCACGTGGGGCGCGACCTGGAGCAAGAACATCTGGCGCACGTCGGCCGCCAGCGCCTCGGCCAGCTGCTCGGGATCCCATCCCTGACGCAGGGCGCCCGCCAGGGCGGCCAATGCCGCCGCCGCGTCCTGGGCGATGAGGCCCTCGACCAGCTCGGTCGAGGGCGCCCGGTCCTCGTCGACGACGCCGGTCGCGAGCAGCTGGTCCAGGGCGCTCAGCGCGTCGCGCGCTGACCCGCGCGCCAGGCGCACGGCCGCCTCGATGGCGTCGTCGTCAGCCGCCAGGCTCGCCGCCTGGCGAATGTCCCGAAGCAGTCCGGCCAGCGTCTCGCTGCTGAAGAGGTGGAACTCGAGGTGCTGGGTACGCGAGCGAATGGTGGGCAGCACCTTGTGTGGGTCCGTCGTGGCCAGGACGAAGACCACGTGGCTCGGCGGCTCCTCGAGCGTCTTGAGCAGGGCGGCGGCGGCCGCCTTGGAAAGCTGGTGCACCTCGTCGACGATGTAGACCTTCCAGCGCCCGGGAGTCTGGTGCCAGGCACCCGCAGTGATCTCGCGCACGTCGTCGACCCCGTTGTTCGAGGCGGCGTCGAGCTCGATCACGTCGAGAGATACGCCCCGCGCGATGGCGACGCAGCTGGCGCACTCCCCGCAGGCGTCGCCGTCGAGGGGCTGCTCGCAGTTCAGCGCCTTGGCCAGGATCCGGGCGGCGGTGGTCTTGCCGGTGCCGCGGGGCCCCGAGAACAGGTAGGCGTGGACCACGCGGCCATCACGGGTGGCGCCCCGCAGCGCCCGCACCACGTGGTCTTGCCCCCGCAGCTCGGCGAACCGGCCGGGGCGGAAGCGCCGATACAGGGCGGTCACGCCTTCGATGGGGGTGGGCGTCAGATCCGCGGGCACGGCCTGATGCTACCGGTCACCTAGTACTCTCCCCGGCGCCCAAAGCGATGGCCAGGCGAACCGTGGCACCCGGTCAGACTCGCTGAGAGCTGCTGGCTTCCACCCCTGACTCGGTTCACGAGCGACCGTCGCACGGGACCCGGCCATCGCTTTCGGCGCCGGTCCGACCAGGCTAGCGCCGGGGCGCGCGCCCAGTCAGGTAGCCTGTCCGATGCCCGCATGCCGGGCCTGGAGGAGTGCGAGAGCGGCCGAATCGGCACGATTGGAAATCGTGTGTGGGGCAACCCACCGTGGGTTCAAATCCCACCTCCTCCGCCACGGGGTGTTAACGAAAGTAGGCCCCTGCCGCTTACGAAAGTCCCCGGCGGGCGGCCCGAAGTCGACCGAGAGGGACGAAGCCAGTTCCCGAGCACCCCAACCGCGGTTGAGGAGACGTGCGTCAAGTCGCTCGGGGCACTGGGTGCAGCGAAAGAGGCCCTCGGGACGTGACTCGTCCCGAGGGCTACTAACTGGAGGAGACTGCTCGCCTACGCGGCGAGATCGTCCGGTGGGTCGTCGAAGCAGAACGGTTCCGCGAGGCAGATCTCACCGTTCTCGTCGAGTTCCTCGAATCCGTGGTCGGGCGGAAACTCTACACACAGGGGGTCTGTGGTCAGGCTCGTGCGCTTGGCCCACTTGCGCACCAGGCGGATGTTGGCCGCTACCACCTCGAACGTCAGCATCAGGCTCGTCTTGACGAGACCGACCACACGGCAGAAGCCGCGCTTGATGTTCTGGGTACTCTGACTGCGCAGGTTCCCGAAGATGCCCTCGATGGCGCTGCGTCGAGCGAAGGAGTCGATCCATTTGGGCGATCCCCACGGGTCTCGCTGACGAAGCTTCGCCAGCACGGGTCCGGGGATGACGATCGTCGCCTGCCGGCAGCACTTGGGGGCGGTGGCGAGCGGGCCGGGATTCTCGACCACCGGGCGGTCCGCCGGGTAGTGCTCTGACAGTGGGCACAGTTCACACTTGAGCTTGCCCGCCTTACCCGGACAGATCCACTGGGTCTGGAACGGGTCGGCCTTCGTGGGGGCGTTCTGATTGAACACGAACGCGTGCTGCTGGAGCTTCGCGTTGCGGGCGAGGAACTCTTCGAGCGCGTTGGTGTTGCGCTCGTGACTCAGCCGTTCTTCGTTGGTGGCCCTCTTCTTCAGCGGGCCGACCTTGAAGTGGGGTGGTGGAGGGTTGTCGAACAGCTCATCATCGGTCGCGACGCAGTAGGGCACGCCACGGACGATGCGGATACCCTCGTAGTCCTTGACGCCACGGTCGAGCGGGTGGATGTCCTGCACCTGGCTGATGGCGCGCCGGTGAAGTTCCATCGCCCAGTCCTCGGGGCGCTTGTAGGAGAAACCGCGGTCCACGAGCAGTTCGTCGATCTCGTATCCCTCCTCGACCAACCGATCGAGCGCGCCCAGCGTGGGGTCCGACGTGTCACCGGCCGCGGGGCGCAGCGTCATCGAGAGCAGGAGCTTGGGCATCTCGTCGGGGTCGGCCCCGACCGGCAGCACTCCCACGCCCGCGAAGAGGTCGTAGCCGAAGAGCTTCGTCGACTTGTTGTCGTGGGTCTTGGTCCGGTATCCGAGGTGCGCGTCGCGGTCGCTGGACGTGACTTCGCGAACCTCCTTCTTCCCAGTCTTCGCTTTGCCCTTCTTCGTCTTCTCCCTCTCGATGACCCCTCGCACCTCGGCCATCGCCGCTTCCACCTCATCGAGATCGGCGTCAACCGCGTCGCTCGTTGCGGTGGCCGCCCACCTTGGCTTGCCGAATGACTCCACTCCCGAGCTGTCCCAGGCGATCGAGATGTTCTTCGGCATCATCTGAGGATGCGAGGCCCGGATCAGTTTGTCGATGATTGCTTGGAGGGCCTCGCTGCGAATCTCGCGCTCGACGTCGGTGAGATCCGGGGCGTAACCCATCGAGAACTCCAGACGCTGCTCGATGGCACTGAGCAGATAGCGGACCTGACGAATGGTGATGGGCTCGCTCTGCACACCGGACTCGGACTTCACTCGGGTTCCTAGGGCGTTCTGAACCGAGGGGGCGATCCACTTCGTCAACGCCTTGTGCACGTTGTCAAGGGTGAGCGTGAGACCTCGCGAGGCCACGAGTATCGCCCCGACGAAGAAGACCTCGACCGAGAGTTCGCGCGGGCGGCCGGTGTGATGCGGCACGAGGATTCTCTCGACCTGGTCGGCCACCCCACTGCGACGAATGGCCTTTAACACCAAGTCGACCTCACAACGCCGGATCACGAGGCCACCGGGCTCTCGCGCAGCTCAACCGTTCGCAGGACGGCTGCCACCGCCGCTTCGTCGGGCGATGGGCAGTACGCGAGGAGGTCAACGAGCGTGCGCGCCGAGCGCAGTCCCGACGCCCGCAGCAACGCTCCAAGCGGCACGGGGGCGCTCATGACGGCCACGAGCCACGTCGAACGCAGTCGCGCCGGGTCCACGTCGACGCCCGTGGTGAGCGCGGTCATGGCCCGTGCCGTGACCGGACCCGTGACGTTGTGACGAGTCACCGAAAGTCCGTAGAGGGGATCGGAGGACTTGCGGCCGGCCGTTCGGTGCAGTTCCAGCGCTTCGCGCAACAACTCCTCGTACTGAGCACGCACAACGACAGTTCGAGACATGGCGCCACCCACCATCACGAAGAGCGCGGTCACGCCAGCGCTCAGCTCACCCTCGACGATCGACTCCGGCGTGACGCCACGCTGCTCGGCCGAGGAGAGTCCCGCCCCGAGACCCAAGGCGACGATGGCCGAGAGTCCGCGACGAAGCGTCGCGGTCGGCTGGTTGCGCGCGAGGCGCACCAGTGACGCGCACTCGAAGGGCGTATAGGGAGGCTGCACCGGTTGATAGGAGATGACCTGCGGGGCGGACCCGGGAGCGAGGCGCTTCACCGCACGACGCAGCGCCGAGCGAACGGTGGCGCGAGTCGCGTCGGGCGACCCAGCGACCGGTCCGGCGAGGTACGCCTCCACCAGGCCGCTCTCGAGGAGTTCCGCGGGTCGAAGCGGGTCGGTCGACGACGGTCGTGACGGGCGAGTCGCCACCCACAGACAGAAGCGCGCGAGGACTCCCATCTGGGTGCGGACCCACTCGACGCTCGGCGGCTCGTAGACGGTCGCCAGGTGCCGCGTGGCGACGTCAACGAGTTCCCAGTCCGCGTCGCTGAACCGGTAGGGGCGAAAGGCCACGACGACGCTAGCGATCGCGGCGTCGAGCTCGGGCAACGCACCCACCTCGACGTGCTCGTACGATGCGCTCGCCCGCGCCGCCTCGCATTGCGCGTGCTTCTCCTTCGCCGCCCGAACCGCCGCGGAGCGCGACAACGGCTTGGCCGCCGTGGGCTTCACCGACGTGACCTTCGTTGGATGAACGACACGGACCCCCATGGGCTCGACGTCACGTGCGACCCGTAGTTCCTGTATCGCACGAACGGCTGACTCGATAGTGCTTCGCGCTTCGTCCCGCGCACTCGCCGCTTCGGCGATGCGTGAACCGTGGTCCCAATCGGCCGTGGCGAGTTCGGGGACGAGACCCTCGAAGATCGTTGCCATCACCGCGTAGCCGCGACGACGGTAGGCCTCGGCCAACGCCGCGAAGGGTCCGAGGTCGGTGACCGCAGTCCAAAAGCGCCGGGCCGCCGGCCGGTTCTTGACTCTCCTCACCGTGGCGGTGGTCGGGACCGCCCCGATGGCTCGAGCGACGCGACGTAGGTACGGGCGGGCTACGCGATGCTGGGGAGACGCCGCGACGAACGCCTCGACGTACGGGACCGACAGGAGGACCTCGAGATTCGGCGCTGCGGTGCGGTTCCAGACCGGGTGCCACGCGAGGAACCGGGCCAGGTGACCGAGCAGGACTACGGCCGACTCGTCGTTGGACACACCGGTCGCCGCGACAGCAGCGATGGCCCGCTCCCGGGCAAGATTCCACTCGCAGTCGGGCAGGCCTCGCGGGTTGTAGTTCGATAGTCGTTCAATGTTTTCGTTGTGATGCACGTAAGCGAACTGTGAGTCCACGCATCGGTGCTGCAATCGAGACACTTTAGAAAACTGCGGCGCGGCGCGGTTGACCCAGTGTTCACACGCGGCCAATGCGAATTGACAAAAGTGCGATACTGACCACGTGGTTAACCTCTACACATGGCTGCTTGGCACCCGCGCACATCGTCGGATGGGCACGTATCGCCGCTATTGCAAAATTGGCGACAAGAAGTGATAGGCGGTGCGACGTCGTATGCTCCCGATCGTGGCCGAGGAGGCGGATCGCGCACGTTGCGTCGGATCGCGGTGGCGGTGGTCGCTTCGTTCACAATACTCACCCCGCTGGTGGGAGCGCCCTTAGCCGGGTCCACGACGCCAGCTCCAACGTCACCGATTTCGGTGTCGTTTCTGCCCTCCGGCGAAGGCTGGATGCTCGGCGCCTATCACTGCCGAACAGATACGTGTGTTCGCGTGGAGCACACGTCGAACAACGGCCGCACCTGGACCGTCGAGACCGTTCCGGCCCCGATCCAAAAACTCATGCGCACAACATCTTCCGACTACTACCCAGTTGCCCAACTGACCATTTTCTTCGCCAACGCCAATGACGGATGGATCTACGGTTCGGTGCCGAGCGGGAACACCAACGGCACCACCAAACCGGTGTTGTGGTCGACTAACGACGCAGGACGCAGGTGGTCTCCTGTTTCTGTGACGTCGCTCGCGATGAAGTACGGCATCCTCTCGGTGGGCGCGAGCCACGGTCAGGTCTACGCGATCGGGTGGAACACGGACCAGAGTTTCGGACTCTGGCGGTCTCCGATCTCGACCAATTCCTGGCGACGGGTGCGCACACCGACGCTGTTTGCGGCAGCCGGGGGAACAGGGATGGACGGCGCCTTGGTGTTCAAGGGCAATAGTGGCTGGCTGATGGTTGGCAATGACCGCGGTGTCACGGGCGCTGCGCGCCTGACGAGTTCGGGCCACTGGGTCAAGTGGGCCGGACCGTGTGCCAATGTCGGCGGTAACTTCGCCGTCCCCGTGGCGTACTCGTCAACCTCGCTCGTTGATGCCTGCACGATTGGCGGGTTTGGCGGAAACGTCGCTCCCGGCACGCCGAAGGGCCTGAAGATGAGCACGAGCTGGATCTTCATCTCACACGATGGAGGGCTCACCTTCGCCCCGACCCGCCAGATTGGCGTCGGAATTCCGACCACGTGGATAACTCAGGTGTCCGGTCTCCCCGCGTCACCCTCTCCCGGCACGATCCTCGTCGCGAAGCCCATCAATGAGGGGCAGGCATCGCCCGAACATCTCTTCGCGACGAGCAACGGCGGAAAGACCTGGGCATCGGTGTACACGCCAAGCCCGCAGACGGCAGCCATTCAATTCATAACCTTCGCGTCACCGAGGCTCGGCGCTGCCATTGTCCAGATCACCTCTTCAACGACATACCTCATCATCTCCACTGATGGAGGCAGGGCGTGGCGCCGAACTGACACGTGATTGATCTCCCACAAACGTTACGCACCTCCGACACGGATGGGGCCTCGCTCAATCGCGTGATTGCCCATACACCGTTCAACGCTCGTGTGGTCAGTTCGCCCAACATCGTGTGGAAGTCGGGCACCTCAGGTGTCGAGACCCTGAGTCACTAGTTCACGATCTAAGCAGGATCGGATTGCCCTCTTTTCCGCCGACTCGACTTCTTTGGGAATCGTTGACCCGGCCCATACTCCACTCCGGGCCCGCGTTGATGAGCAGACGACTTGTTCAGGACTTCACGCTGCACAAGGTCACTGAGTATGGCTCTCGCGTGTTGCATATTCACGTCGAAGATGTTCTGAACAGTCTTGTTCGTGATCTTCCCATATTCATTTACGTGGGCCACGACTTTTGCGTCTATAGACTCCATAGTGGCTTTGTTGTAGGGCACAGCTGACCCGAGAGATTTGAGGGCCGTCGGGCTCAGGCGAAAGATGGAGTTGGCACGCCGAGCCGACTCTCGCGTTGGTTCGACCATCGCGACGTCTGCACCCGACAGTCGCCGCAGGATACTCTCGGCTTCTGCCTCCGTGCGCTGCAATAGCCGAGCCATGGATACGGCATTTACTGTGCGCTGTGCACATAGGGCAACGAGAACGAGCATCGTGTCAACATCTTCTTGCTCGTGTTCGGGTAGCTGACGCACGTATCGGGCGATCTGTGCGTTTGGGGCGGCCCCGGTTAACACGACCCTGACGTTGTCGAACGACTCCTCGATCGTCGGGATCTGCTTACCCGAACGCACCATCTCGCGGTACATCCGATCAACTCCGCGGCCGAGCTCTTCTGCGAGTCCCAACGTACGCGCCGCACGGGCCAGCGTCAGGTTCCGGGGCTTTGGCGGATGAGTAAGGATGTTGTTCAATGTGACCCCGGCTACGAGGGGCCCCGGTGATGTCACGATTAGCATTCTTGGGGAGTGTTCGACAGTGACCGGCGCGTCAAGATGGAAGTCGCGGTGGGTGACTGCATTCGACAGCGCCTCGCGAACGGCAAGTTCAGGGAAGCTCTCGATCGAGATTTGCTGGCCCGTCGGCAGTGTCACGGGCGTTATTTCGAGGCGAGCGCGTACGAGCTCCATGGTTCGTTGGAAAACAAGCACAAGCGGCCCGTCGAGTCGCTCAACCACGAGCGGCTCGCCGCCGGAGGTCCCCTGATACTGGTAGACAACCTTCGGTCGATCCGTCGAGGCACAAAACAGCACTTCGCCAGCTCGTAAGAGCCGCCCGTCATCATCCACCACCCCTAGCGCACGTAGCAAGTCGGCGTCACTGAGCGCGGCCAAGGTACGACGTTCATCGGTGAAGGCGCGTAACTGGCGCCGGGCAGCGTCGAGTGCAGCAGCATTGACGTCGGAAAGCGTCGATGCTGCTGGCAACCTTGACCAGTCGGTGCCACGGCGTTCCTCTCGCAGTCGGTGCTGAGCATCGGGGTTCATAGGCAGGCAGTCGGTGCCGATCCGCCGCGTTGCCCGGCCCTGGGTGTCGCTGTGGATGTCGACGCTCGCGGGTACGTGCAGGGCAATCACACGTTCATTGGCCACGACGAACGGATCACAGTCGACGAGCAGTGATGGAGTGGTGAGTTCATAGACACGGCGCCGCACCACCTCGACGTCGAGGTCCGTTCCGGTAATCGCTTCCGGACCTGAAGCGTTGTCGACAACCCCGACAACGACGTAGCCACCACGGCTATTCGCAAAACACAGCACCGCGTCGACGATCGTCTTGATGAGATCCTTGCTGCTTCGACGGTCGTCCTCTTTGAAGTCGAGGGTTTCGGTCTCGAGTGAGGACGCCCGCTCGCCCCCGAGCAGGTGCCGAATGGCGACCTCCACGTCGGTCCAGCGGCTGTACATATTCGAGGAGTTTATCAGAGAGTTTGTCACACCCTTCACTGTGTAGGGTAGCCATAAACTTTTAACAAACTAGCGTGTGGTTTAGCACCAAATATCCTGATCCCACGCATTGTTAGCACTATCCACGTACCGAAGGAGTGACGAACTCCGATACCAGGGCACCGCGTTCGCAATGATGTTCAACTAGAAAGTACCTGATTCGCGACCATGTGGTCACTACGCCCAAAATCGTGTGGACAGCGCCTCGTCTCCCTCCAAACCGCCCAAGGCTGTGGCGGCGTATCGAGTTTCGTAAACACCCCGCCACGGGGTCTTGACGAAAGTCGGACCCGCACGGTGACGAAAGTCGTGGCAGAACGACCCGGCGACTTGCTAGGGGCTCCGGAGACGTCGGCGGGCGGTCCCGGCGCGAGTTCAGTGGTACTCGGCAGCGCTCGGAGAGTCGCGCGGAACGCGTGAGAGCCTCGTGGGACGTGTCAGGTCCCGCGAGGCTCAGATCGGCGGTGAGGCTGCCCGGCGGGCTGGGGTCGTCGGCCGCCACGGACCAGAGGTTGCCCTCGGCGTCGATCTCCTCGAAGCCGAAGTCCTCGGGGAAGGGCTCGTGGAGCGGATCGGAGTTCTCGCCCGTGCGCTTGGCCCACTCGCGCACCAGGCGTAGGTTGGCCGCCATCACCTCGACAGCGAGCATCAGGGTCGTCTTGATGAGACCCATCACGCGACAGAAGCCGCGCCGGATGTTCTGGGTGCTCGGGTGGCGCTGCTGTCGGTTTAGTTGACAGTTTCTTTCCATAGTCTCATGCCGCGACAGCCACTTCGTCAAGGGCCTGAAACACGGCTTCAAATTCCACTGGCGTCATGCGCCCGAGGCTGCGCTTGCGACGACGGCGGTGATTAGGTGCGTTCGATCCACGTGACGATCGCCAAGCGGGGTTCGTCTCGGGTCTCCCACTTCTTGGTGTTGAGCACGTTGTTCTGAAGCAGCGAGTGGAATGATTCCATGCGCGCGTTGTCGCCCGCGGCGGCCACTCGTCCCATGGAACCGAAGAGTCCGTTGTTCTTCAACATCATGACGAAGTCCCGGCTTCGAAATTGACTGGACTCAATCGATCGAAGCAACACCAGTTTGCTGAGCTGACTGTAGTAGTTCGTCGAGAGCCTCGGCGGGTGTCCTCCATCCGAGTGTCTTGCGTGGCCGACTGTTGAGCGTTGCCGCGAC
>JAKAUQ010000011.1 GCA_021827705.1 Actinomycetes bacterium
ACCGCCGACGGACCCTTTCATCTCCGAGTCCTCCCGCGCGACGTCACCGACGTGCGTGAGCGTCACACCCACCACACATGATGGTGATAACTCGCGAGCAGTTCTGTCGCCGCGAAGCGGTTAGTTGTGTCTCTAACCCAGAGCAGTCCCAACGGGGTTCGAACCCGTGTCTCCACCTTGAGAGGGTGGTGTCCTAGGCCACTAGACGATGGGACCATCGAGCCGGGCCGCCAGGCGGCCGGTTCGCTCGGGGGCAAGGACTCGAACCCTGAATAACTGGACCAGAACCAGCTGTGTTGCCAATTACACCACCCCCGAAGGGCTCGGCAATCTTACACGACGCCCGTGGGCGCGCCAGCCGGCGCGGCCCTCACGACACGCGGGTGAGGGCCGCGCGCAGGCGGTCGAGAGTGCGCTGGCGACCGAGGAGCTCGAGCGACTCGAAGAGCGGGGGCCCCACCCGCGTGCCGGTCACGGCGACGCGCACCGGCGCCTGCGCCCGGCGCAGCGGCAGCCCGACGCCCTCGCCGATCTCGACGAGGGCGTCGTGCAGGGACGCCGCGGTGAAGTCGACCTCGGCGAACCGCTCGAGCGCGACGGCGAGCACGACGCGCCCCCGCGGGTCGTCGGTGAGCACGGTCGCCACCGCCTCGGCGTCGAAGGCCACCTCGTCACCAAAGAGGAAGGCGACCATCGCGGGCACCTCGGCCAGTGTCGTCACGCGGGTCTGGATGAGGGGCACCGCGCGCGCAAAGATGCCGGCGTCGAAGTGCTCGGGGGACCACGGGGGCACCGCACTAGGCCGCCAGCCCGCGGGGTCGGGATGCACCCAAGGTCGGCACGCGCCAATGAACGCGTCGGGGGCCATCGCGCGCAGGTACTCGCCGTTCAGGTGGGTCAGCTTCTTCACGTCGAAGAAGGCTGGGGACCGCGAGACCTCGGAGAGGTCGAACTGGTCGATCAACTGGGCCCGCTCGGCGATCTCGCCCCCCTTCGGGCTCCACCCGAGCAAAGCGAGGTAGTTCACCATGGCCGCGGGCAGGTAGCCCTGATCGCGGTAGCTCTCCAGGGCCACGGGGTCCTTGCGCTTGGAGAGCTTCTTGCGCTGCTCGTTGACCAGCATCGGCAGGTGCGCGTACGCGGGCAGGTCCACGCACTCCTGGCCGGCGCAGTGGTTGAGGGCCTCCCACATCAGCACCTGCTTGGGGGTGGTGGGCAACAGGTCCTCGCCGCGGATCACGTGGGTGATGCGGGCGCGGCGGTCGTCGACCAGGTTGGCCAGCGGGTACAGCACGACGCCGCTCGGCCGCATGACGACGAAGTCGCCGATCGCCTCGTGGGGGAAGGTCACGCTCCCGCGCACCAGGTCCTCGATGGTCGTCGCCCCCTCGTCGGGCATGCGGAAGCGCAGCGCCGTGCGCGGCCCGCGCTCCAGCTCGCGGGTGCGGCAGTAGCCGTCGTAGCCGGGGCGGCCCGTGGCGGCGGCGCGCTCGTCGATCTGCTGGCGCGTGCAGTCACAGGCGTAGAGGTAGCCCTCCTCCCACAGGGCCTCAACAGCCGCGCGGTGGTCGGCCAGGTTGTCCGACTGCAGGGTCGGCCCCTCGTCCCAGTCCAGGCCCAGCCAGGTCAGGGCGTCGAGGATCCCCTGGCGCCACTCGTCGCGGTTGCGCTCGGTGTCGGTGTCCTCGATGCGCAGCACGAAGGTGCCACCGTGGCGGCGCGCGAAGAGCCAGTTGAACAGGCTGGTGCGCGCCGAGCCCACGTGGAAGAACCCCGTGGGCGAGGGGGCGAAGCGGACGCGGGGCGTCACTCGGAGATGCTCAGAGCACCGTTGGGGCAGCTGGCGACGGCCTCGCGGAGGCGCTCGTCGAAGGCGGGACCGGGCTCGTCATTGAGGATGTACATGTAGCCGTCGTCGCGCACCTCGAAGACCTCGGGGGCGATGCCCATGCACACAGCGTTCGAGGTGCACAGGTCGTAGTTCACGTGGATCTTCATGGGGCTCCTTTGGCCCCATGGTACCGGTCGGCGAGGCGCTGCCTACAGTGGTCCCGAGGAGGATTGGTGGAACATCGCACGCTGGGCTCGCTGTCCGTTTCGGTCGTCGGGGTGGGCTGCAACAACTTCGGCTCGCGCCTCGACGAGGAGGCGACGGCCGCCGTGGTGCACGCGGCCCTCGACGCGGGGATCACGCTGTTCGACACGGCCGACACCTACGGGGGCACCCGGTCCGAGGTGTTCCTGGGCCGCGCCCTGCGCACCCGGCGCTCCGAGGCGATCATCGCGACCAAGTTCGGCATGCCCCTGGACGACGAGAGCTTCGGGGCCAGCCCGGCCTACGTGCGCCGCGCCTGCCAGGCGTCCCTGATGCGCCTCGGGGTCGACCACATCGACCTGTACCAGCTGCACTACCCCGACGACACCGTCCCCATCGCCGAGACCCTCGGAGCCCTAGGCGAGCTCGTCGAGGCCGGCCTGGTGCGCGAGATTGGCTGCTCGAACCTCACGGCCGACCAGCTGCGCGCGGCCTGGGTGGCCGCGGCGGGGCACCCCGGCTTCGCCTCGATCCAGAACCAGTACTCGCTGCTGGCCCGGGAGCCCGAGTCCGACGGGGTCCTCAACGCCTGCGCCGAGCTCGGCGTGGGCCTCCTGCCCTACTACCCGCTGGCCAACGGGCTGCTCACCGGCAAGTTCCGACCCGGCGAGCCCGTCCCCGAGGGCACGCGCCTGGCCCTGATGAGCCCGGACCGCGCCGTCCACTGGCTCTCGGAGCGCTTCCAGCACGCCGTGGACGGCCTGCTCGGCTACGCCGAGGAGCTGGGGACCCCGATCCTCACCCTGGCGATCTCGTGGCTCCTCGACCACCGCGAGGTCACCTCGGTGATCGCCGGGGCCTCCAGCCCATCCCAGGTGCGCGCCAACGCCGCGGCCGCCCATCGCCTCGACCCAGCGGTGCGCGCCCGCCTCGACGCTCTGACCGCCCCCTGAGGCGACCGACCGCGCACCGTCCATTTCCCCTACTGTCGTAGGCGGAACGGTACTCGATCGAAAAGGGGGGACGATGACCGCTTCAGCACTACACCCCACGGCGCGGCGACTAGCCCGCCTGACCATCACGGCCACGTTGGCCCTGGCTCTAGCTCCCAGCCTGGCCGGGGCGGCCCGGGTCACGCACCGCCACGTCGTCAAGGTCGCCACGATCAAGGGCTACGGCCGCGTGCTCGAGACGCTCTCGGGCCGCGTGCTCTACACCTACGGCAGTGACGGGCGTAACCGGTCGCGCTGCACCGGCTCGTGCCTGGCCATCTGGCCGGCCCTGGAGGTGCCCGCGCACACCGTGCCGACCGGGACGGCCGGGCTCGGCGTGTTCTCGCGCGCCCAGGGTGTCTTCCAGGTGACCTTCCGGGGCCGCCCACTCTACACGTTCGTCTCGGACACCCGGGCCAATGAGGCCAGCGGGAACCACGTCGCGGGCTTCTTCGTGGCCACCCTCACGGGCGCCCGCAAGGCGGTCAAGAAGCACGCAGGGACTACCACGACCACTTCGGGCTACGGCTATTAGGCGTCGGCGCTCGGGAGGGACTCCCCCGAGGCGGCGGTGCTGCGAGCGCGACGCGGCGCTGGAGCGGTGGCGAGTTCTGGGCACGGGTCACTGCCATGTCGTGGCCCGATGGTCACCTGACACGCCACGGCCCCGCGTCGGGGGCTCTGGGCTCGATCGCGGTGCGTCCGGGCACCGCGATCGAGCCTGAGCGTTCTAACGGCGAGCAACCAGCTTGATGCGATGGAGCGCGGACCGGATGATGAGCACGACGCGGATGCGCACAGACGTCACCATCCGCAGCGCGTGCACCGCGGCATTCGCGCGAGCTTGTGCGAGAGATCGTGACCCGGAGCCGTACGCGAAGACGATGATGAAACCCGGTGTCTTCACGTGCGTGCCAAACGTGCGCACCGCACGCTGAGCCCCCGCACTGAGGGCGCTCGCGCCAGCACTGAGCCCGATCACCAGCGGGCGCGGCAGCGGCGGCGTCACGAAGTCCTCAGCCACTGCTGTCGACGTGGTCGACTCGTACTGGCGGTCGGCCGCCTTGGTGGCCTGCACCAGGCACGTGCCCGGACCCTGCGCACTCAGCGTCGAGCCATTGAGCGCGCATCCCGACGCCGTCCCACCGGGAACGAGGGCGAAGGTCACGGCGCCCGATCCCGAGCCGCCCGACGTGCTCAAAGTGATCGTCGAGCCCGCCGCGGCGCGCGCGGCGCCGACCACCAGGCTGGACTGCTGGAGCAGCGAGTGGATCACCACGATGACCTCGGGAGCGCTGACGTTCAGCGAGGCCACCCCGGCACTCGCCGTGCCCACGGCCACCAGGCCCGTGGCGGTGATGGCGTAGATGGTGTCACCAGCCGAGATCGATGCGTCCGTGATCGTCAGGGTGATCGCGGGGCTGGGCGTCATCGACGTCCCGGAGGGCACGCTCCAGGTGATGGCGCCTGCCGCACTCAGGGTGCCACCCGAGGGAACTCCGGGCGCGCCTCCGACCGGCAACAGTGTCACCGGATAGAGGCTGACCGTCGACCCGGCAGCCAGAGCGCAGGCCGACACCTCAGCTCCGAGCTGAGCACCGTTGCTTGACGCCGCAACGACCGCTGGCGCCGAGCAGCTCACGGAGCCCGAGACCGGAGCGCCGAAATCTGTGAAGGGCAACACGCTAGGCGGCGGAGCGACCGGCGTGCTCGGCGTCGACGAGGGTCCTCCCACGCCTACCGACACGTAGGGCGTCACCGACGACGACGTGGTCGAGAAGGCTCCCGTGCCCACGGCGTTGATGGCGGCCACCTGGAACACGTAGGCGGTGCCGTTGGTCAGGCCCGTCGCGCTGTAGGAGGTGGTCGTCGAGCCGGTGTTGGCGCTGAGCGTCGTCCAGGTCGAGCCGCCGTTGGTGGAGTCCTGGACCTCGTAGCCGGTGATGGCGCTGCCGCCGTCACTGCTCGGGGCGCTCCAGGTGAGGCTCACCTGGGCGTTGCCGGCCGTGCCGCTGAGGCCGGTCGGAGCGCCGGGGACCGTCGCCACTGGCGTCACCGACGACGACGTGGTCGAGAAGGCTCCCGTGCCCACGGCGTTGATGGCGGCCACGGCGAAGTAGTACGGGGTGCCGTTGGTCAGGCCCGTCACCGTGTAGGAGGTCGAGGTCGAGCCCGTCGCCACGCTCGAAGTCAGCGAGCCCGCCGAGGTGCCGTAGGAGACCTCGTAGCCGGTGATGGCGCTGCCGCCGTCACTGCTCGGGGCGCTCCAGGTGAGGCTCACCTGGGCGTTGCCGGCCGTGCCGCTGAGGCCGGTCGGAGCGCCGGGGACCGTGTCGGGCGTCACCGACGACGACGTGGTCGAGAAGGCTCCCGTGCCCACGGCGTTGATGGCGGCCACCTGGAACACGTAGGCGGTGCCGTTGGTCAGGCCCGTCGCGCTGTAGGAGGTGGTCGTCGAGCCGGTGTTGGCGCTGAGCGTCGTCCAGGTCGAGCCGCCGTTGGTGGAGTCCTGGACCTCGTAGCCGGTGATGGCACTGCCGCCGTCACTGCTCGGGGCGCTCCAGGTGAGGCTCACCTGGGCGTTGCCGGCCGTGCCGCTGAGGCCGGTCGGAGCGCCGGGGACCGTGTAGGGCGTCACCGCGTTGGAGGAGGCGAACGGACCGGCTCCCACGCCATTGATGGCCTGGACCTCCACGGTGTACGACACGTCCGGGGTGAGCCCGGTCAAGACGCAGCTGAGCAGCGACGTGCTGCACGTCGCCGTTTGCGGGGAGGCACCGGCCTGCGCCACCGCGTAGTAGCCCACGATCGCGCTGCCGTTCGCGCTGGGCGCACTCCAGGTCACGCTGATCGAGGTGACGCCGGCCGTGGCGGTCACCGCGCCGGGAGCCGAGGGCACGCCGGCGGGCGTCACCGAGACCCCCGCGGACGGCGAGCCCGTGCCGACGGCGTTGATCGCGGCGACGGTGATGGTGTAGTCGTCGCCGTTGGTCAGGCCCGTCGCAGTGCACGACGTCGCCGTGCTGGCGGTCGATCCGGTGCAGGCGTCGGCCACGCTGTTCGCCGGAGTCGTGGCGTCCGTGGCGGTCACGGTGTAGCCGGTGATCGGGCTGCCGCCGTCACTGCTCGGGGCGCTCCAGGAGACCGCGGCCGAGGCGTTGCCACTGAGCGCCGTGACACCAGTAGGAATGCCGGGCACCGTGGCCTCGGGCGTCACCGCGTTGGAGGGGCTGCTCGGCGAGCTGGTGCCCACGCCATTGGTGGCGGTGACGGTGAAGGTGTAGGAGTCCCCGTTGGTCAGGCCCGTCGCGGTGCACGACGTCGCCGTGCTGGCGGTCGATCCGGTGCAGGCGTCGGCCACACTGTTCGCCGAAGTCGTGGCGTCCGTGGCGGTCACGGTGTAGCCGGTGATCGGGCTGCCGCCGTCACTGCTCGGGGCGCTCCAGGAGACCGCGGCCGAAGCGTTGCCCGCGGTCGCCGAGACCGCCGTCGGTGCCGACGAGACGGTCCCGCCGGTCACGTCGGTGAGAACCGCCCCTTCGGACGAGCTGCCCGCGTACTGGGACGGGTAGGTGATCTGCAGCGTCTTGCCGTTGGCGACGAGGGTGGCATTCTGCGCCAGTCCGCTGAAGGTGCCCGTGGCCGTCGCCCCGGACCCCAGAGCGACCAGGACGTAGCTCGATCCCGGCGATGCCACGGGCAGGTCGCTGACGTTCAGACTCATGCCCGACAGGGCGACGCTCCCCGCGGGAACGGACAGCTGGGAGTTCGACCCACCGTTGATGACAATGCCGAGCGTGCCCCAGTTGAAGGGCGCACCATTCGACGCTGTCAGGGTCGCGGGACTCGTCGCGCCGCTCGCGGGCACGACGGTGCCGCCGTTGTCCTGTACGGCGCTGACCGCGCCCGCGCCGTAGAACGTGGAGCCCGCGCTCACCACGACGGTGGACGAGGTCTCGCTCCCCGTCACGGTGAAGGTGCCAGCCGCCACCGTCGTCGTCCCCGAAAGCGTGTTGACCGCGCTGAGGCTGACCGCGCCGCTCGAGGTGGCGTTGCCCACGGTGAGGTCGGCGCTGCCAGAAACGACGCCAGAGATGCTCAGGGTGGAGCCGCTGGTGGCGGCGAACGTCTGGTTCGTGCTCACGGCGACGTCGAGCGGCCAAGTCACGTGCGACGTGTCCGCAACGCAGAGCCCCACCCCCGACCCGCACGGGGTGGTCAGGGTCGGACTCACCGACACGCCCACCCCCGAATTGCTGTCGGTGAAGGTGTAGCCGCTGCCTTCCACCACAATGGAGTCGTACGCCGTTGCCGGAGCGACGCCCCCGCCGCCGGCCTCCGTACCGCTGTCCCAGGTCACCGTCGCGTTGGCGGGCGTGGCGGGGAAGACCAGCTGCGCCCCCGCCGGCGGCCCACCCGCCTGGGTGCACGAGGCGCCCGAGGTCGTCGACCAGTTGGCGCCGACCGACCAGTCCGAGCCGTTCGACCCGACTCCTCCGACCCACGTGCACACCGTCGCGGACGACGCGCTCGATGCCGCAAAGGGGATCGTCCACACGCCGCGACCGTGCGTGGCCGCGATGAGGGTTCCCTGCGAGGTCAGTTGGATGTCCATCACTTGGACGTTGGGCAGGCCGGTCCCCACGCGTGTCCACAGAGTGCTCGCGCCGTTCAGCGTGGGTGCCCAGAAGACTCCCAGGTCCGTAGCGGCGAGCAGCCCGCCGTGGCCGTCGGGAATCACGGCGCTCGAGGGCACGCCCGGGGCCAGATTGCCCGTCACGTCCACGGTGGTGGGGGTGGTGGAGGTCGCCGTGATCTGCTCGATGCTGGCACCCGACCCGGCATAGACGCCGCCGTAGGCCAGGCCCAGGTAGCCGCCGGAGGACTGGGACACGTCAATGGTGTAGGGATTCGCCGGGTCGACGGCGATGTGGGTGACCATCAGGTAGCTGCCGGTGGTGGCGTCGTACTGCTCGGGCTGGATGGTCGTCCAGGAGAGCCCGCCGTCGGTGGACATCTCGATCGTCCCGTCGTCCCAGCCCGCGTAGATGATCTGGGGGTTGGAGGGGGCGTAGGCCAGGGTGGAGATGAAGTCCTGGCCACTTTGGAAGGTCGGGTCGCCGGTGTAGCCGACCGGGCCCGACCACGCGGAGTTGTTGGTGAAACTGGAGTTCAGGTAGATGCCGTCGCCCCCGAGCACGATCGTGGATCCCGATGTCTCGGGCACCACACTGACCGGTGGTGCCCAGTTGACGCCCAGCACGTACTTCTTGACAGCGCTCGGCGTCAGGTACGTCTCGTTGGCGGCCGTCTGCCAGCCATCGGTCGTCGAGTACAGGGAGCCGTCGGCGAAGGCCAGCTGGTTGAGCGCGTTGTTGGGATCGATGGCCGTGCCACCGCCATCGCCCCCAAGCACCTCGCCCCACGTGGTGCTCGGCGAGGTGTACAGGTTGGTCCCGTTGTCCTGGGCACCCGCGAGGATCGTCGAGGCGTTCGCGTTCTGGCTGAATCCCGGGTAGAACTGCGTGATGTCCAGATTGGTGTTGAGGTTGCTGTAGCTCAGCACGGGACTGCCCGACGTCGGGTTCACGTTGGCCGCCGACATCTCCCAGACACCACCATCGTTGCCCATGTAGAGGTTGCCTGCGCTGTCGAAGGCCAGGGCGTGGAAGTCCGGGTGGAACAGGATGTTGCTCACCGCGAAGAACCCGCCACCGTTGAGGTTCGTCCAGTTGGTGCCGCCGTCGGTGCTTTCGACGGCCGTGATGCCCCCAGCGATGATGACGTTGGGGTTGAGCGGGTCCACGGCTATCGTGTTGTCGTACCAGCTCTGGTCCCCGCCCGCCCCGCTGTTGATCCCGTTGTAGCCGTACTGGTCACTGGTGAAGTACGGAACACATCCCGCCTGGGGCGTCGTGGTGCCGTTGCTGCACATCAGCAGCGTCGTCCAGGTGGACCCCCCGTCGCTCGACTTGTACATGCCGACGTACCCATTCCCCGAGCCCACACTCAAGTACACGGTGGTCGAGGTCGCGCTGGACGTGGGGGCCAGCGCCACGGCCCCGAAGTCAGAGGAGCCCGCCGCGGCAGGATCTGACATGCTCAGCGCCCACGTCGAGCCGTTGTCCGCGCTGTACTCCAGACCCACGTTCTGGACGTAGGCGTAGATCGAGATCGGCGACGTCTGGGTGTTCAAGGTGACCGCCGTCACCGGGTAAGAGCCGCCTAGCCAGTTGGTACCCGCCTCGATCGACCACGTCACTCCCCCATCGGTCGACACGTACAGTCCCTGGCTGGTGCCCGCCAGCACGGTCGTCGACGAGATCGACGATGCACCTGGCTCCACGACGATCGAGCCGATGTTGACGCCGGTGAAGACGCCCGACGGGTTGACCGTGGTCCAGCTCTTGCCGCCGTTGGACGACTCGAGGATCCCGTCGCCGAAGTAGCAGTCCAGGCACTGATTGGCCTCACCGGACCCGGCGTACACGTAGGACGCGTTGGACGGGTCCACCGTCACGGATCCGGTCGCAATGTCGGGCTGGGAGTCGGTGTGCGTCGCCCAGGACGCCCCGCCCGTGCTCGATGACCACACGCCGCCACCGGCGGCGGCCAGGTAGATGGTCGGGCTCGACCCCGCGGTGACGGCCAGACCCGTCACCCGCCCCGAGTTGGCCCCGCCCCACGTCGTTTGCACGGCCGTCGACTGCTCGGGCTGGGGTCCCACCGGCGTCCACGAAGGTAGCGTCACTCCCGACGCCGGGCTCGCGCTCGTCGCCCCCGAGCCGATTTTCGCCTCGGCGGCCAGGAGCGTCGCTTCGTATCCCGCTCCGCGCACCGTGGCGAACTGGCTGTTGCCCACCACCGGGTGCAGCACGAAGTTGGAGGTGCTCACTCCGCCTGACGCGCCCACGGGCAGGGCGATCACGGTAGCACCGCCCACCAGGAGGGCACTCACGGCGAGCGATCGGCCCGCGCCTCGCACCAATGCACGTGCTGTGGACCGCATGGAATCCATGTTCCCTCCCTGGTGGTCGCGCCCCCGACGAGCACGACGAAGACTTGGGACCAACTGTAAGCGACGGTCGGGTCCCCAGCACGTAAACGTCGTTATGGTAGGCATCTCCGCGTTCGTCCAACGCGGTGGTGCACTCTCGCCTGCGGCCGGTCGCCTCGACCAACGCGACACCGCCGCAGCGAGCCCCGTCGGTCATGCTTCGGCGCGCACCGAGGCATCCCGACTCACCGTCACCCTCGCGCGGGTGCTGTTCACCCAGCCTTGACGGCGGCCACCATCTTGGTCAGCGTATCCTTGGCGTCGCCGAAGACCAGCGTGGTCTTGGGGTTGTAGAGCAGCTCGTTCTCGATGCCGGCGAAGCCCGGGCGCATCGAGCGCTTGAGGAACACGACGTTCTCGGCCAGGTCGGCGTGGATGATGGGCATCCCGTAGATCGGGGACGTCTTGTCGTCCACGGCCGCCGGGTTGACGGTGTCGTTGGCGCCCACCACCAGGGCCACGTCGGCGGTCTGGAGCTCGGAGTTGGCCTCGTCCATCTCGACGAGCTGCTCGTAGGGGACGTTGGCCTCGGCCAGCAGCACGTTCATGTGGCCGGGCATGCGCCCGGCGACGGGGTGGATGCCGTAGAAGACCTCGACGCCCCGGCTCTCGAGCAGGTCGGCCAGCTCGCGCAGGACGTGCTGGCCCTGCGACACCGCCAGGCCGTAGCCGGGGATGAAGACCACCCGGCTGGCGAAGCCCAGCATGATGGCGATGTCCTCGGGGCTGCCCGAGCGCACCGAGCGGCCGTCGGCCCGCTGGGTGGCGCCGCTGGCGGTGACCGTGGCGCCAAAGGCGGAGAACAGGATGTTGGGCAGGCTGCGGCCCATGGCCTTGCTCATCAGGCGGGTCAGCAGGAGACCCGAGGCGCCCACCAGGGTGCCGGCCACGATCAGCAGGTTGGAGCCGAGCGTGAAGCCCGAGGCCGCCACCGCGACGCCGGTGAAGGCGTTGAGCAGCGAGATCAGCACCGGCACGTCGGCGCCGCCGATGGGCAGCACGAAGAGCACGCCGAGCACCGCGGCCAGGCCGAGCAGCACCCAGAGCATCGTCTGGGAGGCGCTCACCAGCACCCACCCGATGGTCACCAGCGCGGCCAGGCCGACGATGCCGTTGATCACCTGCTGGCCCGGGTAGGTGACGGGCCGACCGGTCATGAGCTCTTGGAGCTTGGCGAAGGAGATCGCCGAGCCGGCAAACGAGAAGGTGCCGATGAGCACGCCCAGCAGCACCTCGAGGGCGACGTAGGTCGCCGGGTGCGTCGCCTTGATGTGCATGAACTCGGTGATGGACACCAGCGCCGCCGCGCCACCGCCCACGCCGTTGAAGATGGCCACCAGCTGGGGCATGGCCGTCATCTTGACGAACCGGGCGACGGGTACCGCGACGACCAGGCCGATCACGATGCCGAGGATCATCAGGGGCACGTGATAGATGGCGTGGCCGTCCACGGGACGGAAGAACGTCGCCACGACCGCCACGACCATGCCGAAGGCCGCCACCATGTTGCCCAGGCGCGCGCGCTTGGGGCTGCCCAGGCCCTTCAGGGCCAAGACGAAGGTGGTCGCCGAGAAGAGGTAGATCAGGTCGATCAGGGTCACTCGACTCACTTGGCCACCTCACTCGTGGATCCGGCCTTGGGCGTCTTGGCCTTGGGTTTGAACATCTCGAGCATGCGGTCGGTGACGACGAACCCGCCCACCACGTTCAAGGCGGCGAGGATCACCGCGAGGAAGCCGAGGATCTCCTCGGCGTTGGTCGTGGCCGCGCCGAGGATCGTCATCGAGCCCACCAGGATGATGCCGTGGATGGCGTTGGAGCCGCTCATCAGCGGGGTGTGCAGGATGCTGGGCACCTTGGCGATGATCTCGATGCCGACGAAGATCGCCAGCATGAAGACTGTCGCGTACTGGAGCAGGGCGTTGCCCATCAGTCGTTCTCCTTGGGTTGCGGCGCGGAAAGGGCGACGGCCGGGACCCCGAGGGCCTCGGCGGTGGGCGCGTGGGTGATGTGCCCGTCGTGGGCGACCGTCACGCCCACGACGACCTCGTCGGACCAGTCGGGAGCCCACTGGCCCTGGGACCCGAACAGGGCCAGGAGCTTGAGCACGTTGTTGGCGTACAGGAAGCTGGCGTGGGCCCCCATGGCGGCGGGCGGGTTGGCCATGCCCACGATGTGCACGCCCCCGTGGACGACGACCTCACCGGCTCGCGTCAGCTCGCAGTTGCCGCCGCCGTCAGCCGCCATGTCCACGACCAGGGAGCCCTCGCCCATGGCCTCGACCATGGCCGTGGTGACCAGGATCGGCGAGCGGCGCCCGGGCACCGCGGCCGTGGTGATGACGATGTCGGCCGCGGCCACCTCGGCGGCCAGGGCGGCCTGCTGGGCGGCGCGCTCCTCGTCGGTGAGCTCGCGGGCGTAGCCCCCGGCGGCGTCGGCGGTGATGCCGAGCTGCACGAAGGTCGCCCCGGCCGACTCGGCCTCCTCCTTGGCGGCGCTGCGCACGTCGTAGGCGCGGACCTTGGCACCGAGGCGCTTGGCGGTGGCGATGGCCTGCAGGCCCGCCACCCCGACACCCATCACCAGCACCTTGGCCGGCCGGATGGTGCCGGCCGCCGTGGTGAGCAGCGGGAAGAAGCGGTCGAAGTGGGTCGCCCCGGTCAAGACGGCGCGGTAGCCCGACACGGTCGCCTGGCTCGACAGCGCGTCCATGTACTGGGCCCGCGAGATGCGCGGCAGCAGGTCGAAGGACAGCACCGTGATGCGGCGCTCGTTCAGCGCGCGCACCACGTCCAGATTGAGCAGCGGCGACAGGAAGGACAGGTGCGCCGATCCCTCGGGCAGCTGGGCGACCTCCTCGAGGGTCGGCGCGTTGACCCGCACGGTCACGTCGCCGAGCGCCTGGTCGGCGAGGGTCGCCCCGGCGGCCTCGTAGGCGGCGTCGGTGAAGTGGGACTCCCCGCCGGCCCCGCGGGCCACGACGACCTCCCAGCCCTCGCGCACCAGAGCCTTGACCGCGTCGGGGGTCAGGCCGACGCGAGTCTCACCGGGGCGTGACTCTCTACAGAGCGCAATTTTCATCGCTCTGTTCTACCACTCAGGCTCCGGGCCTCCCTCCGGATCGCCCCTCGTCAGCCACGAAGTCCACCAGGACTTTGGTCACAACTTCCGGCGCCTCGAGCACGAACCAGTGCCCGAGGCCCTCGAGGCGCACGTAGGTGAAGCCCGCCGCGCAGTACGGGGCCGAGCCGGTCATCTGCTCCTCGGTGAGCGCGGTCGCCGCTGGCCCAGATGCCGAGCGCGGGCACCGTGAGCGGACTCGGGCGCGGCGGCGGGGCCACGAAGGCGTCGGGCCTCCAGTTGGCGCGGTACCAGTTGAGGTGCGCACGCAGCTGGCCCGCGGCCAGCGCCGCGGACAGCGCGGGCGCGTCGGGGTGGCCCATACGGGTGAGCAGCGCGTAGTCCTCCAGGGCGACGAAGGCCTCGCCGACGCCCTCGACCAGGAAGGCCAGGATGTAGAGGCTGCGCAGCATCTGGTCCAGGCCTCCGGAGCCATAGGCCGTCGGGTGGCCCACGGCCAGGGCGCTGAGCGTGCGCACGCGCTCGGGGTGCCCCAGGGCGACCGCCCAGGCCAGGGCGGCGCCCCAGTCGTGACCCACCAGGTGCGCGCGCTGGACCCCGGTCGCGTCGAGCACCCCGAGCACGTCGTCGACCAGGTGGCCCAGGGCGTAGTCGGCCACCTCCCCGGGCCGGTCCGAGCGCCCGCAGCCTCGCAGGTCGGGGGCGATCACCCGGTGGCCCGCGCGCACCAGCCCGGGCACGACCCCGCGCCACAGGCGCGCCGTGTCGGGCCAGCCGTGCAGCAGCACCACGGCCGAGCCCGCGCCCACGTCGTCGCTGACCAGGCGCACGCCCCCCGCGCGGCTCTCGAGCACACCGGCACGCTAGCGGTGCACTAGAACCGACGCGTGCTCGCCGTCGTCCACGTCCCCTCGCCCCTGGGCGACCTCGCGGTCGCCGGTGACGCCGCCGGCGTCACGCGCATCTGGCTGCCCCGGGAGGGGCCGCCCCCGGCCACCGGTGTCGCGGCGCCGGCGCTGCGTCAGGCGGCCGCGCAGGTCGCGGCCTACCTCGCGGGACGCCGGCGCACGCTGCACGTGCGCTACGGCGCCGTGCGCGCCACCCCCTTCCAGCGCGCCGTCTGGGCGCAGATCGCCACCATCCCCTACGGCGAGGTCCGCACCTATGGGCAGGTCGCCCGAGCCCTGGGGCGCCCCGGCGCGGCCCGGGCCGTCGGCCAGGCGACGGGTGCCAACCCCTGGCCCATCGCCATCCCCTGCCACCGCGTGGTCGGAGCCGGGGGCCTGGGGGGCTTCGGCGGCGGGGCCGCGCTCAAGGAGTTCCTGCTCCACCTGGAGGCGACTGGCCGCGGGCCGCGCGGCGCGGGTCGATGAGCCCCGCGGGCAGGGCGCGCGCGTCGCGCCGAGCCCGCGACTGCTCGCTGAGGTGGCGCAAGACGCGGTGGGTGACCCAGTAGAGGACCAGGGCCGAGGGCAGCTCGCCGCCCAGGGCCAGCACCAGGCTCTGGAGCTCGTCGCCGCGCGCGGCGGTGGTCACGTCGAACCACGCGTCCACCAGCAGCATGGTGCCCGCCGAGCTGGTGAACAGGGCCAGCACCGCTCGGCGCCGCCAGGCGGCCCACGCGGCCAGCAGCAGCGCGGTCACCTGCGCGGTGTCGAGGCCCACCCAGGCCGCGGCCCAGTGGTCCGCGCGGTAGTGGGGCGGCAACGTGAGCCCCAGGTAGACGATCCAGACGACCTCCAGCAGGGCGGCTGCGACCAGGGCCACCAGCAGGGGGTCGCGCCCGGCCCAGCCCCGCAGCCCGTCGGTGGGCCGCCGCGGGGCCGTCACCGCGCCCCGGCGGAGTCGGGCGGGCCCGCGGGTGCGCGGGGCACGCGCAGCTCGAGGCAGCTGCCCCCGGCCACCTCGACGAAGCGGGCCGTGCCGCCGTGGCGCGCGACGATGTCGGCCACGATGGCCAGGCCCAGGCCCGAGCCGCCCGAGGTGCGCGCCCGGGCCGGGTCCGAGCGCACGAAGCGCTGGAAGAAGCGGGCCGAGGTCGCCACGTCGATGCCCGCGCCGTCGTCGGCGACCTGCACGACGGCGGCGCCGTCTTGCGCGAAGGCCCGGAAGGTCAGCTGGGCGGCCGCGTAGCGCGCGGCGTTGTCCACGACGTTGCGGATCATCCGGGTGAGCATGGCCGGGTCCCCGACCACGCGCACCGGGGCCACCCCCGAGGTGTCGACGCCCAGCTCGGTGACCAGGCGGATGCGCTGGGCCTCCTCGAAGAGCAGGTCGTCGAGGTCGACGTCGGTCGCGCGCAGCGCGATGCGGCCCTCATCGTGGCGAGCCAGCCAGAACAGGTCGTCGATGAGCCCCTCGAGGCGACGGCTCTCGCGCGCGATCGTCTCGGTCACCCGGGCCCACTGCTGCGGGTCCTCGATCCCGCGGGCCCGCTCCACCGTGGCCAGCAGCGTCGTCAGCGGGCTGCGCAGCTCGTGGGAGGCGTTGGAGATGAACTCGCTCTGGAAGCGGTTGGCCGCCTCCAGGCGGTCGAGCATGGCGTTGACGGTGCGGGCCAGGCGCGCGATCTCGTCGTCGCCCCCGGTCACCGGGACGCGCTCGGAGAGGTCCCGGGCCGCGATGGCGTCCACGCGCCGCCGGATCGACTCAACGGGGGCCAGGGCCAGGCCCAGGCCGAACCAGATCAGGGTGCCGGCCAGCACCAGCAGCAAGGGGAACGACACCAGGACGCTGGCCAGCAGCACCGCGACGCCGTGGCGGATCGAGGAGGAGTCGACGAACCCGAAGAGCAGGGCCGGACCCTTGGAGGTGGTGATGGTCTGGACCGCGCCCTGCGACAGGAGCGCCAGGGTGGAGCGCGTCGCGGGGCGCGCGCGCGCCACGACGGCGAGCCCGGTCACCGAGGCGTTGTCCGGGGTGGCCCGCGCCAGGACCGGCTGGCCGGCGATCTCCGAGCTGGCCGCCCACACCGCCGTGCCGGCGGGATTGGTCACCTGGATCACGACGTCGCCAACCATGGGCACGCTCAGGGCCCGCCGGGCGGGCAGTGGTGCGCTCGCCAGGCGGGCCTCGACCTGGGCCATGACGTCGCTCACCCGGGTCGAGGCGCTGGTGACCAGCGAGCGGTGCACCAGGGCGACCAGCGCCACGCCGGTGAAGACCAGGATCACGGCGATGGAGGCCACGAAGTAGACGGTCAGGCGGGCCCGGATGGACAGCTCGCGCCGGGCGCGCACCGCTAGGCCTCGCGAATGCGGTAGCCCACACCGCGCACGGTGCGGATGAGCGAGGGCTCGCCCTCGCGGTCGAGCTTGCGGCGCAGGTAGCCGATGTAGACCTCGACGATGTTGGGGTCGCCGTCGAAGTGCGGGCCCCACACCGATGACAGGATCTCGGTCTTCTGGAGGGGCCCGTCGTGGCCGAGCAGGTGCTCGAGCAGGGCGAACTCGCGCGGGGTCAGGGTCACCTCGCGACCCTCGACGGTGACCCGGCGCGACAGCGGGTCCAGCGAGAGCCCCCCCACCACCAGGGGCTGGGGACGCTCGCGGTCGCGCCGGCGCAGGAGCGCCTGGATGCGCGCGAGCAGGATGATCGGCTCGAAGGGCTTGCGCAGGAAGTCGTCGGCGCCCACCTCGAAGCCCTCGACCTCGTCGAGTTCGCCCTCCTTGGCCGTCAGCATGAGCAGCGGGGTGTGGACCCCGGCCTCGCGCAGGTCCAGGCACACCGAGAAGCCGTTGCGCTTGGGCAGCATCAGGTCCAGCACGATCACGTCGTAGGCGCCCTCGCGGGCCGCGAGGTACCCGGACTCCCCGTCGTGGCGCTGGTCGACGGCGAATCCGGCGTCGGCCAGGAGCGCCGCCACGGCCTGGGCCAGGCCACGGTCATCCTCGATGACCAGGACCCGGCGCGGCGCGTCGCTCATCGCACGTAGAGGTTACCGTCGGGCCCCCGGGTCAGGTTGATCTTCATCAGCCCCCGAGGAGCCGGGCCGGCCAGAACGGCCCCGCTGGCCACCTGGAACTGGGACCCGTGGCACGGGCAGGCCAGCACGTGGCCCGCCGCGTCGTAGCCCACGGTGCAGCCCGCGTGGGGGCACACCGCGTCGTAGGCGTCGAAGTGCCCGAGAACCGGCTGGACCACGATTCCGGGGTCCCCCGTGACCGGGACGGTGAAGGTCGCCGCGCCCCCGACGGGCACCTCGCGCGCTGGGCCGAGCAACGTGCCGCGCACCGCCGGGTCCCCCGGGCCCCGGGGGACGAGGGCTGGCAGGGCGACCCCGCTCGGGGCTCCCCCGATCAGCCGTCCGGCCCCGGCGATCGCCCCGCCGGCCACCAGGGTCGCGCCGGCGGCCAGGGTGCCCGAGGCGATCTCCA